>JAGXSL010000116.1 GCA_018333835.1 Lysobacteraceae bacterium
GCTCACTGGACTACCTTCCCTTCTGCCATGACCGGAGGCAGCACACGGTGCAGGGTTGTCCACGGCGGCGGCCGGTCGGCGCTTGCGACGAACCGGCCGGCCGACGCGGTGGGCAACCCGTGTTCGGCACCGCCGCACTGCGTCTTGATTTGATTCGTCGTTCGCTTCAGAGAGAGGTTGTGACTTCCGTGCCCCCGCAGTGACCGCCACGCGCGCTGGCCGCTCGACGGCCCGCATGAGACCCGCGGCCTGTGGGGTGCCGGAAGCCCAAGACGGGCTACAGGGTGTTGCGCCGCACTGACCTTGAGGTGTGAGCGCCGATCAGTGAGCGACCCGCACGGGCTTCCGGCACGGCAAGTCATACCGCAACGATCAGGAGGCTGTCCATGAGTACTGTCTTTGCCGGGCTGGACTGGGCCAGCCAAAACCATGTGGTGTGCGTCATCGATGAGCACGCCGGTGTCCGCTTGCAGTTGGAGGTCGCACACGACGCGCCGGGGCTTGCCGAGTTGATGCGGCGGCTGCGCGCCGTGGGCGCGCATGCCATCGCCATCGAGCGCCCGTCGGGCCTGCTCGTCGATGCGCTGATGGAGGCCGGCTTCGCCGTGGTTCCCATCCATCCCAACGTGGTCAAAGCCACGCGGCCGCGCTACCGGAGCCACGGCGGCAAGAGCGACGCCTCCGATGCCTTCCTGCTGGCGGACCTGCTGCGCACCGATGGCCATCGCTTCAAGCCGTTGCAGGCGCAGTCCGACGACATCCGCGCGCTGCGCGCGCTGGTGCGTGGCCGCGACGACCTGGTGGCCACCCGCGTGCAGCTCGCCAACCAGTTGCGCAGCCTGCTGCAGTCCTTCTGGAGCGGCGCCGCCGAGATCTTTGCGGAGGTCGATTCGCCCATCGCGCTGGACTTCATCCAGCGCTACCCCACGCCAGAATCGGCCCGCCGGCTCGGCCCCAAGCGCATGGCCGCCTTCTGCGCGCAACACGGCTACAGCGGGCGACGCAGCAGCGAAGAATTGCTGGAACGGCTGCATCAGGCCCCGCAGGTCCCCTTGGGCGAGATGGAGGTCGAAGCCAAAGGCGAGCTGGCCCTCGCCCTGGCGCGCACACTGGCCCGTGTGGTCGAACAGATCCGCTTGCTCAGCAGTCGCATCGAGCATCACGTCGCCAGCCACGACGACGGCCGCATCCTGATGAGCTTCCCGCGCGCCGGCCGCATCTGTGCGGCGCAGATCCTGGCCGAACTGGGCAGCGTGCGCGAGCGCTTCGATTCCGACGAGCATCTGGCCGCCGAGGCGGGCGTCGCGCCGGTGACCTATGCGTCGGGCAAGTCCAAGGCCGTGACCTTCCGATGGGCCTGCAACCACCGACTGCGCAGCGCGCTGACCTGCCTGGCCGACAACTCCCGCCACGCCAGCGGTTGGGCGGCCGCCGTCTACGCCAGAGCCAAGGCGCGCGGCTGCGATCACCCGCACGCCATACGCATCCTGGCCCGGGCCTGGCTGCGCGTCATCTGGCGTGCATGGACTGACCGCCAACCCTACGACCCCGCTCGCCACGGCGGACTGCAAATCCTGCTCAAAACCACGGGGGGTTGACACAGGGTGTCTCATGCGTGGACCTGTGGGTTGAGGGCAAAGGTCAGCAAGCGGCCGATCTGCTCGGGCTCCTTCAGGAAGGCGTCGTGGCCGTAGATCGAACGGATCACCTCGAACCGAGTCGGGCCGGCGAGCTGGCGGGACAGGCGGCGCAGGTCCTCGAGCGGGACCAGCCGGTCCTGCTCGACGGCGATGACGGTGGTCGGTGTGTGGATGCGCGAAGGATCGACGCGGTGCTGGTCGATGGACTCCGACAGCCGGCGCAAGGCGATCGGACTGAACACCGCGGCGAAGCGCGAGCCGGCGGCGTCCAGGTAATCCTCGGCGGCGCAGCGCAGGCGGTCGCCGTCCCAGGTCGGCTCGGCATCGAAGCGCTGCGCGAATTCCTCCGGCGTGCGGTAGCTCAGCATCGCGAACTGGCGGGCGAGGGCGACGGCTTCCGGCCGGTCGCGGCCGAGTTCGAGCACACGCCGCTGCAGGGCGCGCCAGGCCGAGGCGTAGGGATCGGCGCGGTCGGCGCCGCTGATGGCGACGAGGCGCTCGACGAGGTGGGGATGGCGTTCGGCGAAGGCCAGCCCGACCATCGCGCCGTAGCTCGCGCCGACGATGGAGGCGAGCCTTGCGATGCCGAGGTGGTCGAGCAGCACGGCCAACGCATCGGCCTGGTCGGCGCTGCCGATCGGCGCGTCGAGGCTGCCGTCGCGGCCGACCCAGTCGAAGCCGAGCACCCGGCAGTGGGCGAGGTCGAGGCTGCGGCCCGGGCCCACCTGCGCCTGCCACCAGCCCTCGGGTTCGCCCTCTTCGACGGCCGCGACGTGGCGGGTGGCGGAAATGCCGCCGAGCACGGCATGCACGGGTGCCGCGGAGGCACCGACCAGGCGCCAGCGCAGGTTGACGCGCTGGACTCCGGCGCGTCGCAGGGCGAGGGTGGCACCGAGGACGCCCTCGGCGAGCGGGATGCGGGCGGTGGCGCTGCGCCGGGGGGGCGGGCAGACCGGCTCGTCGAGGCGTTCGGGGGCGGCGGCGAGGGGCATGGTGGGCTCCGGTGGACCACCCGGCCTGTGCGGCGGCCGGCGATGGTGTGGGCTGCACTCTAGGCCGGCGTCGCCGCCATGTCATCCTTTCATCGCGATGAAGCGATATGATTTTTCGGCATCACGTCCCGGGCGCGATGCCGGGGTCCTCAGGCGGCCTTGCCGGTGGCCACCGGCGCCTCCAGCGAGGCCAGCCACTCGTCGTCCGAGCCTTCGTTGACGCCCTCGAACAGGATGGTGCTGAGGTAGCGCTCGCCGGTGTCCGGCAGCATGGCGAGGATCACCGAGCCCGCGGCTGCGTCCTCGGCGACCTTCAGCGCCGCCGCCAGCGTCGCGCCGGCGGAGATCCCGACGAAAATGCCTTCTTCCGCGGCGAGCCGGCGCGCGGTGTCGCGGGCGGTGAGGTCGTCGATCGGGATATTGCGGTCGACCACCGAGCGGTCGAGCACCGCCGGCACGAAGTCCGGCGTCCAACCCTGGATCTTGTGCGGCTGCCACTCCTTGCCGGCCAGCAGCTGCGCCACCGCCGGTTCGGAGGTGACGATCTCGACGTTCGGCCGCGCCAGCTTGAGCGTCTGGCCCACGCCCGTCAGGGTGCCGCCGGTGCCCCAGCCGGAAACGAAGTAGTCGAGTCGCCTGCCGACGAAGTCCTGCAGGATCTCCGGGCCGGTGGTGTTGCGGTGCCAGGCCGGGTTGGCCTCGTTCTCGAACTGGCGGGCGAGGAACCAGCCGTGCTTCTCGGCCAGTTCCCGCGCTTTCCGCACCATGCCGCTGCCGCGCTCGGCGGCCGGGGTCAGGATCACCTTGGCGCCGTAGGCGCGCATCAGCTTGCGGCGCTCGACCGAGAAGGTCTCCGTCATCACCGCGACGAACCGGTAGCCGCGCGCCGCGGCGACCATCGCCAGGGCCACGCCGGTGTTGCCGGAGGTGGCTTCGACGATGGTGTCGCCGGGCTTCAGCAGGCCCTTCTGCTCGGCGTCGAGCACGATGGCGATGGCGAGACGGTCCTTCACCGAACCGCCGGGGTTGAAGGCTTCGATCTTGACGTGGAGATCGACGTGCTTCGGCGCGATGCGCTGCAGCTTGACGATGGGCGTGCGGCCGATGGTGTCGAGGATGGAGTCGTGGAGGGCCATGGCGGGTCTCGCTGGACGAGGAAAGAGTGGAGGGGAAAGAGGAAAGAGTGGAGGGGAAAGAGGAACGAGTGCGTCGTCACGCGGCAAGCGTGAGCGTCGCGGCGGTGGGTGCAGGTGGGGAGAGCATTACGGGCGGCGAACTCGGCGGCGCGCCGAACCAGTGCAGGTCCTTCGCCAGTGCGGCCACCTCGCCGAGGATCAGCAGGGCCGGCGAACGCACCTGCTCGGCGGCGGCGCGTTCGGGGAGTGCGGCCAAGGTGCCGAGCACCACGCGCTGGTTCGCGCGGCTGCCGTTCTCGACCAGGGCGAAGGGCGTGGTGGGCGAACGGCCATGTTCGAGCAGGCGGTCGCGGATCGTGTCGAGGCCCTGCACGCCCATGTACACCGCGAGGGTCTGCCGCTCCTGCGCGAGCGCGATCCAGTCCAGGGTGTCGATGGAATTGCGGCAGTGGGCCGTGACGAGGCGGACGGACTGCGCGTGCTCGCGGTGCGTCAGCGGGATGCCGGCGTAGGCGCCGCAGGCGAGGGCGGCGGTGATGCCGGGCACGACTTCGTAGGGGATGCCGGCCGCGCGAAGGGCCTGGAGTTCCTCGCCGCCGCGGCCGAACACGAAGGGATCGCCGCCCTTCAGCCGCACGACGGTTTTCCCGGCCCGGGCATGTTCGATCAGCAGTTCGTGGATGCGCTGCTGGGTGGTGTGGTGGGTGCCGGCCTCCTTGGCGACTTCGATCTTCTCGGCGTCGCGGCGGGCGAGGGCCAGCACCTCGCGGCTCACGAGGCGGTCGTGCAGCACCACGTCGGCCTGGTTCAACGCCCGCAGGCCACGCAGGGTGAGCAGGCCGGGGTCGCCGGGGCCGGCGCCGACGAGGATGACGCGGCCGCGCGGCGTGGCGTCCTCGGCGAGGGCCGCCTCGAACGCGTGCTCGGCGCCGTCGATGTCGCCGCTGCGCAGCGCATCGGCGGCCGGCCCGCGGATCAGGGCTTCGATCACCTGCCGCCGGCGCGTGGCGTCGGGGAAACGCTGGCGCAGCGCCTCGCGCTTGCCGCCCAGCCAGGCCGCCAACGCGCCGAGCGTGGGATCGAGTTCGGTTTCGAGCTGCTCGCGCAGCCAGCGGGCGAGCATCGGCGCCTCGCCACGGCTGCTGATCGCGACCTGGAGCGGGCCGCGCTCGACGCGCGCCGGCACCTGGAAGGTGCAGCGCGGCGTGTCGTCGACGACGTTGGCCCAGATGCGCCGGGCCTCCGCCTCGCGGGCGACGCGGGCGTTGACCGCGGCGTCGTCGGTGGCGGCGATCACCAGCCAGGCACCGTCCAGCCAGTCGGGGCTGAAAGGGCCGGCGCGATGGGTGAGGCGTCCCTCGGCCACCGCGCGGGCGAGTTCCGGCACCAGGGCCGGGGCACCGACCACCACCTCGGCGCCCGATTCCAGCAGAGCCTCGGCCTTCCTCCGCGCCACCACGCCGCCGCCCACCAGCAGCACGCGGCGGCCGGCAAGGTCGAGGAAGGCGGGGAACAGCGGAGCGGACATGGGCGGGCGGGGACGGGCGGGCGGGCGGCGAGCGGGGACGGGACGGAGGGTTGGACAGGCCACGCTAGGCCGGGCGCTCGCGGGACGGGAAATGCCGGTTGGGCGGGTGCTCATGAACTCCGGTGATCAGGAGGCACTGGACGGCCCGACGGATTTATCGTTTCATCGCGATGAATGTATCCAAGTTTGCCGGCCCGCGTCGCCGCCTTCCAGCGGTGCCTCCGTTCCCGGCTCCCCGCCCATGACCCTGACCCAGCTCCGCTACCTGATCGCCATCGTCGATGCCGGCCTGAACATCACCCAGGCCGCCGAGAAGGTGCACGCCACCCAGCCCGGCATTTCCAAGCAGCTGAAGGCGCTGGAGGATGAGCTCGGCTTCCTGCTGTTCCAGCGCAAGGGGCGCAGCCTGGAGGCGCTGACCGAGGCCGGCGAGGTGGTCCTCGCCCATGCCCGCCGGGCGCTGGCCGAGGCCGCCAACATCCGCGCCTACGCCGCCAACCGGCGCGGCGACCGGGCCGGGCAGCTGCACCTCGCCACCACCCACACCCAGGCGCGCTTCGTGCTGCCGGCGGCGATCGGCGCCTTGAGCCGCGAGTACCCGCAGGTCGGCGTGCAGTTGCAGTCGCTGGCCGACAACGACGTGCTGCCGCACCTGGCCAAGGGCAATGCCGATGTGGCCATCGTCAGCAGCGTCGGCGCTGCCCCCGCCGGCGGCCACGCGATCCCGCTGTACCGCTGGCGGCGGGTGGTGGTGGTGCGGAAAGGGCATCCGCTGGCGTCCCTGGGTCGCGCGCCGACGCTGGAGGAGCTCAGCCAGCATCCGCTGGTCAGCTACCACAGCAGCAGCCAGCCGGAGAGCTCGCTGCGCCGCGCCTTCAGCGATGCCGGCCTGGGCCCGACCGTGGCGATGACCGCGCACGACGCCGACCTGATCAAGACCTATGTCCGCGCCGGCCTCGGCGTCGGCATCCTCGCCGAGATGGCGGTGAGCGCGGTGGCCGACGCCGACCTGGTGGTGCTGCCGGCCCCCGCGGTGCTGCCCGAATGCACGACCTGGGCGGTGGTGCCGAAGGAGCGCGTGCTGCGCCGCTACGCCCTCGAACTGTTCCACCACCTCGCCCCGCAACTCGACCGCCACGACCTGCAGCGCGTGCTGGCCGGCCACCAGGAAGCGGCCTGGCCCACGCCACCGGCCTGGGCCGATCTGGGCCAGGCGATCACGAGCTGAGGCCGCGCCGCGCGCGATCAGGGCAGCGGTTCGTGCAGCCCGCACTCGCGCTTCAGCCCGGCGAAGCGGGTGGATTCCGCATCCCCGGCGGCCCACAGCGGGCGCGTGCTGTGGGTGTCGCCGATCGAGATGTAGCCCTGCGCCCACAGCGGATGGAAGGGCAGGGCATGGGTCTTGAGGTAGAGGCCGACGTCGCGATCGCTCCAGTCGACGACCGGATGCAGCTTCCAGCGCGGGCCGGCGCGCTCCAGCACCCGGCGCCGCAGGCGGCCGCGGGATTGCTCGCGGCGCAGGCCGGCGATCCACAGCCCGGCACCGAGCCGTTCGAGCATGGCCTGCATCGGCTCGACCTTGCGCAGGCGGTTGTAGCGCTCGATGCCCTCGATGCCCTGCTCCCAGAGCTTGCCGTGGCGGGCCTCGAACCATGCCGGGGAGTCCTCGGCGCGGGCGACGTGCAGGTTCAGCGCCAGGCGTCGGGTGAGTTCATCGGCGAAGCGGTAGGTCTCGGGGAACAGGTAGCCGGTATCGACCAGCACCACCGGCAGCTCCGGCGCCTGCCGCGTGACGAGGTGCAGCACGGCGGCCGACTGCGCGCCGAAGCTGGTCGAGAGCACCGCGCGACCCGGCGTGTTCGCCAGCGCCCAGGCGATGCGGGCCTCGGCGTCCTGGGATTCCAGCCAGGCGTCCAGGGCGTCGAGCGCGGCATCGTCGGCCCAGGCCTCGGCCAGCGTGACCTCCGCACTCATGCCAGCACCAGCGGGATCGGGCCCGGCTTCGGCGCGACGACGCCGCTGCGCACGAGGAAGTCGCCGAAGCGCTCGTCCTCGCCGCGCCGTGCGGCATAGTCGGCCAGCAGGGGATCGAGTGCTTCGAGGATCTGCGCCTCGTCGACGTTCTCGCGGTACAGCGCGTTCAGTCGCGCGCCGCGATGGTCGGCACCGAGCATCAGGTTGTAGCGGCCGGGTGCCTTGCCCACCAGGGCGATCTCGCCGAGGAAGGGTCGCGAGCAGCCGTTCGGGCAGCCGCTGATGCGCAAGTGGATCGGGCTTGTGCGCAGGCCGTGGCGGTCGAGCAGGTGTTCGACCCGTTCCAGCAGCCGCGGCAGGTAGCGCTCGGCCTCGGCCATGGCGAGGCCGCAGGTCGGCAGGGCGACGCAGGCCAGCGCGTTCAAGGCCAAGGGTGTGCTGCGGCGGAAGTGGTCGAGGCCCCAGGTGGTGACGAGGGCATCGACCCTCGCTCGCCCGGCCGGCGAGAGCCCGGCGATGACCAGGTTCTGGTTCGGTGTCAGGCGGAATTCGCCTTCCCCGGCTTCGAGCAGGGTCTGGGCGATGGCGCGCAGGCCGCTCTGCCATGGCCCGGCGTCGCCGTCCTGCACGCGGCCGGCGGTGATGCGCAAGGTGAGATGCGCGCGGCCGTCCTCGCCCTCGACCCAGCCGAAGCGGTCGCCGTTGTGGGTGAAGGCCAGGGGCTTCGGTGGTGCAAGTTGGACGCCGCTGCGTTCCTCCACTTCACGGCGGAAAGCGTCGAGGCCGACGCGGTCGATGGTGTACTTCAGCCTCGCATGCTTGCGCACCGTGCGGTTGCCGAGGTCGCGCTGGGCGGTGACGACGGCGGTGGCGACCGGGATCAGCTGTTCGGGCGTGATGAAGCCCAGCGGATCGGCGAGGCGCGGGTAGGTCTCGGCGTCGCCGTGCGTGCTGCCCATGCCGCCGCCCACCAGCACGGTGTAGCCGGTGAGCACGTCGCCGTCCAAGTGGGCGACGAAGCCGAGGTCCTGGGCGAACACATCGACGTCGTTGGTCGGTGGGATGGCGAAGCCGATCTTGAACTTGCGCGGCAGGTAGGTGCTGCCATAGATCGGCTCGGCCGCCGGGTCGCCGCCGGCCACGCGCTCCTCGTCCAGCCAGATCTCGTAGTAGGCGCGGGTGTTCGGCAGCAGGTGTTCGGAGAGCGCCGCCGCCTGCGCGTAGACCGTGGCGTGCACGGCGGACAAAAGCGGGTTGGCCGCGACCGCGACGTTGCGGTTGACGTCGCCGCAGGCGGCGAGGGTGTCGATCAGCGCGGCATTGATGGCCTGCATCGTGCGTTTGAGCTCGCGCTTGATGACGCCGTGGAACTGCAAGGCCTGGCGGGTGGTGATGCGCAGGCCGCGCTCGGCGAAGTCGTTCGCCACGCCGTCGAGCTGCAACCACTGCTTCGGCGTCAGCACGCCGCCGGGCGTGCGGGTGCGGATCATGAAGCTGTAGGCCGGCTCCAGTTTGGCGACGCGGCGCTCCTCGCGCAGGTCGCGGTCGTCCTGCTGGTAGCTGCCGTGGTACTTGATGAGGATCTGGTCGTCGTCGCGCAGCGCGCCGGTGACCGGATCGGCGAGGCTGGCCTCGAGCGTGCCGCGCAGGCCGGCGCTCCGGCGTTTGATGTCTTCGACGGAATGCGTGGCCATCAGTAGACGTCCCGGGCGTAGCGGGCCTCGCGTTCCAGCCCGCTGAAGTAGTCGGCGGCGGCATCCGGATCGAGGCCGCCGTGCTGCTGCGCGATCGCCAGCAGGGTGGCGTGCACGTCCTTGGCCATGCGCGTGGCGTCGCCGCAGACGTAGAGGTGGGCGCCGTCCTGCAGCCAGCGCCAGAGCTCGGCGCCCTGCTCTTGGATCCGGTGCTGCACGTAGACCTTGTGTGAGCCCCCTCCAGGAGCCCGCACTCCCCCGTGCGGACTTTCCCGGAGAGCATCGCGCGAGAAGGCGAGGTCGAGGCGGTGCAGCTGCCCCGCCTTCAGCGCCTTCTGCCATTCCACCTGGTAGAGGAAGTCGCTGCGGAAGTGCGGGTTGCCGAAGAACAGCCAGTTCCGGCCGCTCGCGCCCGTCGCCGCACGGTGTTGCACGAAGCCGCGGAAGGGCGCCACGCCGGTGCCGGGGCCGATCATGATCACGTCGCGCGAGGCATCAGGCGGCAGGCGGAAGCGCTCGTTGCGCTCGATGAACAGCCGCGCCGTGTCGCCTTCCTTCAACGTGGCGAGGTAGTGCGAAGCCACGCCGTGGCGCAGCCCGTCGCGGCCTTGGAAGACCTCGTGGCCGACGGTGAGGTGCAGCTCGTCGCCGACCGCCTCGCGACTGGAGGCGATGGAGTAGAGCCGTGGCGCCAGGGGGCGCAGCGCGGCCACCAGATCGGTGGCCATCCACGCGGCCGGATGCTCGGCCAGCAGGTCGAGCAGCGGCGTGGTTTGCAGCAGTGCGGTGGTGGCAGCGGCATCGGCCAGCGTCGCGGCGAGCCGCGCGCTGTCGCCGCGTCCGGCGTGCGCCTTCAGGAAGGGGCGGTGGAGGCGGGTGAGCTCGCGGCGCTCGGCCAGCCACTGGCGCAGCGGCAGGGTGTCGGCGCCTTGCGTCACCGGAGTGTCGCCGTCGAGGCCGGCGGCCCCGAGGATCGCCTCGACCAGCGCCGGGTCCTGCACCGGCCACACGCCCGCGGCGTCGCCCGGCGTGTAGTCGAGCGCGGCGGGGGCGATGGCGAATTCGAGATGGCGGATGTCGCGGTCGCTGCCGCGGCCGGTGAGGCGGAGGTTCGCCAGCAGCTCCGCGACCACCGGGGCCTCGCGCGTCGCGGCGGTGGGCATGGTCGCGGCGGCGGCCACCGGGCCGATGATCGCGGCGCGAGGAAGGGCGGCATTCGAAGGATCGCCAATGGCGCCTGTATCGGCGGGCCTCAGGGCCTCGAGCGTGCGCAGCACCTCGGCGCGCCAGGGCACGGCCACGGTCTCGACATCGACATCGGCCTCGCCGAAGGCCGTGATGCGCGTGCCGCCCAGTTCGGCGAGGCGCGCATCGAGCACGCGGCCGATCTCGCAGAACTTCGCGTAACTCGAATCGCCGAGCCCGAGCACGGCGAAGCGCAGGCCCTCGAGCTTCGGCGCGCGGCGGCCGAGCAGGTGCTCGACGAAGCCGCGGGCGTCGTCCGGCGGATCGCCGTCGCCCTGCGTGCTGATCACGAGGGCGAGCCGTGTCTCGCGCTTCAGCTCGGCCAGCGGGTAGGCGTCGGCACGCAGCAGGCGCGCCTTCAGGCCGCGGTCGGTGGCCTCGGCGAGCAGGGTCTCCGCCACCCGCCTGGCGTTGCCGGTCTGGCTGCCGTAGACGATGGTCAGGGTGTCGGCCGCGGTCTCGGGGCGTGCAGGGGAGTGTGTGGCCCCGGCCGCGCTGGCGAGGCTTAGGCTGACTGTAGCGGCACCGGGCGTCGCGAGACCGGCGAGGAAACCCGAGAGCCACCACAGGGTGGCCGAATCGAGGTTGCGGGTGAGCTGCTCGAGCAGGGCGCGCTGCTCGGCGTCGAGCGGCAGCGGGGAAGCGGACGGGGGCGGGGACAGCGGGAGCGACATGGGCACGCCGGGGGCGGGGCGAACCGGCAGTCTCGAGGCCCGGCCCCGGCACCGGAAAGCGAAAGCCGGCATAGGGAGATAACCGCGACGCATGTGCCTGCCGCGCACCGGGCATCCTGCATAGACCGAGCATCCTGCATAGCAAGATGCCCGCCGGGCATTTCCGGGCGGCCCGGGGCGGTTCCGATACTTCCCGGCAACGGGGTCCCGCCCCTGCCGCGCCCGATGCCGCCATGGCCCTGTCCCACCTCGACCACCTCGAAGCGGAAAGCCTGTACCTCCTCCGCGAGGTCGCCGCGCAGTTCCGCAACCCGGTCCTGCTGTACTCGATCGGCAAGGACAGCACGGTGCTGCTGCACCTGCTGAAGAAGGCTTTCCACCCGGCGCGGCCGCCGATCCCGCTGCTGCACATCGACAGCACCTTCGAGTTCCGCCAGACCTACGAATTCCGCGACCGGGTGCCCGGTCGCCTCGACGTCGAGCTGCGCGTGCACGTCAACGAGGACGGGCTGAGGGCCGGCATCAATCCCTTCGTCCACGGCGCGGCGGTGCACACCGACGTGATGCGCACCCAGGGCCTGCGCCAGGCGCTGGCGCGCGGCGGCTACGACTGCGCGATCGGCGGTGCCCGCCGCGACGAGGAGAAGTCGCGGGCCAAGGAGCGCCTGTTCTCCTTCCGCGACGTCCACCAGCGCTGGGACCCGAAGCGGCAGCGCCCCGAGTTCTGGGATCTCTACAACGGCCGCATCCATCCGGGCGAGAGCGTGCGCGTCTTCCCGCTCTCGAACTGGACCGAGCTGGACGTATGGCTGTACATCCTGCGCGAGAGCATCGAACTGCCACCGCTCTACTTCGCCGACGTGCGGCCGGTCGTGGAGCGCGACGGCACGCTGATCATGGTCGACGACGAGCGCCTGCCCCTGCGCGCCGGCGAGCGGCCCGTCGAGAAGAAGGTGCGCTTCCGTACGCTCGGCTGCTACCCGCTCACCGGCGGCATCGAGTCGGAGGCCGATTCGGTCGCGGCCATCGTCGAGGAACTGCAGGCGGCGACGACCTCCGAGCGGCAGGGGCGGGTGATCGACCGTGATCCCGGCAGCTCGATGGAACGGAAGAAGCGCGAGGGCTATTTCTGATGGCGGACGGGAGTTCGGTTCCGCTGCTGCGCTTCATCACCTGCGGCAGCGTGGATGACGGCAAGAGCACCCTGATCGGGCGCCTGCTGCACGACAGCGGCAGCCTGCCCGGCGACCAGCTCGCCGCACTGGCCGGCACCGCCGCGCGCCCGGGGACCCCGCAAGGAATTCCGGATTTTGCTTCGCTGGTCGATGGCCTCGATGCCGAGCGCGAGCAGGGCATCACCATCGACGTCGCCTACCGCTTCTTCAGCAGCGGGATGCGGCGTTTCATCGTCGCCGACTGCCCGGGCCACGAGCAGTACACCCGCAACATGGCCACCGGTGCCTCCACCGCCGATGCCGCCGTGGTGCTGGTCGATGCGCGCAAGGGCCTGCTGCCGCAGACGCGCCGTCACAGCACCATCGTCCGGTTGCTGGGCCTCGGGCACATCGTGCTGGCGGTGAACAAGATGGACCTGGTCGGCTGGGACGAGGCGCGCTTCCGCGGCATCGTCGCCGACTACCGTGCACTGGCCGACGAACTCGGCATCGAGGCCGTGCATGCCATCCCGCTTTCCGCGCTGTACGGCGACAACATCCTTTCGCCTTCGGCGAACACGCCGTGGTTCGAGGGCCGCCCGCTGCTGGCGACGCTGGAGGCCCTGCCGGCCCGTGCGCCCGCCAGGGCCGCGCCCTTCCGCCTCGCCGTGCAGTGGGTGAACCGCCCGCACCAGGATTTCCGCGGTGTCGTCGGCACCGTGTCCGCCGGCAGCGTCCGCCCCGGCGATGCCGTGCAGGTGCTGCCCGCCGGGACCCGTGCCACGGTGGCGCGGGTGATCGGGCCGGGGCGCGATCTCGAACAGGCGGATGCCGGGCAGCCGGTCACCCTGGTGTTCCGCGAGCATGTCGATGCCTCGCGCGGCGATCTGGTCGTCGCGCCCGACGCCCTGCCGGTGCTGGCCGCGCGCCTGCGTGCCGACCTGGTGTGGCTGGACGAGACGCCGCTCCTCCCCGGGAATCGCTACCTGCTGCGCGTCGGGCCGCGGCAGGTGGACGCCCGCGTGGCGCGGGTCGAGCACGTCCGCGATGTCCATGCCGGCGGCACCCGGGGTGCCGACCAGCTGGCGCTGAACGCCATCGGGCGGGTCGAACTGGTGCTCGAGGAGCCGGTGCCGATGGCACGCTTCGACGAGGACCGCGCCCTGGGTGCCTTCATCCTGATCGACCGGGCGACCCATGCCACCGCGGGGGCCGGCGTCGTGGTCGAGACCATCGTCCGCGGGGCCGAGCGACCCTGCGTCGAGGCCTCCAGCGTCGGTCCGGCGGAGCGCGCCGCGGCCAAGAACCAGCAGGCCCGCTGCGTGTGGTTCACCGGCCTCTCGGGCGCCGGCAAGAGCACCCTGGCCAACGCATTGGAGCGGCACCTCGCCAACGCGGGGCGGCACACCATGCTGCTGGACGGCGACCAGGTCCGCAGCGGCCTTTCGAAGGACCTCGGTTTCACTGCCGGGGACCGCAGCGAGCAGGTGCGCCGGCTCGGCGAGGTGGCGAAGCTGATGGTCGATGCCGGCTTGATCGTCATCGTCAGCGCCATCTCGCCCCGGCGCGCCGACCGCGAGGCCGTGCGCGCGCGCTTCGCGGCGGGGCAGTTCATCGAGGTGTTCGTCGATGCGTCCCCGGAAACCTGCGCCGCCCGCGATCCCAAGGGCCTGTACGCGCAGGCGCAGGCCGGCCGCCTCGGCAGCACCCTCGGCATCGGTGGCGGCCACGAGGCCCCGGAGCATCCCGAACTGCATCTGGTGACCGATGCCGCCACGCCCGGGGCGCTGGTGGAACAGGTCTTGGCGCTGCTCCGGGCCGGGCCGGGGCCTGCTCGCGAGGGGATGGTGGGTGCCCCAACATCTTGGGTTGACGTAGGCCATCAACCCCCATAGGCTGGGGTCGTCGGTTCCCGGGCCTGCCCGGGATGAAAAGGGAACCCGGTGCGATTCCGGGGCTGCCCCGCAGCGGTAAGCGGAAACGACCGCCGTCAACGCACTGGGACTCATCGCCCGGGAAGCGACGGCCAGTAGGAGGACGGTGCGCCGTCCGCGTCCGCGAGCCCGAAGACCTGCCGACCCGCCGCGCGACGCACAACGCGCGGCGTCGCCCGTCGCCCCCGAGGGAGGGGTGGCGGCCCGTGCCCCACCACGGAGAAGCACCGATGAGCACCATCCCCGCGACGGCCGCCGCCGTCGATGGCGCGCCCCCGCGCGCCGCCGTCCCCTCGCCCGATGCCGGCCGTGACGCGCCCGGCTTCGACCTGCGTCCGCCGCACCATGCGCCGTCGATGACCGTGACCAAGCGCGACGGCCGCCGCGAGCCGGTCGATCTCAACAAGATCGTCCGCGCGGTGCTGCGCTGCGCCGACGGCCTGCACGCCGTCGACCCGATGCGGGTGGCCACGCGCACCATCTCCGGCCTCTACGACGGGGCCAGCACCCGCGAGCTCGACGAGCTCTCGATCCGCACCGCCGCCCTGCTGACCGCCGAGGAGCCGGAGTACGGCCGCCTCGCCGCCCGCCTGCTCGCCGGCGTCATCGAAAAAGAGGTCGCCGGGCAGGGCATCCACGCCTTCTCGCAGAGCGTGCAGCGCGGGGCCGAACTGGGCCTCGTCAACGAGCGCCTGCTGGCCTTCGTGCAGCAGCATGCGCGCAAGTTGAACGACGCCCTCGACCGCGAGCACGACCGCCGCTTCGACTACTTCGGCCTGCGCACCGTCTACGACCGCTACCTGTTGCGGCATCCGCAGACCCGCCTGGTCATCGAGACCCCGCAGCAGTTCTTCCTGCGCATCGCCTCGGCGCTCGCCACCTCGGTGGCCGAGGCGGTCGAACTCTACGGCCGCATGGCGCGGCTGGAGTACCTGCCGAGCTCGCCCACCCTGTTCAATGCCGGCACCCGCCACGAACAGCTGTCGAGCTGCTTCCTGCTCGACTCGCCGGAGGATTCGCTGGAGGGCATCTACAAGGCCTACACCGACGTGGCGCGGCTCTCCAAGTTCGCCGGCGGCATCGGCCTGTCGTTCACCCGCATCCGCTCGCGCGGCGCGTTGATCCGCGGCACGAACGGGCTGTCGAACGGCATCGTGCCCTGGCTGAAGACGCTGGACGCCTCGGTGGCGGCGGTGAACCAGGGCGGCCGGCGCAAGGGCGCGGCCTGCGTGTACCTCGAGACCTGGCACGCCGACATCGAGGCCTTCCTCGAACTGCGCGACAACACCGGCGACGAGGCGCGGCGCACGCACAACCTCAACCTCGCGCACTGGGTGCCCGACCTGTTCATGCGCCGGGTCGAGGCCGACGCGGAATGGTCGCTGTTCAACCCGGGCGACGTGCCCGAGCTCACCGACCTCCACGGCGAGGACTTCGAGCGCGCCTACGCGAGCGCGGAGGCCCGCGGCCTCGCCCGCAGGCAGGTGCGCGCCCGTGATCTGTACGCGCGGATGATGCGCACGCTGGCGCAGACCGGCAACGGCTGGATGAACTTCAAGGACCGCGCCAACGCCACCTGCAACCAGGCGGCGCGTCCCGGCAACGTGGTGCACCTGTCGAACCTCTGCACCGAGATCCTGGAAGTGACGTCCGCGCAGCACACGGCGGTGTGCAACCTCGGCTCGGTGAACCTCGCCCAGCACCTCGGCGGGGACGGCGTGGACTTCGAGCGCCTCGGCGAGACCGTGCGCGCGGCGGTGCGCCAGCTCGATCGCGTCATCGACCTCAACTTCTACCCGATCCCGGAAGCCACCGCCTCGAACGCGCAATGGCGGCCGGTGGGCTTGGGCCTGATGGGCCTGCAGGACGTGTTCTTCGCCCTGCGCCTGCCCTTCGATTCCGAGGAGGCGAAGGCGCTGTCGACGCGGATCAGCGCCGAGATCTACTTCCACGCCCTGTCGGCGAGCTGCGAGCTCGCCGAGGCGCACGGCCCGCACCCGGCTTTCGCCGACACCCACGCGGCGCAGGGCCGCCTGCAGTTCGACCTCTGGGGCGTGACGCCGCCCGACGGGCCGCGCTGGGAGGCCTTGAAGGCGCGGATCGCCCGCCACGGCCTGCGCAACTCGCTGCTGGTGGCGATCGCACCGACGGCGACGATCGCCTCGATCGCCGGCTGCTACGAGTGCATCGAACCGCAGGTCAGCAACCTGTTCAAGCGCGAGACGCTCTCCGGCGATTTCCTGCAGGTGAACCGCCATCTCGTCGAGGAGCTGAAGCGCCTCGGCCTGTGGACGCCCGAAGTGCGCGACCGCATCAAGCAGGCGGAGGGCTCGATCGCCGGCATCGCCGAGATCCCCGAGGCGCTGCGCCGCGTCTACCGCACCGCCTGGGAGCTGCCGATGCGCGCCCTGATCGACCTGCAGGCCGCGCGCGGCCCCTATATCGACCAGAGCGCCTCTCTGAACCTGTTCATGGAGAACCCGGGCATCGGCGCCTTGAGCTCGATGTACATGTACGCGTGGAAGCAGGGCCTGAAGACCACCTACTACCTGCGCTCGCGCCCGGCCACGAAGATCGCCAAGACCACCGTCGCCGCGGGTGCCACCGCGGCTCCGCCGCCTCCCGCGGGCGCCTCGTCCTCGGCCGACGACACCGCGGCCGTCGTCTGCTCGCTCGAGAACCCCGGAAGCTGCGAGGCATGCCAGTGAGTGAGTAGAGAGTGGTGGAGCGGGGAGAGAGGAGAGAGTGGTGCGAGGCAACGTTCAACTGCTTGCCCCTTCCTATGGCGAAGGGCGGAATCGGCGGCGGAGCGTGGTGAGCATCCGACTGATTTCATCCGATCCTGCCATGAGCGGTTCGAGGCGAGTTTCGTCGATCCATGCCATGCGCTGCACGAGTAACAACAGAGTTTCGGCTTCGGCGAGCGAGCCCTGGGCGATGGCAAGGAACTGCGCTTTCTCCCTCCGGCTTTCCCGCGCCCAGCCTTCGGCGATGTTCGAGGGCACCGACACCGCCGCTCGTCTCAGCTGACTCACCACGCCGAACCGCTCCTCACGCGGCAGCGTTCCACTCACCCGATAGACCGTCTCTGCCCAATCCATCGCCTTCTGCCACAGCACCGAACTCTTGAAGTGCACCGGAGCCCTCCATGGACGCGACCCTCGTTCCTCTTTCCTTCCCACTCTCTTCTCCGCCGCAGGCGAAAGCCATCGGAAAACTCCTCGACCCCGGCTTCGACCTCACCCTGCGGCCGATGCGCTACCCGCAGTTCTACGCCATGTATCGCGACGCCATCCGCAACACCTGGACGGTGGAGGAGGTCGATTTCGCGCCCGACGTGCAGGATCTCGCCTTGAAGCTCGGCCCGGCCGAGCGGCATCTGGTGCAGCGGCTGGTGGCCTTCTTCGCCACCGGTGATTCGATCGTGGCGAACAACCTCGTGCTGAACCTCTACCGGCACATCAACGCGCCGGAGGCGCGCATGTACCTGTCGCGGCAGCTCTACGAGGAGGCGCTGCACGTGCAGTTCTACCTCACCCTGCTCGATGCCTACCTGCCCGACCCGGCGGAGCGCGCCAAGGCCTTCGCCGCCGTGGAGAACATCCCCAGCATCCGCGCCAAGGCCGCGTTCTGCTTCCGCTGGATCGACTCGATCCAGTCGCTGGAGCGCCTCGACACGCCGGCCGACCGCCGCCGCTTCCTGCTCAACCTCGCCTGCTTCGCCACCTGCATCGAAGGGCTGTTCTTCTTCGCCGCCTTCGCCTACGTCTACTACCTGCGCTCGCGCGGCCTGCTGCACGGCCTCGCCTCGGGCACCAACTGGGTGTTCCGCGACGAGAGCGCACACATGGCCTTCGCGATGGAGGTGCTGCGCACCGCCCGCGAGGAGGAGCCGGAGCTGTGCGACGCCGCCTGGGCCGACGACGTCGACCGCATGCTCGACGAGGCGGTCGCGGTCGAACTCGCCTTCGCCGAGGACGTGCTGGCCGGCGGCATGGCCGGGCTCTCGCTGAAGGACATGCGCGAGTACCTCGACTTTGTTGCCGACCAGCGCCGCGTGCAGCTCGGCTTGAAGGCCAAGACCGGTGCAAAAAACCCCTTCCCCTTCATGGACCTGCAGGACGTGCAGGAGCTGACCAACTTCTTCGAGCGGCGGGTCAGCGCCTATCAGGTCGGTGTGGAGGGCGAGGTCGCGTTCGACGAGGCGTTCTGAACGGCTTCCGGCATGGTGCGCGGTGCGGCAACCGCCGCGACACGCACGAGGGGATTCCCTCAGAGCTCGACGTCGCGACGCGGCCCCGGGCGCGGCGGCTCCTCGTCGGCCAGCAGCCGTCCACGCCGGAAGCCGCGCGCCAGCCAGATCATCGTGATGATCCACGCCAGCACGATCAGCGCGCTGAAGGCGACCAGGAACCAGGGCATACGCGGGACTCGGTGGGCAGGATCTCGAAGCGTCGCGAGCCCGCCGTGGGGGCCACGTGAGCCCGGCGGGAGCGCCTTGCGCCGAAGGGCTTCAGCGCTTGAGCGCCTTCAGTGCGTCGGCCATGGCGGTGTTCGCCGGCGCGGCGGAGGGTTTGGGCGGCGTCGGGCGCGCCGCCTCTCCGCGTCCGCGGCCGGCCGTGCGCGGCCCACCGTCGCCGCGGCCGGCCTGGGCCGGAGGTTCTGCGCGCTTGCCGCCGCGGGCCTCGCCCGGCACGTCCTCGAGGCGGCGGGTGAGGGCGATGCGCTTGCGCGCCACGTCCACCTCCAGCACCTTCACCTTGACCACGTCGCCGACCTTCACCACCTCGCGCGGGTCCTTGACGAACTTGTCCGACAATGCGGAGATGTGCACCAACCCATCCTGATGCACACCGATGTCGACGAAGGCGCCGAAGGCCGCGACGTTGGTGACGACACCCTCCAGCACCATGCCGGGGCGCAGGTCCTTCAGGTCCTCGATGCCGTCGGCGAAGCGCGCGGCCTTGAACTCCGGGCGCGGGTCGCGGCCGGGTTTTTCCAACTCGCGCACGATGTCACGCACGGTGGGCAGGCCGAAGCGCGCGTCGGTGAAGGCCTCCAGCTTCAGGCCACGCAGCGTGGCGGCATCACCGATCAGCTGGCCGATCGGGCGGCCGCAGGCCTTCACGATCTTCTCGACGATGGGATAAGCCTCGGGGTGCACGGCCGAGGCGTCGAGCGGCTCCTTGCCACCGGCGATGCGCAGGAAGCCGGCGCACTGCTCGAAGGTCTTCTCGCCGAGGCGCGGCACCTTGAGCAGCTCGCGACGCGAGCGGAAGGCGCCGTGTTCATCGCGATAACGAACAATATTTTCCGCCACCGTCGTGCTCAAGCCCGAGACCCGCGCCAGCAGCGGTGCGGAGGCGGTGTTGACATGGACGCCGACGGCGTTGACGCAGTCCTCGACGCGGGCGTCGAGCGCGCGCGCCAGCGCGTACTGGTTGACGTCGTGCTGGTACTGGCCGACGCCGATCGCCTTCGGTTCGATCTTCACCAGCTCCGCCAGCGGGTCCTGCAGGCGGCGGGCGATGGAGACCGCACCGCGCAGGCTCACATCGAGGTCGGGGAACTCGCGGGCGGCAAGCTCGGACGCCGAGTACACCGACGCACCGGCCTCGCTGACGACGATCTTGGTGAGTTTCAGCTCGGGGTGCTTGGCCATCAACTCGCCGGCCAGCTTGTCGGTCTCGCGGCTCGCCGTGCCGTTGCCGATGGCGATGAGTTCGACGGCATGGGCCGCGCAAAGCTGCTTGAGGCGCTCGATGGAGGAATCCCACTGCCGCTTCGGTTCGTGCGGGTAGATGGTGTCGGTGGCGACGAGCTTGCCGGTGGCGTCGACCACGGCCACCTTGACGCCGGTGCGCAGGCCGGGGTCGAGGCCTAGCACCGGGCGCATGCCGGCGGGCGCGGCGAGCAGCAGGTCCTTCAGGTTGTCGCCGAACACGGCAATGGCATCGGCCTCGGCCTTCTCGCGCGCGGCGCTCACCAGATCCACCGAGAGGTGCATCAGCAGGCGCGCGCGCCAGGCGAGGCGGGCGGTGGCCAGCAGCCAGGCGTCGGCCGCGCGGCCCTTGGGCGCGATGCCGGCGGCCAGGGCGACACGCCCTTCCGCATAGGCATGGCCGGCTTCGAGATCGGCGGTCGGTTCGAGCTCGACGCTCAGGATCTCCTCGCGGCGGCCGCGCAGCAGGGCCAGCATGCGGTGCGAAGGGATCGTGGCGATCGGCTCGACGTGCTCGAAGTAGTCGCGATACTTCGCGCCTTCGGTCTCCTTGCCGGGCATCACCTTGGAACGCAGCACGCCCTTGGCCTGCAGCCACTCGCGGAGTTCACCGACCAGGCCGGCGTTCTCGCCGATGCGTTCGATCAGGATGGCGCGCGCGCCGTCCAGCGCGGCGGCGGCGTCGGCCACGCCCTTGTCCGCATCGATGAACGCCTTGGCGCGCTCCTCGGGCGCGACCGCCGGGTCGGCGAGGATCGCGTCGGCCAGCGGTTCGAGGCCCGCCTCGCGGGCGATCTGCGCCTTGCTGCGGCGCTTCGGCTTGTAGGGCAGGTAGAGGTCTTCGAGCCGCGACTTGCTGTCGGCGGCGAGCACATCGTCGAGCAGCGGCTTCGTCAGCTTTCCCTGTTCCGCGATGGACGCGAGGATGGCGTCGCGGCGCGCTTCCATCTCGCGCAGGTAGCCGAGCTGCTGCTCGAGGTGGCGCAGCTGGGTGTCGTCGAGGCCGCCGGTCACTTCCTTGCGGTAGCGGGCGATGAAGGGCACGGTCGCGCCCTCGTCCAGCAGTTCGACCGCGGCACGGACCTGCGCCGGCTGCGCGGCGATCTCGGCGGCAATCCGCTGCGCGATGGTGGCCGCGATGGCGGCAGCGGGACGGACGGGGGCGGCGAGGTCGGCACTGGCGGGCGCGGCTGCGGCGGAATCGGACATGGGACGCGGGATCGATCGGAGCGGACCCGGATTGTCCTCCCGGAGATGGGCGCCGCACAGGCTGGCGCGGTCCGGGCCGCTGTGTCAGGGCGCTGCGGCCGGCTCCGGCAGGGCGAGGTCCGCGGCCTGCAGCGGGGCCGCTCCGCTCGCCGGCGATGCAGCGCGTGGCCGGCCTTCGATGCGCTGGTCGACCAGCGCCGCACCGCCGTCGAGCCGACGCAGCAAGGCATCGGCGGCCGCCCAGGTGTAGGGCAGCAGGGGCAGGTAGCGGGTCGCGAACAGGGGCAGGGCGAGGAAGGCGTCGAAGTGCTGCACGTGGGCGAGCGACCAGTACGCCAGTTCCGCGCCGTGCCGGCGCGCCCAAGCGACGTAGGGCGTGCTGCTGAAGGCCTGGGGGATCAGGCCGTCGGCCTCGCCGTGCAGCACCACGACCGGCAGGCCGGGCCGTGGCGGGAGCGGCCGGGTTTCCGCGACGGCGGCGCGCAGGGCCAAGGCCTCCGCGCTGTCGCCGGTCCAGAGCGTGCGCAGGGCCTCGAGGCCGTACCGGCGGCCGTCGGCACCCTCCGGGTCGAGCAGGACCACGCCCTGGCCCGGCGGGATGCCGGCGCTGTCGCTCCACCACAGCGCGGCCTCGGCCGGCGTCGGTGGCGGGATCGAGCCGTCCGCCGCCCGCACCGCGTAGCGGTAGCCGGCCGGCATCGTCGTCGGGCCGCGCCGCAGGTAGGCCGAGGCGTAGCCGGCGGCGATGCTGCGCCAGAGGTCGAGCGGCGCGGCGAGCAGGGCGGCGTCGAGCGCGGCCTCCGTCCAGCCGCCAGCGCGCAGGGCCTCGCGGCCGGCGGGCGTGGCGAAATCGGCGAGTGCGGCCTCGGTGGCGTAGTCGTAGAGCGGGCGGGCGCCTTCGACGTGGACGTTGGGCGAGGCCGCCACCACGCCGGCGATCGGCGGCGCGAGCCAGGACCGGCCTTCGTCGTCGTGGCCGAGGTCGAGCACGGCCTCGCCGGCGAGGCCGGCGGCCTGCAGCACCGCGGTGCCGCCGTTGGAGACGCCGAGCAGCAGCACCTGCAGGCGTTCGGGGACGATGCCGTGCTCGCGTTCGATGCGCCGCGCCGCGAAGGCGGCGGCCTGCAGCACGTGGCGGCCCCAGTCGGCCTCGGGGTGGTCGCCGGAATGCGCATGCGGCACGGCGACGGTGTCGCCGCCCTCGACCCGCTGCCAGTCGGTGCCGGCGCCCTTGTCGGTGGCCGCCACGGCGCAGCCGCGCGGCAGGCCCCAGCCACCGGCCGGGGCGATCGCCCCGTAGACGCCGCGCGAGCCGGAGGCGGCGCTGACCACGAGGCAGGGTCGGCGGGCATCGAAGCCGTCGGGCAGCAGCAAGATCATGCGGTGCGGGTGCCGGGCGCCGGGCAGGCGGGCTTCGGCATGGAACTCGCGGCCGGGGACCGCCACCAACTCGCCGTAGACGCTGCCGAGGCCGCCACCCGGGCTGACGTCGGCCAGCCCGCGCCAGTTGGTCCAGAGCGCGCGCCGGCGCAGTTCGTCGAAGCTGGGCGCGGCGGGGTCGGCCAGTGCCGGGATCGGGTTGCGCAGGCCGTCGAGGCCGAGGCCGCCGGTGAGCAGGTCGGGGTGGTGGCGCTCGGCGGGCGTGGCGATACGGGCCTCGCCGGGGGCAGCCAGGGCCAGGCCGAGCAGCAAGGGGAGCAGCAGGGTGGGGGATGGACGCGGCATGGCGGCAGTCTGCGCGAGGCCCCGGGTGGTGGCATCGTACTTTCGTCCATCCTCGGCGCGGCGCGGGCTTGGCAGGCTGGGCTTCCCGCGCCCCGAATCCCGCCCCATGACCGACCGCTTCCTCGAAGGCCGCCGCGCCCTGGTGACCGGCGCCACCTCCGGCATCGGCCTCGCGGTGGCCCGCGCCCTCGCCGCCGCCGGTGCCCACGTGCAGATCAACGGCCTCGGCGATGCCGGCCAGGTCGAAGCGGCGCTCGCCGCCGTCCGCGCCGCCGGCGACCCCGGCGCACTGCACCACGGCGCCGACCTGCGCGACCCCGCCGCCATCCGCGCCATGATGGCCCTGGCCGGGCCGCTCGACGTCCTCGTCAACAACGCCGGCGTGCAGTTCACCTCGCCGCTCGGCAGCCTGCCCGACGAACGCTGGGACCAGATCCTCGCCATCAACCTCTCGGCCTGCTTCCACACCCTGAAGGCGGTGCTGCCGGGCATGCAGGCGCGCGGTTTCGGCCGCGTCGTCAACATCGCCTCGGTGCACGGGCTGGTGGCCTCGGTGGCGAAGGCGCCCTACGTCGCGGCCAAGCACGGCCTCGTCGGGCTTTCGAAGGTGGCGGCACTCGAGGCGGCGGCGGCTGGCTCGCGCGAGAGCGGCGGCGTCACCGTCAATTGCGTTTGCCCCGGCTGGGTCGAGACGGCGCTGATCGAGCCGCAGATCGCGGCCCGCGCGGCGCAGGCCGGCGGCGACCGCGAGGCCGGCATTCGCGCCCTGCTGGCCGAGAAGCAGCCGAGCGGGCGGATGGCCCTGCCCGAGGAGATCGCTGCGCTGGTGCTGTTCCTGTGCCGACGCGCGGCGCACAACATCAACGGCGCCGCCCTGCCGGTGGACGGCGGCTGGACCGCCCAGTGACCGCGCCTGCTAGCCTCGCGGCATGCACCGCCTGCTGATCGTCGACGACCACCCGCTCTACCGGCTGGCCCTGCGCCAGACCGTCGAGGCCGCCCTGCCCGGTGCCCGCGTCGACGAGGCCGGGGCGCTCGAACCGGCCCTCGCCGCGTTGGCGGCGGCGCCGGACACCGACCTCGTGCTGCTCGACCTGCAACTGCCCGGCACCCACGGCCTGCTGGCGCTCGGCGAACTGCGCGCCGCCCACCCCGGCGTGGCGGTCGCCATCCTCTCCGCCCGCGACGACGCGCCGACCATCCGCCAGGCCCTGGCGATGGGCGCCTGCGGCTACATCACCAAGCACGCCGCCACCGCCGAGCTGCACGAGGGCCTGCGCGCCCTGCTCGACGGCGAGGCCTGGCTGCCGGCTGCCCTGCGCGAGCGGCTGGCGCGCACGCCACGCGACAACGCCGCGGAGTCGATGGCAGCACGGCTCGCCAGCCTTTCACCGCAGCAGCTGCGGGTCCTCCAGCGCGTCGCCGAGGGGCGGCTCAACAAGCAGATCGCCGACGAGCTCGGCATCCAGGAGCGCACCGTCAAGGCCCACCTCACGGTGGTGTTCGAGAAGCTCGGCGTGCGCAACCGCACCCAGGCCGGCGTGCTGCTGCAGGCGCTGGTGGGAGAGGCCTGAGCAAAGGCCGCGGTCCAATCGCTGCGTCGGGCGCGCCTGCCTGCGAGGCCCGCTCGGTCCATCGTCCCGGGCGCGCCTGCCCTCGTGGGCCACGGGGTCGCGTCCGGCGACGGCTACGCGTCCCGCTCCGCAGTCGCCGGACGGCGCACATCCATGTGCGCCTCCTGCGATCCCCATGGCCCACGGGCGCGGCGCGGATCGCGTTCGGTGGACCGCAAAGCAAAGCATCCGGCCAGCCGGTTGAGCGAGTCGCTGCCGGAGCAAATCGGTGTCACGAGGCACCGCTGCGCCGGAGCGCGCTGCCTGGCGGGCGAGCCGCGGCGGTGAGGGCCGTCCTGCGGCAGCGAGGCAGGAGCCGAGCGCCGCGCGTGAGGGCAGGACGCCCGATCGCGCGG
>JAGXSL010000117.1 GCA_018333835.1 Lysobacteraceae bacterium
GCTTCGACGGCCTGCGCGTGAGCGTCTCTGGCTCGGGCAACGTGGCCCAGTACGCGGTCGAAAAAGCCATGGCGTTGGGGGCCAAAGTGGTCACCGTATCCGACTCCAGCGGCACCGTGATCGACGAAGACGGCTTCAACACCGAGAAGCTGGCCGAGCTGATGGAGGTCAAAAACCACCTCTACGGCCGCGTGAGTGACTACGCAAAACGCACCGGCACCCGCTTCGAAGCCGGGCGCAACCCGTGGTCGGTGCCGGTTGACATCGCCTTGCCCTGCGCGACCCAAAACGAGCTCGACGCCGACGACGCCCGGTTGCTGCTGCAAAACGGGGTCAAGTGCGTGGCCGAAGGCGCCAACATGCCCACCACCATGGAAGCGGTCAAGCTGTTTGAGCAGCAAGGCGTGCTGTACGCGCCGGGCAAGGCCAGCAACGCCGGCGGCGTGGCCACCTCGGGGCTGGAGATGAGCCAAAACGCCATGCGCCTGAGCTGGCCGTGCGAGGAAGTCGATGCGCGCCTGCACGGCATCATGGTCGGCATCCACGAAGCCTGCGTGCGCCATGGCCAGCGCGCCGACGGCTCGGTGAGCTACGTCGATGGGGCCAACGTGGCCGGCTTCGTCAAGGTGGCTGATGCCATGCTGGCCCAGGGCGTGATCTGAGGCGGCTCGCGGCCTCGGCCTGAGGCCGCGCCGTTCCCCAGCCGCTTGGGCTAGCTGGTGCCGCTTGGCCTAGCCCAATATCGACTACACGCTGCACGGTTCGGCCACGCCGGTGCAAGACAGCTACCGGCTGGCGACCAACATCATCGATCGGCAGGCAGCACCCGCCTTGGAGTTGGCCGCGCTGTACCACGAGCGCTGGGAGATCGAGGGTGTCTTCGACGAATTCAAGACGCACCTGCGCGCCAACAGCACGGTGCTGCGCAGCAAGACGCCGGAGTTGATTCAGCAAGAACTGTGGGGCCTGTTGTTGGCGCACTTTGCCATCCGACAGCTAATGGTCCAAGCAGCTTGGCCGCGCGGACTCGATCCGGATCGGCTGAGCTTCACCCATGACGTGCGCGTGATCAAGCGCAAGATGCCGCAAGCTGCGGCCATCCCCCCCTGAGCGTCTGGCTGCTTGGCGTGACGCGCTGCTGGCCGAGATCGCGCGCGGGCACTGCGTCAGCAGTCGCGGGCGTCTCAACCCGCGCGGCGTAAAGCGTAAGATGAGCAGCTTCAACGTTCGCCATCGCGGCGCTGTGCTTCACCAGAAACACGAACCAAGGCCGGTGTTATGTATCTGAACAGTATTGGGCTTAAGCAGGCCGCGAGACCTGAACCAACTCGCCAAGTTCATCGTTGACCAAGCCTCGGGAGGGGTGCCCAAGGAAGTACCGCCGCCGGCGAAGAAGGCGGCGGCGGTTGCATTGGGCATGCTAGGCGGCAAGAAGGGTGGCGCTGCGTGCGCCGCAAGCCTTACGCCCGAGCAACGCCCGGAAATCGCCAAGAAGGCTGCGGCTGGGCGCGGGAAGAAGGCTTAGAGCATGCTGGCTAGGTAGGCCAGTTCCTTCTGATAGCGCTCGGCTGAGGCATTGACCTGCAATCGCTTCCCCTCAACAGAGTGGAAGCTGCCGATCTTCAGGCGAGCAATTGGGATGCTTTTTGCACCGCTCACTCGGCCCGTGGACATGAAGTCATCGGTGATGACGAATGCGTCGCTTGGGTCTTGATGGTCGAACAGTTGGCTGTGCTTTTCCGCCAGTGACAACGCGCGTTCGATATACATGCGCGACGCGCTGTCAGGGGTGAACTTCTTCTGACTCTTTGCCCCGGCCATTGTCATCACGATGGCCGCGACCTTGGGGGTAGGCCTGCCACCGGCTCGCTGATTCCAAATCAGGAAGTCCTTGGCAGGGTTGGACAGCAACCCCAGCGTCAGTGCAAGTGACTCAATCGAGTGCTCATCTACGCGCACGGGGATGACGACGGCATCGGACGCGCACCACGCAAGGTGAGTGCCACCCGCATAGAAGGGGCTGGTATCCATGAGGATTTTCTCGGCGCCCTTGTCCTTCGCCTCCTTATCGAGAATCTGCTTCAAGATTTCTAACAGCTTTCCGATGGCCGAGACATTCTGCTGCGCGTTGGCGATCTGAAGCTGCTGGTACAGGGTCGAAGGGAAGGCGAACATTTCTGCGCTGCCGGGGATGAAGCTCGCCACCTTGCCGCCCTTGAAAGAGTCGCAGTAGTTGCTGACGCGGAAGGAGATGTCGTCAGGGACATCGCCAAACGCGGCGCCCAAGAGTGCCGGCTGGAGCGCATCCAAAATGGTCACGTCTTGCTGAGCGCCGCGCATCAGGTTCTCGGTCAAGTTCCGCTGCGCGCAGAGGTCCGCGATCAGCAATGGATGCTTCCGCGACATCTCATATGCGAGGTTGAACGTGAGCGTCGATTTCCCGACCCCGCCGCGTAGCGTCGTCACGGCATAGCTTCGGTACTTGAGATCGCCGGAGTGCGTGAACCCCTCATCAACGACTTTTGAGTGGTTGTCGAGAATCTTCTGGATGTTGGATGCCATAGCGTTTCCTTGCAGGTTGCGAAAAAGCCGCAGGTGCAGCAGGCGTCATGATAACACGCAGGACATGCAGGAGAAAAGAAAAATTGCAGGATATGCAGTAGTTCACCTGCGGCAAGCCCTAGCATCTGTTAATCTAGAGCGCGATGAAGCCTGCCCGCACGCGCCCACCCATGCCGGCCACCCTCGTGGTGTTGTTGCTGTCGCTGCTGCTGGGGCTGCAGCCGCTCACCACCGACCTGTATCTGCCCGCGCTGCCCGCGCTCACCGGCTACTTCGATGCGCCCATGCACCAGGCGCAGCTCACGTTGTCGGCGCTGCTGCTGGCGTTTGGGGTCTCGCAACTGTTCTGGGGCCCGCTGTCGGACCGCTATGGGCGCCGCCCGATTTTGCTCGCCGGGCTGGCGCTGTACGCGCTGGCCTCGCTGGGCAGCGTGTTTGCCGCCAGCATGGAGCAACTGCTGCTCTGGCGCGTGCTGCAAGGTGCCGCCATGGGGGCGGCGGTGATGTGCGCCCGCGCCATCGTGCGCGACCTCTACCACCCGGCCGAAGGCGCGCGCATGATGTCCAAGGGCCTCACCGGGCTGGGGGTGCTGGCCTGCATCAGCGCCCCGCTGGGCGCTTTGTTGTCGGACTGGATGGGTTGGCGCGCCGCCTTGGGCGTATTGGCCTTGTTTGGGGCGGCCGCGCTGGCGCTGGTGCTAATGCGCTTTCAGGAAAGCCTGGCGCGCCCGAACCCGCAGGCGCTGCGCCCGCACGAGCTGGCGCGAACTTGGGCCTTGATTTTGCGCCACCCCACCTTCTGGGCCTACGCGCTGCTGGTGACCACCTCCTACGCCGGCCTGTTCACCTTTTTGGCCAGCTCGTCCTTTGTCTTCATCAACGCCTTGGGCCTGAGCAAAACCCAGTACGGATTGCTGATGTTCTCGATGTCGGCGGTTTATATCCTGGGAACTGTGCTGTGTCGGCGCTTGCTGCTGCGCTTCGGGGTGCGGCGCACGGTGGCCATCGCCGGGGCCCTGACGCTGCTGGGCGGCAACCTGGTCGGCCTGTTGGGCTGGCTGGGCTGGCACAGCGTGTGGGCCATCATGCTGCCCTACTACCTGTTCATTCTGGCGCACGGCATCCACCAGCCCTGCGGCCAGAGCGGCGCGGTGGCTCCGTTCCCGCAGGCGGCTGGCACCGCCTCGGCCCTGAGCGGATTTTTGATGATGAGCGTGGCCTTTGCCGTGGGCTGGTGGCTGGCGGCACAACTGCCGGTGGGCCTCGAAGGGGCCAGCGTGCTGCCCCTCACCCAAGGGCTGTGGTTCTGGAGCGTGCTGATCTGCGCCGTGGCCTGGACGCTGGTGCAGCGCTACGGGGAAGTGCACGGTGCCCCAGCCGGCCGCCCCAAACCATGAGCCCCGCCGCACCCGCCTGGATCGCCCTAGCTGGCCCGACCGCAAGCGGCAAAAGCGCGCTGGCGCTGGCGCTGGCGCAGCGCTGGCCGGTGGAGATCGTCAGCGTCGATTCGGCGCTGGTCTATCGCGGGCTCGACATCGGCAGCGCCAAGCCCAGCCCGGCCGAACGCGCCGCCGTGCCGCACCACCTGATCGACATCCTGGAGCCGCAGCAGAGCTACAGCGCCGCCGCCTTCGTGGCCGACGCGCAGCGCCTGCTGCCCCAGATCGCCGCCCGCGGCCGCCTGCCGCTGCTGGTCGGCGGCACCCTGCTCTACTTCAAGGCCCTGTTCGAGGGGCTCGACGACATGCCCGCCGCGCACCCGGCGCTGCGCCAGGCCATCGAGGCCGAAGCCGCGCAACAGGGCTGGCCCGCGCTGCATGCGCAACTGGCGGCGGTGGATGCGCCCACGGCAGCGCGCTTGAGCCCCAAGGACGCGCAGCGCATCGGGCGCGCGCTCGAAGTCTGGCGCGCCAGCGGGCGGCCGCTGTCGGCGTTTCACACCCGCACCCAGGCCAAACTGGCACAGACCGCCGCGCAGTCAGCCCCGCCGCCGCTGCAAATCAACGGCCAGACTGGCGTGCTGCTGGCGCTGGAGCCACTGGACCGCGCCTGGCTGCACCAGCGCATCGCGCAGCGCTTTGCCGCCATGCTGGAGCAAGGCTTCATCGACGAGGTGCGCGCCCTGCGCCAGCGGCCCGATCTGCACCCCGGCCTGCCCGCGCTGCGCAGCGTGGGCTACCGCCAGGTGTGGGAAGCGCTGGATGCGCTGGCCGCCAGCGGGCGCAGCAGCTTCAGCGCGCCCGAGCTTGCCGACTTGGCAGAGCGCGGCACCTGCGCCACACGCCAACTGGCCAAACGCCAACTCACCTGGCTGCGCAGCCTGCCGCAGCGCCAGCTGCTGGCGTGCGAACAACCCGACTTGCTGCAAGCCGCCTGCGCGCTGCTGGAGCGGGCGGGCTTCGTTAGGCGAGACACGTAGAATGCGAGTTGAACACTAGCGCAACTTCAGCGCTCTACCCCGCTAGTGTTTTTGCAAACGGCACCGGCTACGGCGTGTCATTGCACTTCTCGCGCGCGAAACTCTGAGCCTGAGCAAACAAGCTAGGCTCAGCGCATGGTAGAACACGGATGCTCCCACTCGAACAAATTCAGAAGAACGCCGCCATCTCGGGCCTAGAGCCCGGGCAGGTGGTGCGCATCGTCACCACCGAGCCGGTCGGTCTGAGTGACAACTACGGCGCCCTGACCGTCTACTACAAGACCGCCGACGGCAAGCTGCTGGAGCGGATGCTGTTCCGCACCGACGAGGCCAAGCTGTCGCTGGCTGAGTCAGGGCGCCCCTGGGCCTTCGATGCGCCGGGCGAGGAGTTCAAGCTCGCGGCCGAGGCCTACCGGATCAACCTGGCCCACCTCTTCGATCCGATGATGGCGGTGCACACGTCGAACGTGGAGCCGCTGCCGCACCAGATCACGGCCGTCTACGAGTCGATGCTGCCGCGCCAGCCGCTGCGCTACGTCCTGGCAGACGACCCCGGCGCCGGCAAGACCATCATGGCCGGCCTGTTCATCCGCGAACTGCTGATGCGCGCCGATGCCAAGCGCGTGCTGATCGTGGCGCCGGGCAGCCTAGTCGAGCAGTGGCAGGACGAAATGTTCGAGAAGTTCGGCCTGACGTTCTCGCTGTTCTCGCGTGAGCAGGTCGAGCAGTCGCGCAGCGGCAACCCCTTCGACGACATCGACCTGCTGGTGGCCCGCGTGGACCAACTGGCCCGCGCCGAAGACCTGCAGGAGAAGCTGCGCCTCTCGCACTGGGACCTGATCGTCGTCGACGAAGCGCACAAGCTGTCGGCCCACTGGTTTGGAAGCAAGATCGACAAGACCAAGCGCTTCCAGCTCGGCGAGCTGCTGGGCTCGATCACGCGGCACTTCCTGCTGATGACCGCCACGCCCCACAACGGCAAGGAAGAAGACTTCCAGCTCTTCATGTCGCTGCTGGACGCCGACCGCTTCTACGGCAAGTTCCGGGGTGGTGAAAAGTCGGGCGCGCACAAGGTTGACGTCACCGATCTCATGCGCCGCATGGTCAAGGAAGACCTGCTCAAGTTCGACGGCACCCCGCTGTTCCCGGAGCGCCGGGCTTACACCTGCAACTACAAGCTGTCCGACCTCGAAGCCGCGCTCTACACCGCTGTCACGGACTACGTGAAGACCGAGTTCGCCCGGGCGGATCAACTGGCGGACGGCGGCCGAAAAGGCACGGTCGGCTTCGCCCTGACGTCGTTGCAGCGCCGGCTGGCCTCTAGCCCTGAAGCCATCTACCAGTCGCTCAAGCGCCGCAGCAACAAGCTCAAGCGCCGCGTCGAGGAAGAGAAGCTGGGCCAACGGGGCAGATCGCTGGCCGAGACGCTCGTCGGCACGGGTACCAACGGTGTGCCCGATGACATTTGGGAGTCGGCCGATGCCCTGTCGCCTGACGACTACGAGAACTTCGAAGAAGCGGTCGTCGACCAGGCCACGGCCGCCCAGACCATCCAGGAGCTCGAAGCCGAAATCATCATCCTCGAAGACTTGGAAGAGCAGGCACGCAAGGTCGTGCACTCCGGCCAAGACCGCAAGTGGGACGAGCTGTCGCGCCTGCTGCAAGACACGCCCGAGATGCATGACTCCTTGGGCCGCCAGCGCAAGCTGATCATCTTCACCGAGCACCGTGACACGCTGAACTACCTGGTCACCAAGATCCGTGGCCTGATCGGCAGTGAGGAAGCCGTGGTGATGATCCACGGTGGTGTGAAGCGCGAAGAACGCCGCAAGGTGCAGGAGTTGTTCCGCAACGACCCGAGCGCGCGCGTGCTCGTCGCCACTGACGCGGCCGGCGAAGGCGTGAACCTGCAGAACGCCAACCTGATGGTCAACTACGACCTGCCCTGGAACCCCAACCGCCTGGAGCAGCGCTTTGGCCGCATCCACCGTATCGGCCAGACAGAGATCTGCCACCTGTGGAACATGGTGGCTTCCGAGACGCGCGAGGGCGACGTCTTCCAGCGGCTGTTCGAGAAGCTGGAGATCCAGCGTGAGGCGCTGGGCGGCCGTGTCTTCGACGTCTTGGGCGAGGTGTTCGAAGATCGCAGCCTCAAAGACCTGCTGATCGAAGCCATCCGCTACGGCGCCGACCCCGAAGTCCGTGCCCGTCTGCTGCGCAAGGTCGAAGGCGCGCTGGACACGCGCCACCTGGAAGACATCATCAAGCGCAATGCCTTGTGCGAAGAGGTGATGGACGAGAAGCGCCTCTTCGCCGTCAAGGAGGAAATGGAGAAGGCCGAGGCACGCAAGCTGCAGCCCTTCTTCATTCGCTCGTTCTTCACCCAGGCCTTCCAGCAGCTGGGGGGCGAGCTGCGCCCGCGTGAACCGGGCCGCTACGAGATCACCAACGTCCCGGCCATCATCCGCGAGCGCGACCGCCAGATCACCGGGCGCGACCGACGCAATGCTGACCCCGTGCTGCGCCGCTACGAGCGCGTCTGCTTCGAGAAGCATTACGTCCGCGTGCTTGACCGCGTGGGCGCGCCGATGGCCAGCCTGCTGCACCCCGCCCACCCGCTGATGCAGTCGGTGACCGACCTGGTGCTCGAAGCCCACCGCAACAAGCTCAAGCAAGGCGC
>JAGXSL010000118.1 GCA_018333835.1 Lysobacteraceae bacterium
TCGAGCACGGCGCCGTCGGCAAAGACCATGCGCGCCACCTGCCCGGCGCGGTAGCTGCTCACTTCGAGCCGGCTGGCCAGGGCGTTGCTCACGCTCACCCCCACCCCGTGCAAGCCACCGGAGAAGCTGTAGGCGCCGCCGCTGCCCTTGTCGAACTTGCCGCCCGCGTGCAGGCGCGTGAATACCAGTTCCAACACCGGGGCCTGCTCTTCGGGGTGCAGCCCGTGCGGGATGCCGCGCCCGTCGTCTTCGACGCTCACCGAGCCGTCGCGGTGCAAGGTGACGCGGATGCGTTTGCCGTAACCGGCCAGCGCTTCGTCGGCGGCGTTGTCGAGCACCTCTTGTACGACGTGCAGCGGGCTGTCGGTGCGGGTGTACATGCCCGGGCGCTGGCGCACCGGCTCGAGCCCTTTGAGCACGCGGATCGAGTGTTCGGCATAAGCGCCTTGGGCTGGGGTGGCGTTCTGTGGGGTGTCTGGCATGGAGGCGCATTGTAGAGAGGCGGGCCAGCACCCTGCCAGCAGCACCCTGCCAGCGCCTTGGGCTTGCTTGCACGCAGGCTGCAACTCGCTGCCAAATTGGTTACATTTAGCCCGTATGTCTGAACCCGCCCACGCCTCGGCCGCTGCGGCCACCGCCGCCCCGCGCCTGTCGATGCTGCAAGTTCTGCTATGCGGGGCCGCCATCGTCATGCTCTCGATGGGCATCCGGCACGGCTTTGGCCTGTGGCTGCTGCCCATTACCGCCGAGCAAGGCTGGTCGCGCCAGACCTTTTCCTTTGCCATCGCGATCCAAAACCTGTCTTGGGGCGTGTTCGGCATTTTTGCCGGCATGTTGGCCGACCGCTTCGGCGCCTTTCGGGTGCTGGTACTCGGGGCCGTGCTGTACGCGCTCGGGCTGGTGGGCATGGCGCTGTCGCACACCTCGTGGCTGTTCGTGCTCACCACCGGCTTGCTGATCGGAGCGGCGCAGGCTGGCACCACCTTTGCCGTGATCTACGGCGTGATCGGGCGCCAGGTGCCGGCCGAGCGCCGCTCCTGGGCCATGGGCGTAGCCGCTGCGGCGGGCTCGTTTGGCCAGTTTTTGTTGGTGCCCATCGAGGGCTGGCTGATCCTGAGCTTTGGCTGGCAAGAGGCGCTGCTGATTTTGGCTGCCGTGGTGCTGCTAATCGCGCCACTGGCTTGGGGCCTGCGCGAGCCGGTGCTGGGCGCTGGCGGCGCGCCCGTGGCACGCGAGCAAAGCATCATGCAGGCGCTGCGCGAAGCGGCACGCTACCGCAGTTTTCAGCTCCTGATGGCGGGCTATTTCGTCTGCGGCTTTCAGGTCGTATTCATCGGCGTGCACCTGCCCAGCTACCTGAAAGACTTTGGCCTCGCGCCGCATGTGGCCAGCTACGCGCTGGCGCTGATCGGGCTCTTTAACGTGATCGGCACCTATGCCGCCGGCGCGCTCGGGCAGCGGCTGGCCAAGCGCAAGATTTTGGCCTTCATTTATTTGGCGCGCTCGGTGACCATCGTGCTGTTCCTGCTGGCCCCGCTCACGCCGCTGAGTGTGTACCTGTTTGCCGCCGTGATGGGCCTGCTGTGGCTCTCGACCGTGCCGCCCACGAACGCCCTGGTGGCACAGATTTTTGGCGTCGCGCACCTCTCGATGCTGGCTGGCTTCGTGTTTTTCAGCCACCAGATCGGCAGCTTTTTGGGCGTCTGGCTCGGTGGCCTGCTCTACGACCAGACCGGCAGCTACGACGTGGTCTGGCTGCTGGCCATCGGGCTCGGGCTGCTGGCCGCAGCCGTCAACTGGCCGATCAACGAACAGCCCATCCGGCGCGGCCCGCAGCGCCTGCAAGGGGCACAGCCATGAGGCCCAGGCTGCTAAGTTCCAAGTTGCTGCGCGCCCTCGCTTGGCTGGCCGCCAGCGCACTGCTGCTGCTCACCTTCAGCCTCTACACCCACCCGGACTTCATGCTCAAACTGGCCAACCAGGTCTGGCTGTGCTTTTGATGCGGCTGGCCCCTGTCACACCCACGTCACCTCGGCCCTGTTAGTATCGGGCCTTGGGCCTTGGGCCCTTTGCCCCATGTGCGCCTGCCGTTTGCTGCAACAGCGCACCCCTTTAGCCGGAACCTGCCCATGCTTGACATCCTGATCATCCTCATCACCCTAGGCCTGCTGATTTATCTGGCCTACCGGGGCATCAGCCTGCTGATCTTGGCACCAGCTTTGGCCACTTTTGCCGTGGTGGCCACGCTCGACGGCCCGGTGTTGGCCAGCTACAGCCAGGTTTTCATGGGCTCGGCCGCAAATTTCATCGCGCTGTACTTTCCGGTCTTTTTGCTCGGCGCCATTTTTGGCAAGCTGATGGAAGACTCGGGCAGCGCCAAGGTCATGGCCAACGCCATCATCGGCTTGCTTGGCAGCCAGCGCGCCATCTTGGCCGTGGTGCTGTCGTGCGCGGTCATGACCTATGGCGGCGTGTCGCTGTTCGTGGTGGCTTTTGCGGTCTATCCGATTGCGGCGGCGCTGTTTCGCCAAGCCAACATCCCCAAGCGCCTGATGCCGGCCACGATTGCGCTGGGTGCCTTCACCTTCACCATGACGGCGCTGCCGGGCACGCCCGCGATCCAAAACGCGATTCCGATGCCGTTTTTCGGTACCACACCCTTCGCTGCGCCGGGGCTGGGCCTGATCACCGCGCTGGTGATGTTTGTCCTCGGCATGCTGTGGCTCGAGTACCGCGCGCGCCAGCTCGCCGCCGAGGGCTACGGCGTGCACTCCGACGACCCGGCCACGCCCGACAAAGCCATGCGCGAACGCGCCGCCGGCGAGGGTTTCGATGTCATGGAGCTCACCCCCGAACGCCCCTCTGTCGGCTTGCCACCGGCTTGGGTGGCGGTGTTGCCGCTGGTGTTGGTGATCGCCATCAACCTGCTGTTCACTTTTGTTTTGATCCCGCGCATGGACACCGGTTTTCTGGCGCTGCCGCTCTACGGCGAGACCGACATCGACCAAGTGCGCGGCATCTGGTCGATCATCGCCGCCCTGACGCTGTCGATCATCGTGCTCATCGCCATCAACTGGCGCCGCCTGCCCAAGCTCACGCTCAGCATGGACTGTGGCGCCAACGCTGCGCTGCTGCCGATCTTCAACACCGCCAGCTTGGTCGGCTTTGGCGCCGTGATCGCCTCGCTCGCCGCCTTCATTCTGATCCGCGACTCGGTGGTCGCGCTCGGCGGCGACAACCCCTTGATTTCGCTGGCTATTGCCGTCAACATTTTGGCCGGCATGACCGGTTCGGCCTCGGGCGGCATGAGCATTGCGCTGTCCACCTTGGGCGACACCTACCTGGCCATGGCGCAGGCGCACGGCATCAGCCCCGAGCTGCTGCACCGCGTCACCGCCGTGGCCACCGGCGGGCTCGATTCCTTGCCGCACAACGGCGCCGTGATCACCTTGCTGGCCATCTGCGGCCTCACGCACCGGCAGGCCTACCCCGACCTAGCCATGACTGCCATGGCCGTGCCCTTGGTGGCGCTGGTGGTGCTGATCACGCTGGGCACGGTGTTTGGCAGTTTTTGAGTTTGGGGCGCACCGCCGCGGGTTTGCACCGGCAATGCGCGCGGCTGGGTAGAATGCGCGCTTGACCCACCGCTTTTGCACCCCACACCGCATATGACGACACCGATCACTGGCAGCATCGTGGCCTTGGTCACCCCCATGCACCC
>JAGXSL010000119.1 GCA_018333835.1 Lysobacteraceae bacterium
CAGGCCTATGCGCAGCGCTTTGGGGTGCAGCCTGAGGGGCAAAGCGGGGGGGCGGTGGAAGCGGACGCGCACGCCCCGCGCCCAATCACCGTGCTCTATCGGCCGCCGCGCGTGGCGGCGCTGCACCCGGTGCTGCAGGCGGCGCGCGAGCGCCCCGGCATGCACAGCGTGCCCACCGACCTGAGCGGGGTGCGTCAGTTGCTCAAGGCGCTCAAGCAGGGGCAGACCGTGGGCCTGCTGCCCGACCAAGTGCCGCCCGCCGGCATGGGGGTGTGGGCGCCGTTTTTTGGCCGCCGCGCCTACACCATGACGCTGGCGGCGCGGCTGGCGCAGGTGCCGGGCACGCAGGTGTTGCTGGTCTGGGGCGAGCGGCGGCGCTGGGGCCGTGGTTACGTGCTGCACGTGCGCCCGTGGCTGGAACTGGTGGGCGCGCCGCTGGCGCACGAACCGCAGGCCGCGGCGGTGCAGATCAACCAAGCCATGCAGGCGGTGATCGGGCACTGCCCGGCGCAGTACCTGTGGGGCTATGCGCGCTATAAGGGCTAGGCAGGGGGTGGGGCCGCAGCGGGGGCTTGCGGGTGCGCCCAATCCCAGATCTGGATCGCGGTTTCTTCCAGCCCGAGCTTGCTGCTGGCCGAAAACAGCTGCGCGCTGCCGCCGGCGGTTTGCAGGCGCGCCACCGACAAGGCCTTGGCCGCCTCCTGCCGGTTGAGCTTGTCGGCTTTGGTGAGCAGCACCCTGAAGGCCAGCCCCTGCTCCACCCGCGGGCGGATGACCTGCAGCAGCGCTTCGTCGAGTTCGGTCAGGCCTAGGCGGGCGTCGCACAGCAGCACCACGGCGCGCAGGTTGGGCCGGCTCACCAGGTAGTTGGCCATCACCTCCTGCCAGCGGCGCTTGGCCGCTTGCGGCACCGCCGCGTAGCCGTAGCCGGGCAGGTCGGCCAGCACGGCGTCGGTCAGCCCCTGTTTGCCTAGGGCAAAGAGGTTGATGCTCTGCGTGCGCCCCGGGGTTTTGGAGGCGAAGGCGAGGCGTTTTTGCTGCGTCAGGGTGTTGATGCAGGTGGATTTGCCGGCGTTGGAACGGCCCACGAAGGCGATCTCGGGCAAAGTGGAGTCGGGCAGGTGCTGCAGTTGTGGCGCTTCGGTCAAAAAGCGCGCCGTGTGCAGCCACGCCATGGCGGCTTTGCCGGCTTCAGAGAGAGGGGTCACTGGAGTAAAGGGTGTGGTTGTTTGAAGCGGGCAGCATACGGCATTGTAGAATTACGCACAAAATCTCCTGTGCTCGTGGCTGCGTGGGCACTTTCCCCCTTTTTTGCCGTTGACCTCCGAATCCGACATGAAATCTTTCGTCACGCTCATCGGGGCCGCCGCGTTGGCTGCTTTTTCGTTCACTGCTTCGTTTGCGCATGCCCAGGCGGCGCGCTCCGACTCGGTGCCCAACTTCGCCCGCGGTGAACAAATTTACATGCAGATGTGCATGGCCTGCCACGGCGTGGCCGGCAACTCGACCATGGCCGAAAACCCCTCCCTGGCCGGGCAGTTGCCCGAGTACCTGATCAAGCAGCTGCGCGACTACAAATCGGGCAAGCGACAAAACGCCATCATGTCGGGCTTTGCAGCCGCGCTCACCGACGACGACAAGCGCGACGTTTCGCACTGGCTGGCGCGCCAAACCCCGGCCCCCAACTACGCCCGCAACCCCGAGCTGGTGCGCGAAGGCGAGCGCATTTGGCGCGCCGGCTTGGCCGACCGCAACATCGCCTCGTGCATGGCCTGCCACGGCCCGGCTGGGCGCGGCATGCCGGCGCTGTACCCGCGGCTGGCGGGCCAGCACGCCCGCTACACCGCCGACCAGATGAAGCAGTTTCGCACCGGTGCCCGCGCCAACAGCCCTGAGATGGCGCGCATCGCCCGCCACATGACCGACCGCGAAATCTTGGCCGTGTCCGATTTCATCGCCGGCCTGCGTTAAGGCTTGGGCCTATAGCGCACCGCACTTTCTGGGCCCCTCCTAAATCGAGGGGTTTTTTGCTTGGCCTCGCACCTTGATCGCTCCAGAGCCGACAATCGCTGCGATAGATGGGAACCTGCAGCGCCCAACGCGCCACTAAGCTACGCCCAGCTCAACCGAGCCCCACCCCCACACTGGTTTGCAACTGATGAGTGTTTCTACTGCTGGCATCGTAATTCAGCGTGGCTCGCCGCTGCTGCGCGATTTGATCGAGCTGTTGTCGTCGATGCGCTTTGCCATTGCGCTGCTGACGGTGATCAGCATCGCCTCGGTGAGTGGCACCGTGGTGCTGCAAAACGAGCCCATCAACAACTACATCAACCAGTTCGGCCCGTTCTGGTACCGGGTGTTCGAGATCATGGGCATCTACACCATCTTTAGTACGTGGTGGTACGCCCTGATGCTGCTGTTCTTGGTCACCAGCACCTTGCTGTGCGTGGTGCGCACCTCGCCCAAGATGCTGCACGACATTCGTCAGTTCAAAGAGGACATGCGCGAACAAAGCCTCAAGGCCTTCCCCTTCAAGGCGCGGGCTGAACTCGCCGAAGCGGGTGAAGCGGCGGCGCAGCGCATCGGCCAAACCTTGCTGGCTTCGGGCTGGAAAGTGAAGCTGCAGCGGCGCGAGAGCGCCAACGGTGTGGGCTGGATGGTGGCGGCCAAGGCCGGGGCTTGGAACAAGCTGGGTTACATCCTCACGCACTCAGCGATCGTGATCATCTGCGCCGGGGCCTTGCTCGATGGGCGCCTGATGGTGCAGTTGCACACCCTGTTTTTGGGCAAAACCGTGTTTCAGGGCGGGGGGTTGATCTCGGATGTGCCTGAGCAGCATCGCCTAAGCGACTGGAACCCCACCTTCCGGGGCAGCATTTTGGTCACCGAAGGCGCCAACACCGGCACCGCCATCATCCCGCAGCCGGGCGGGGTGCTGCTGCAAGAGCTGCCGTTTTCCATCGAGCTTGTAGATTTCATCGTCGAGTACTACGACACCGGTATGCCGCGCCTGTTTGCCAGCGAAATTCTGATTCACGACAAGTTCACCGGTGAGATCATCCCCAAGCGCGTCGAGGTCAACCACCCCGCGCGCCACCGCGGCATCACCATCTTCCAAGCCAGCTACGACGACGGTGGCTCGCTGGTGCAGCTGCGCGGCCTGCCCATGGGCGACGGTGCCGAGCCGTTCACGGTCGAGGGCCGCATCGGGCAATCGACCACCTTGCACCGCGGTGGCGAGACCTTCACGCTCGAGTTCACCGACTTCAGCCTCTACAACGTCGAAAACTTGGCCAACACCCAAGCCGCCGCAGACGCTGCTGTGGGCGGTGGCTTTAGCTTGCGCAATGCCGTGACGCAGCGCTTGGGATCGGCGCACCGCACCGTGGTTGCGGCCGATTTCCAAAACGTCGGCCCCAGCATCACCTACCGCTTGCGCGACGCAGCCGGCCAAGCACGCGAGTTCCACAACTTCATGCTGCCCATCGACCTCGACGGCCGGCGCGTGTTCGTGTTGGGCGTGCGCGAGACCGAGGCCGATGACTTCCGCTACCTGCGCATCCCGGTAGACGACCGCGACAGCATCGACGGTTTCATACGCTTGCGCGCGGCGCTGGCCGACCCGCAGCTGCGGCGCGAAGCGGTGCGCCGCTACGTGGCGGCGGCGGCAGCCGGTCAGCGTGCCGAGCTGCAGCAGGCCCTGATGCAGTCGGCGCAGCGCGCGCTGGATTTGTTTGCCGGCCAAGACCCCGAAATCGAGCACCTGCCACGGCGCGACATGCCGGTGTTGGCTGGGCTGCAAGCGGTGTCGGCTTTCCTCGAGGTCAACGTGCCTGAACCCGAGCGCGAACGCGCCGGCGAGCTGATGTTGCGCATCCTCAACGGCAGCCTGCTCGAGCTATACCAGATCACGCGCGAACGCGCCGGCCTGACTCCAGCCCCGTTCAACGAGCAGACCGCGAGCTTTCTCACCCAATCGATGTTGGGCTTGAGCGATTCGTTCTTTTACCCCGCGCCCCTGACCTTCATGATGACCAGCTTCGAGCAGGTCGAAGCCAGCGTGTTTCAGGTATCGCGCGCACCAGGGCGCAACATCGTCTACTTTGGTTGCTTGTTGCTGACGCTCGGCATGATCGCCATGCTCTACGTGCGCGAGCGCCGGGTCTGGGTCTGGCTGGCGCCTAAACCCGACTCCGACACACTGGATGCCACCATGGCGATGTCGTCCAACCGTAAAATCTCCGACAACGACCGCGAGTTTGAGCAATTGCGCCGTCACCTGTTTAATCAAGCACCCGAGGCCACCTCATGACTGCTGCCACACAGACCATTGAACTCAAGAAGAGCGGGCCATCGCAGCCCATGCGGCCGGGTTATTTTTCCCGGCTCAAGGCTTGGGACTGGATTTTTGCCGCCATGGTGGTGGGCGGCCTCACCTACTGCTACTTCCTGTTTCAGCCGTACCTCGACCGCTACGAGATTTTCGTGCTGCTGCTCACCGCCCCGAGCTGGATCGCGCTGGCTTGGTTCTGGCGCCCGATCAGCTACCTGAGCGTGGTGGTGGCGGTGCTGTCGCTCACCGCCATAGA
>JAGXSL010000120.1 GCA_018333835.1 Lysobacteraceae bacterium
CTAACGTTTGACATGAGGGGCGGCCGAGGGCGATAGCCCTTGGACGTCCCGCTCGATGGAAGGGTTAGGCGTACTTGTTCTCACGCCGCAATGCTACAGGGGCTCGAAACCCGAGAGCGCAGGGGATACGACTGAGATGAACACGAGTGGCTTGTCTCCCGTATTGAGAACGCCGTGAACTTGGCCGCGATGTGCGACAAGGACCTCACCGACACCTAGCGGAATGAACTGCCCCTCGGCTGTGAGTTGATACTCCCCGACGCCAGAGATGACGATCCAAGTGTCTTGGCCGCTCGGGTGAACATGAGGAGCTATGCGTTGGCCTGGCTCTACATGCCAAGCGACGACTGCAGCGTCGGCTGACTCCGTGATCACAGAGCGGATGGGTTCGCCTTGAGAAGGCCTCAGAAAGTCAGATACCGTGAAGCGGCGCAGTTGGCTCATGGAATGCTCCGGAATGAGTGCTTACAAACATGCAAGAGGCGCGCCTAGGCTGCGTTTCGGACGCCTAACGCTTGAGCTAAGCGGCAGCTCCAATCGCGAAGCGATTGGACTGTCCGCTTGAGCGAATAGTTAGGCGACAGTACCAAGGCAGTCCTTAGCTATGAATATCCCTGGTTGCAACAAGACGCGCCCGAAGCTTGAATGGGCGGACATGGCACTGTCGCGAAGGAACAGAAAACACAGCAATGCCCAGGCAGAGGCTTCAAAAGTGTCTTGCAACCTCCGCACTCGTAAAAGAACATGCACGAGTCCGTCGGCATCGTCTCGGCCTTCTCGTGGCCGCACTCGGGACAGCGGATTGTGGACGATCGTTCCATTGAAACCACCACCTTGGGCCGAAGCCAATATCGCCTAACGCCTGAATTAAGCCGCGCCGCGAAGCGGCGTCGGCTTGAATGAATTGTTAGAACTCAATGCGATCAACTAGAAAATGCGGCGCTTCAAATCAGAGAAAGCATTCAGCCCGCCACGCCAGTCGCTGCCAGTTTTTGCAAGAATGAATGGATATCTAGAATCATCATGGAAGATGAGCTTGTGGTGTTTTCCGTCTTCCAGAATTGCGAACCCGAGCGACTCCAGTTCAGCGCGAGCAGATACTGTCATTGAGTCATACTGACGCAAAACTTGCTTGAGTCGCTCCAAAATCTGTTCCCGCTCACCGGAATGCGCGTTCTGCTTAATCATGTCAGTCAAAACATCTCGGCGTCGGCTATGAAGCTCTGCGGCGTCGGCAGCGACTTTGAGTGAATCAATAATTATATCTAAGCGCTCACCTTGATAAAGGTCTCTTTCTGTAGAGGCAAGAGCAAGATTTGTTCCGTCAGTGTTAGATACGCCGCTGGGAAGCTGGCGCGCATATCTGGCGCGCGCTAGTTCCGATTCTAGTCGTTGTATTTCCTCATCCTTCGAGGCCATCTCAGCATCGAAGTGTCGAATGTACTCATTGATGTCATTTGACCCTGAGTCCTTCAGCTCCTGGAGGCGGTGCCTCGCGATTAGCTCTTGAAGGTTGGACCAAGTGCATTCTCTTTTTGTTCGCTGTGAAAGCAACGAAGCCCGTACCTTCTTTGATACGGCAATCTGCATTTCCTTAGGGTTGGAGTAGTTGCCGGTTGGCAGGAACAGCCATTTTCCGACGCCATCTGGCCAGTAGATTCCGACAGCACCACCGTATGCGTTCTCGCCATAGACTTCTCGCATGAGCTTGAAAGAGAAGGACCGGCTGGGCTCGACAACAACATGAGCCATGCCGGACAGCCATTTCGCGGTTTGATCGGGGTCGATGAATGGTTTGTCTCTGTTGTCAGCGCTTACATACACAACCGGCATTGTGTAATTTGCTTTTGCGCAGATGATGTCGGCGGCAAGAGACAAATCTTGCTCTTGCAGAAGGATTGGCTTGTCAGAAACGATCAGATCGCCATCAACACCACCACCAATCCTCTCCATCAAGCTTTTCAAGATGTATGGTCGCTTTCCCTGATCCAATCTCTCGACAGGAAGCTCGGAGTCGACACTAAGCTGGACCGCAACAATGAATCCATCTTTCGACTTTGAACCGACAACGTCCGTTATCCATCTGATTTCGCCATCCTCGCGCTTCTCGTATCGCACTCCCGCCGTTTCTCTTTCGGAGTCTTTGAACGAGGAAGACAGGACTGACTCGTTTGCCGTTGATACGGACGTGCCATCCTCAAACTTGATGCCACTGAGCTTACGTGCCAACTCGCTATGTGGACTCCCCGAAATCCATGCTTGTGCGCAGTCAAGTAGGTCCTCAGACGTCTTTTCGGCGTTAATCGGAAACTGTGTCTTGAATGTGAGCACGCGAAGTTCTCCCCCTTGAGTTCTAACGCTTGAGCTAAGCGGCCGCCGCCCTCGGCCACTGGAAATGCGGAACGATGCCGGCGGTCCGCTTGAGCGAATGGTTAGGACGCACTCTTTCCGCGGTACGCCCGAATAGCTGAAGGGATCAGAAGCACTCCAACCACCAGTGCACCAACGCCCGCGACAACCATTGCGGGGCCAACCCAGACCGGATCGGTGATCAGAGCTGGATAGAAAGCAAATGCGACCAGGATTCCAGCGATGGCGCCGGCTATGGAAAACAGGACCGCGATGAGAAGCGACCTCTGGCTCTTCATGAGTTGACCCTTCCCGATTGCGACAACCTAGCAGTGCGTCCTAACGCCTGAGCTAAGCGGCCGCCGCCCTCGGCCACTATGAATGCGGGACGATTCCGGCGGTCCGCTTGAGCGAATAGTTAGGTGGGCGCCTGCAAGACCTTGTTTGGCCGGACACCACACCCCGCGAAGCCCTCCACCCTGCAACCGCGAAGACCGACCCGCGGACCACGCGGCGTTAAAGCCAACACCGAAGCCGCGAACCCCACCGGAGCCGACAATTAGCGCCGCGTGGGCCGCCTGCCTGGACAGAAGCAAGCAACACACCAAACCGTACCGGAAGACGGGATCCTCTGCCACCCCGAACCCGCTTCCCAAGCCCACCTAAC
>JAGXSL010000121.1 GCA_018333835.1 Lysobacteraceae bacterium
GGCTGCAGCAGCGCTTTGCTGCTGCAGCGGCGGCAAAAACTTGGTTTGCGCGGTGTAGACCGGGGTGAGCATAAAACTGATACCCAACACCGCCAACCCCACCGCCAAGGGCAGCAAGATCAGCAGCTTAAGGTTTTCAGCGATGGTGGCAAATAGGTCGAGCAGGCTGATTTCGTCGTCAGCCGGCGCACCGTTGAAGTCAGCGCCCGCTTGGGCAGTGCTTTCAAGGGTGTCGGAAGTGGAGGTACCAGGGTTCATGCGCGCGCCCCGATCACAGTGTGCGCAGGGCCGCAAGGCCCAGGCCCAGGTTGGCCAAAATCTGGGTGATGTCGCGCGCGTTGCGCAAGAACAAGTTCCAGCCGGTTTCGCCCACCACGCGCTGCGGCACCACCACGGTGTCACCCGGCATCAGGGCCACGGCCTCGATCCCGCCGCCAAACCAGCCGCTTTGATCGGCACTGGCCAGCACCGTGCCGTCGGCACGCAACACAAAGGCTTGGCGCGCATCGGCTTCAGCTGTCAAGCCAGCCAGCCGGAACACATCGCCCACGGTACGGCCAGGGCGGAAGATGAAGGTGTTTTCGTTGTTGACGGCACCAAAGGCGGCCACAAAACCGGGCACGCTGGGTATCACAATGTGGTCGCCGTGCTCGAGCGGCAGGCTGGGCAGGGCAGCCAGCGTGGCGTCGCGCGGGTCGATTTCGAGCGCCACGCGGCCGTTGCTGCGCAGGGTGCGCAAGCGCACCAATTGCAGGCGCTGGGCTTCGCGCTGGGCCTCGATCAAAGCTGTGGCACGCCCGGCATCCAAACCTTGCAATTGGGCGATTTGCTGCGCGCCTTGGGCCTGCAACCCGGCCTCGAGCCGAGCGATGAGCTGATCGAGATTTTGCTGCTGCTGGCGGCGCACTTCCTCGCGCTTAAAGCTGGTGCCAAACACATAAGCCTGCGGCGTCAGGCCGCCGATGCGGCGAATCAGCTGCGGCAAGGTTTCACCTGGCAGGGCCACATAGACCCCGGGCACCGCCACCTCGCCCTCGATGCGCACCACGCGCTCCTGGCGCTGCTGCGGCACGCGCAAATCGGACTGGGTGAAAATGGTGACCACGTCGCCCGGCTGGAGTTCGAGGTCTTGGCTGGCGTCGCGCTGCAACACCAGCCGGCCTAGGTTGAAAGGGATGAGTTGGCGCTGCAAGGTTTGGCGGTTGAGCCGCTCGATCACGGCGTAGTCCCAGTTGATGGCCTCGGCGTTGATCGCAAAGTGGCGCTGCAGCGCCTGCGGCCCGCCTTGCGGTCCACCGAGCAACTGCACCAACTGGTTTTGGCGCACAAAAAAGCTGGCGCTGATCAGGGCATCGGGGTGCGGGATAAGCTGGGACAAACGCATACCCGGCACCCAAGGGTGGCGCAGCGGGGCCGCCACCGCGCCTTGCAGCGTCACCGCGTTTGCAAACTCTGGGCTGATGGGCAGCAAAGTGAGCACATCGCCATCGCGCAAGGGGGTGCGCAAGCCCGCGGCGTCAAGCGCGATCTGGGTGACTTGCCGCGCTGGCTGAGCTTGGGGGTCGATGCGCTCGAGCAGCGCCACTTGGGTGGTTGCCAACACCGGCACGCCGCCGCCGGGGGCGAGCACGTCGGCCAGGGTTTCATTGGGCTTGAGTTCGTACAGCGCAGACTGGTCAAAAGCGCCCGTCACCGCCACCTGCGGCCCGATGGGGGGAATCACAATCACGTCACCCGGCTGCAGCTGCACGTCTTGCGACTTGTCGCCGCGCGCCACAAAGGCATAAAGGTCGATGGTGCTGACCACGCGGCCCGCGCGGCGCAGTTCGATGGCCCGCATGGACCCGTTGGCGCTCGGGCCGCCGCTGGCAAAGATCGCGTTGATCAGGGTGCTCAGGCTCGACAAGGTGTACTTACCGGGTTGCCGAGCTTGCCCCACTACATAAATTTGAATGCTGCGCAACTGCGCCACCGTAGCCGAAAGCTCAAAGTTTTGAAACACGCGCCCGATGTGGCTGCGCAACACAGACTCAAGCTGCTCGGCGCGCACCCCAGCCAGCGTGAGGTTACCCACCCGCGGTACTTGCACCTGGCCATTGCGGTCAACGGTGAGCAACCCCCCAAAATCGGTCAAGCCCCATACGTGCAGTTGCACCACATCACCAGGACCCAGCACATAACTGCCGGGCACGGCAATGCTGGTTATAGGGGCGAAGGTTTGGGGTTGACTGAACAAGTTGGCCCCAAACACTGGCAGCAGCTGACCGGTGGCCTGCTGCACAAAAGTCTGAAACTGCGATGGAGCTTGCACCAAGGGCAAACCACGCTGACTCGGCTCAGTTGGGGCATCAACGCGGCCTGCCTCTCGCGCCGCTTCGGCTGCGGCCCGCGCGCCAGCCTCTGCAGCGCCTGCAGGGGCTGTAGGGGCCGCTGTGCTAGGCAGCGCCGCTGGCCCAGGCAGACTAGGCAAGGCCAAAAAGCCGGGTGCAGCGGCAGGCGCTACAGCCGCAGGGGCGGCGGCACCCAAACCCGCCGCCGTTCCGGGGGTGCCAAAGGCTTGTGCGCCTGCAGCCCCAGCTGCGGCACCCAGTGCCAACCCCAGCAAAAGTCGGCCCAAGCGGCTGCGAGTGGTGTGAAAATCAAGCATTGAAATCAACTTCCTGATGCGAATTATGAGTAAATTTGAGATTTTTGCGGCGGCGTGCGCTTGAGTTGTGGCTTCAGAAGCGCCAATCGGCATGCACCGATTGCGGCGTCACCCGTATTTTGGGGCTGCGCTCGTTTTGCTCTTGCTGCATCAGCAACAAACTGGCGATGCCGTAGCCCAGCAGGGCGCCGCCCACCGTGTCTGACAACCAATGTTCGCGCTGCTGCACGCGGCCCAGCGCGGTAGCGGCTGCCACCCCGTAGAGCCAGGGCATATTGTGCTGCTGGGCAAAGGGGGTCACGAGGGCAAAAGCCAGCGCCGTGTGGTTCGAAGTAAAGCCCGATGCATACGAGCCGCGGCTGGGGCCGGCAAAGTGGCTGCTGCCCTGCCCTTGCAGCGGCCGGCTGCGCCCTACCAAAGTGCGCACGGCCAAACTGGCCCCCAAAGTGTACGCGCCCGCCAACAGCGAGGTCTGGGCGCTTTGGGCCGCAGCGGGCCCGGCCACACCGCTGCTCAAAAGCGCCGAACCCGCCGCCAGCACCAGCGGTGCAGCACTGCCCACATCGCCAAGGCGCTGCCAGTGGCCGTCTGGG
>JAGXSL010000122.1 GCA_018333835.1 Lysobacteraceae bacterium
GCGAAAGGCGATGGTCGAGTGTTCGTGCTCGATTCGCGCTTCGAGGTAGCGGTCCACGGTCTCGATGAAGTTCTTGCAATGGAAGCGGGTGTGGAAGCCGAGGATCGTGCTGCCGAGCAAGCCTTGCAGGATCTCGCGCCGCCACGGGCAGATGCCGAAGGACTCCGGGTTCGGCCACGGGATGTGCCAGAAGGTGAGGATGGTGGCCTGCGGCAGCCGCTCGCGCACCATCGCCGGCAACAGCGCAAAGTGATAGTCCTGCACCAGCACGACCGGGTCTTCGCTGCGCGCTTCGGCCACCACCGCGTCGGCAAAGCGTTGGTTGACACGCTTGTAGGCTTCCCAGTCGGATTCGCGGAACACCGGGCGCACATGGGCCACGTGGCACAGCGGCCAGAGGCCTTCGTTGGCCAAGCCGTAGTAGTAGCCCTGCTCTTCCTCGGCGCTGAGCCAGACGCGGCGCAGCCGGTATTCGTCCTGCCCGGGCGGTACCAGCACGCGGTCGCCGGCGTCGACCACGTCACGGTCGGCGCTGCCGCTGCCGTGGGCGATCCAGGTGCCTGAGCAGGCGCGCATCACCGGCTCGACCGCGGTGACCAGCCCGCTGGCCGGCCGCTTAACAACAATGCCCGAGTCGGCGTGTTCGTGGATGTACGGCTCGCGGTTGGAGACGACGATCACCTGGTCGCCGCTCAGGTGGGTCTGCAGCAGCGCGCGCAGGCGCTCGGCGGTCCACTCGGCCTCGGGGCCTTGCGAACGGCGGAACTCGTCCTCCATGTCGCGAAGCCGCGCGCGCAGGTCGGCGGCCAACGGCGCCAGTTCCGGCGCCGATGCGGCACCCGACAGCAGCGGGCTCAGCAGGCCCTCGCCCCGCATCAGCGCGCGTGCGCCGTTGACCCATCCGCGCCAACTGAGCTGTGCCACCACCACGGTGATCAATGCAATCACCAAGCCGAGGGCGGCAATCAGCCCGATCAGGTACCGCCGCGTGTCCGCGCTGCGGCGTTCGATGAAGCTCATGTCTTGCAGCAGCACAAGGCGGCCCAACAGCAATGGTGACGAGGTTGGCGATTCGATCGCCGCAGCCGCCTCGCCAAGTCTGGCCAGCGCCGTGTCGGGGATCAGGCCTGATGCAGGACTCACCTGCTCCAGCGGCGGTGAGGGAGGCGGCGGCGGTTGGCCGATCACGTCGTGCACACCCAAATGCACCGCGCCGCCGGGGAGCGCCAGCCACGGTTCGGGCTGGGCGGCCAGCACCTGCGCCTGCGCGCAACCCAGCGTCGCTGGGAAGCCGGCGGTGCTCTGCAGCAGCAGACCATCGGCATTGCACAGGCCGACCGCCAGCAGCCGCACATCCTTCACGGCGCGGTCAAACAGCGGCTGCAGCCGCGCCGGCCGGCCGGCGATCAAGGCCTCGCCGACCGAGTCGGACAAGGCGCTGGCGACCAGCGTGCCGCGGCTGTTGAGGTCGCGGCTGAACCATCGCAGCGTGACCTGGTCCATAAACGGCACGGCCAAGTACGAAGCCGTGACCAGCACCGCAATCAGCGGCACCAGAAAGCGCAACTGCAGGCGGAAGGTCTTCACGCTCGGATGCGCGGGTCGGGTTGCGGCGTCAGCCGCTGTCTAGGTGGGTTCATGTCGAAAGGCGAAGGCGCTGTTGATGCCGCCATCGGATGGCAAACGGGCCTGCCGCATACGGTGAGGGCGGGAAGGCTTGGCGGTGCTCGCAGGTCGGTCTTCATGTACATTCGATCAAGTTTACATCCTGACCGACCCAAAACCCCTTTCGCCTTTTTCGATGCGGAGTTTAACGATGCCTGCGAATCAAGCCGCGCCCCGCCCGGCGGCCAGTCTGGACCTGGCGCTGATCGGCAACTGCACCGTCAGCGCACTGATCGAGCGCCGCGGCAGCATCGTCTGGTGCTGCATGCCGTGCTTCGATAGCACGCCGGTCTTCGACGCGCTGCTGCACAGCCGCGACGGGCTGCCGCTGGACGGCGCGCTGACCGTCGAACTCGAAGGGCTGGCACGCACCGAACAAAGTTACGACCCCGGCACCGCGATCGTGCGCACCCGGCTGTGGGACGACCGCGGCCAGGGCATCGAGCTCACGGACTTCGCGCCACGCTTCATCCACCGCGACCGTGTGTTCCGGCCGGCACAACTCGTGCGCCGGGTCCACCTGCTGGCCGGCCACCCGCGTGTGCGCATCACGGTGCGCCCGCACGGTGACTGGGGCACCACGTCGCCGACCCTGACGCGCGGCAGCCACCACCTGCGTTTCGTGATGCCCGACTTGACGCTGCGGCTGAACACGAGCGTGCCGCTGACCTACCTGCTCGAAGGCACCTGGTTCTCGCCGACCCGGTCGATGAGCCTGCTGCTCGGGCCCGACGAAACGCTGGTCGGCAGCATCGACAACACCGCGCGCGAGTTCGAGGAGCAAACCGCGCTCTACTGGCGCCACTGGTCACGCCGGCTGGCGGTGCCGCTGGAGTGGCAGGACGCGGTGATTCGCGCCGCCATCACGCTCAAGCTGTGCCAGTTCGAGGATACCGGCGCCATCGTCGCGGCGATGACCACCAGCATCCCTGAAGCCGCGAATAGTGGCCGCAACTGGGACTACCGCTACTGCTGGCTGCGCGACGCCTTCTTCGTCGTCCGCGCGCTGAACAGCTTGGCCGAGGTCGGCACGATGGAGGCCTACCTCAGTTGGCTCTACAACGTGGTGCGCGGCGCCGAGAACGGTCACGTGCAGCCGCTGTACGGCATCGGTCTGGAGAAGTCGCTGCCCGAGTCGGTGGTGGCGCGCGCAGCGGGATACCGCGGCATGGGGCCGGTGCGGGTGGGCAACCAAGCACAGGAGCACTTCCAGCACGACGTCTACGGCAGCGTGGTGCTCGGCGCCGCGCAGGCCTTCCACGATCACCGCCTGTTCCGCCGCGGTGACGCGGCCGACTTCACCGCGTTGGAAGTGATGGGCGAGCAGGCCTGGGCTCTGCACGACCGGCCCGACGCCGGCATCTGGGAGCTGCGCACGCGGGCCCGCGTGCACACCTCGTCGGCACTGATGTGCTGGGCAGCCTGCGACCGGTTGGCCCGCATCGCTGTCGTGCTCGGCTTGCCGGAACGCGCGGCCTTGTGGCAGCAGCGCGCCGCAGTGATCCGCACAGCCATCGTTGAGCGCGCGTGGAACGAAGAGCGCCAGGCTTACGTCGAGAGCCTGGGCGGGCGCGACCTCGACGCCAGCGTGCTGCTGATGGGCGAAGTGGGCTTCCTGCCGCGCCACGACGCACGCTTTGCCAGCACCGTGGCGGCGCTGGAAGCGTCCCTGTGCGACGGGCCGTTCATGCGCCGCTACGAGGCGGAGGACGACTTCGGCCGCCCCGAGGTCGCATTCAACGTCTGTTCGTTCTGGCGTGTCGACGCCCTGGCGCGCATCGGCCGCCACGAAGAGGCACGGGCCGCTTTCGAGGCCCTGCTGGGGCGCCGCAACCACGTCGGCCTGCTCGGCGAGGACCTCGATCCGGTCACCGGCGAGTTGTGGGGCAACTTCCCGCAAACGTACTCGATGGTCGGCATCATCAACGGCGCGGTGCGTCTGTCGGCGCCGTGGGACAGCGCGGTATGAGCCTCGCCCGACCGTAAGAAGGGGCGCGCACCGCAGCGCGCCATCCGCCGGTTGCACATGCGTGAGCTGACCTGGCTGGCGAAATCCAAGCGCACGGCGCCTGTCAAGATAGTTGTCGCCTGAGTCATGCAGTTTGGAGCAGATGTGACGGGTCCACGTCAAAGTGAGGCGCAGGCCTGCGGCCCAAGCAGGCCACGCTGCAAAAAGCGCCCGGTGTGGCTGCCGGGGCAGGCCGCCACTTGCTCGGGGGTGCCGCAGACCAGGATCTGGCCACCGCCGGCGCCGCCTTCGGGGCCGAGGTCGATGAGCCAGTCGGCGGTTTTGATCACGTCCAGGTTGTGCTCGATCACCACGATGGTGTTGCCGGCGTCGCGCAGCTGGTGCAGCACCTTGAGCAGCAGCTCGATGTCGGCGAAGTGCAGGCCGGTGGTGGGTTCGTCCAGCACGTAGAGGGTGCGGCCGGTGTCGCGCTTCGAGAGCTCGAGCGCCAGCTTGACGCGCTGCGCCTCGCCGCCCGAGAGCGTGGTCGCGCTCTGGCCCAGGCGCAGGTAGCCCAGCCCGACGTCGAGCAGGGTTTGCAGTTTGCGCTGCAGCGCCGGCACGGCTTGGAAGAAGGCGCTGGCCTGCTCGACCGTGAGCTCCAGAATCTGCGCGATGTGCTTGCCCTTGTACTGCACAGCCAGCGTTTCGCGGTTGTAGCGCTGGCCCTGGCAGACCTCGCACGCCACATAGACATCGGGCAGGAAGTGCATCTCGACCTTGACCACGCCGTCGCCCTGGCAGGCTTCGCAGCGGCCGCCGCCGGCTGACTGCGCCACGTTGAACGAAAAGCGCCCCGGGCCGTAGCCGCGCTCGCGCGCCGCCGGCACCTCGGCCAGCAGCTCGCGGATGCCGGTAAAAAGGCCGGTGTAGGTGGCCGGGTTGCTGCGCGGGGTGCGCCCGATCGGGCTTTGATCGACGTTGATGACCTTGTCGAAATGCTCCAGCCCCTCTAGGCCTTGGTGCGGCGCCGCTTCGTCGTGGCTGCGGTAGAGGTGGCGCGCCACGGCGCGGTACAGGGTGTCGTTGAC
>JAGXSL010000123.1 GCA_018333835.1 Lysobacteraceae bacterium
CCCCAGCACCAGCGGGCCGACCCGCCGCTCGACCTGGCGGGCCTCGCCGTCGGCGCGGCGCAGCAGGGTGTCCGAGTGGATCGAGCGGGCCCGGCCGGCGGCCACGTCCTCCCAGAAGAACAGGTCCTGCGAGGTCGAGGCGAAATCGACGATCGGCCGCCCGATGAGCTGCTCCCTCGGCACCCCGGTGAGCTGCTCGGCGGCGCGGTTCGCGGCGGTGATGCGCAGGTCGAGCGGATCGACCAGCAGCACCGCTTCGAGCACGCTCTCGATCAGCGACTGGAACGGCCCGTCAGCCAAGCTCGCCCCCGTTCGCGGGCGCGGCCGGCGAGCGTTCGAAGAAATAGCACAGGCGCTTGCGCGGCGAGAGGTAGTCGAACACCGCGCGCGGCAGTTGCAGCGGCTTGACCGCGCGCTGGATGCCGAGTTCGGGGTGCTGCTCCAAGTCGAGCACCAGGGCCTCGTCGGCGGGCACGGCGGGATCGTGGACGATGATCCTCGGCTTCAGCGGCCGCTCGGAATTCACCGAGGCCACGATGGCGTAGCGTGCGTCGTTGAGCTGCAGCACCGAGCCGGGCGGGTAGACCCCCATCATGCGGATGAAGGCGGCGAGCGTGGTGGCGTCGAAAGCCTCGCGCTGGCGGGCGAAGATCAGCGCCAGCGCGTCGTGCGGCGTGAAGGCCTGGGCCGGGTTGGCCGGGCTGCAGAGGTTGTCGTACTGGTTGACCAGGGCGACCACCCGCGCCAGTGGATGGATCGCCTCGCCCTGAAGGCCGGCCGGGTAGCCGCGGCCGTCGACCTGCTCGTGGTGCTGGGCGATCACCTCCAGCACCTCGGCGGGCAGGCCCATCCGGCGGCCGAGGGCGAGGCCGTGGGCGGGATGTTCCTGGTACATCCGGCGCTCGGCGGCGGTGGCGGCGCTGTCGCGCCAGCGCAGCCGGTCGGGCAACTCGAGCTTGCCGATGTCGTGCAGCAGGGCGCCGACCCCGAGGTGGCGGATCTGGACCGGATCGAGGCCCAGGCTGCGGCCGAGCAGGATCGAGAGCACGCTGACGTTCATCGGGTGCAGGGTGGTCTCCTGGCCCGCCTTCTCGGAGAGCAGGCGGATCGCCACGTCCTCGGTTTCCAGCACCTGCTCGACCATGCCTTCGACCTGCCCCTCCGCGACCTCGCGGGCCTGCAGCGGATGGGCACGGGCGTTCTGCAGGATCTGGCGGAACTGCCGGGAGGCCTCGGCGAAGCCGCGCTCGCAGCGTTCGAGGCTGGCCTGCTGGTCGGCCAGCAGGGCGCGCCGGCGCGCCAGCGCAGGGCTCTGCGCGGGCACAGGCGCGGGCGCGGGCGCGACCCGGTCCGGCGCGGGCGGTCCCGCCTCCGCCGCGCCGGTTGGCGGGCCGGCCCCGGCCCCGGCCGGCATGCCGTTGCCCGCCCCGGTCGCCGGGCCATCGACCCAGGCCGGCTGCACGCCGGGTTCGGGCAGTGGCTCGACCTCGCTGCGCTGCCGCGACCAGCGCACCTGGTGCAGGCCCAAGCCGCGCAACTGCTCGATCTGGGCCGGGTTGCGGATCAGGAAGCTGCTGAACTGGAAGGGATGCTGGGTCCAATGCAGGTCGAGTTGCACGAAGACACCGACGCGAAGCCGGTCGATGTCGATGAACTCGAGCGAGGGATCCGGCATCGCCATCCTCCTTAAGGGCGTGCCCAGACTGAAGAAAACGGGCCGATGTTGCAAGTGCAGCATGAGCGCCGGATGGTGCCCGGAGCGGGGGTCGAACCCGCACGGCCGCGAGGCCGGGGGATTTTAAGTCCCCTGCGTCTACCGGTTTCGCCATCCGGGCAGGGGACGATCATAGGCGATGGCCGCGGCCGCCGTCCGGTCGCCCCGCCCCCCTACAATCGGGGCCGGGCAATCCGCCCGCCCCTCCCGAGGACCCCGATGACGCAGAGCAAGCGGATCTACGTGCTCGACACCAACGTGCTGATGCACGACCCGACGGCGCTGTTCAAGTTCGAGGAACACGACGTGTTCCTGCCGATGATGGTTCTGGAGGAACTCGACAACAACAAGAAGGGGCAGACCGAGTCGGCCCGCAACGCCCGCCAGGTCAGCCGCTTCCTCAACGAGCTGGTGGTGGCGCACGGCAGCCGCGGCATCGAGGGCGGGCTGCGCCTGCAACGGCCCAGCGAACTCCAGTTGCGTGCCGCCGACAGCCTTGGCCGGCTGATCTTCCAGACCAAGCCGGTGGACCTGAGCCGCGGCTTCGGCACGGTGCTGCCGGACAACCAGATCCTCGGCGCCATCCTCGCCCTGCGGATCGAGAACCCGAACACCCCGGTGGTGCTGGTCTCGAAGGACATCAACCTGCGGATCAAGGCCAGCATCGTCGGCGTCCCGGCCGAGGACTACGAGAACGACCGCGCGCTGGACGACTTCAACCTGCTCTACACCGGCGCCGCCCAGCTGCCCGAGGATTTCTGGAAGCGCCACGCCGACCACCTGCGCTCCTGGACCGAACGCGGCCGCACCTTCTACGAGCTGCGCACCGACCCCGGCGAGGGCTGGCACCCGAACCAGTTCCTGTACCTGCCGGGCGAAGAGGAGGTCGAGCTGAAGGTGGCGCGACTGGAGGGCGACCGCGCGGTGCTGCAGATCGTCGAGGACTTCCGCACGCCGAACCACCAGGTCTGGGGCATCAATGCCCGCAACCGCGAGCAGAACTTCGCGCTGAACGCGCTGATGGACCCGGAGATCGACTTCGTCACCCTGCTCGGCACCGCCGGCAGCGGCAAGACCCTGCTGGCGCTGGCGGCCGGGCTCGCCCAGACCATGGACGTGCAGCGCTACCGCGAGATCATCATGACCCGCGCGACGGTGAGCGTCGGCGAGGACATCGGCTTCCTGCCCGGCACGGAAGAAGAAAAGATGACGCCGTGGATGGGCGCGCTCACCGACAACCTCGAGGTGCTGACCCATGCCGAGGGCCACGGCAGCTGGGGCCGCGGCGCCACCAACGACCTGCTCGCCAGCCGCATCAAGATCCGCTCGATGAACTTCATGCGCGGCCGCACCTTCCTCAACCGCTGGGTGATCGTCGACGAGGCGCAGAACCTCACGCCGAAACAGATCAAGACCCTGATCACCCGCGCCGGGCCCGGCACCAAGATCATCTGCATGGGCAACGTCGAGCAGATCGACACGCCCTACCTCACCGAGACCACCTCGGGCCTGACCTACGCGGTGGACCGCTTCAAGGGCTGGGCGCACAGCGCCCACGTCACCCTGCGCCGCGGCGAGCGCTCGCGGCTGGCCGACTTCGCCTCGGAGGTGCTGTGAGCTATCGCGCGGTCTCCGCGCTCACCATCGCCGGCTCCGACAGCGGCGGCGGTGCCGGCATCCAGACCGACCTCAAGGCCTTCGCCGCGCACGGCGTGCACGGCTTGAGCGCGATCGCCGCACTGACCGCCCAGCACACCCGCGGCGTCACCGCCGTGCATGTACCGGACCCCGGCTTCCTGCGCGCGCAGATCGATGCCTGCTTCGACGACTTCGATGTGCGCGCGGTGAAGCTCGGCATGCTGGCGACGGTGGAGACCATCCACGCCGTCGCCGACGCACTGGCGCACTGGAAACCCGTGGCGCTGGTGCTCGACCCGGTGATGGTGGCGACCAGCGGGGCCAGGCTGCTCGCCGAGGACGCGCTCGACGCCCTGCGCACGCGACTGGTGCCGATGGCCACGGTGCTGACGCCGAACCGGCCGGAGGCCGAGTTGCTGCTCGGCCGTGCCATCGCGCCCGGTGCCGATGCCGAGGCGGCGCTCGGCGAACTGCTGGCGCTCGGCGCGGAAGCCGTGCTGCTCAAGGGTGGGCACCTCGCCGAGGTCGAGGTCATCGACCGCTTCGGCAGCGGCGTGCTGCGCACGAGCTTCCGGCATCCGCGCCTTGCGGTCGAAGGCCACGGCAGCGGCTGCACACTCGCCGCCGCCATCGCCGCGAACCTCGCCCTCGGGGCGGCGTCCGAGCCGGCCTGCCGCGACGCCACGGCCTTCGTCGCCGGTGCGCTGGCGGCGGGCTACCGGCCCGGCCGCGGCGAGGTGGTGGTGCTCGATCCGTTCTGGCGCACCCGCGCCGGCTGATCAGCCGGCGGCGCGCGCCGCCACGGCTTTCGCGAAGCTCTGCGTGGTGCCGGTGCCGCCGACATCCGGCGTCACGCCGTCCTTGGCCTCCAGCGTGTCACGGATGGCCTGGCGCAGGCGGTTGGCCTGCTCGACGCGGCCCAGGTGGTCGAGCATCTGGCCGGCGGCGAGCAGCAGCGCGCAGGGGTTGGCGATGTTGCGGCCGGCGATGTCCGGGGCCGAACCGTGGACGGCCTCGAAGATGGCGGCGTGCTCGCCGATGTTCGCGCCCGGCGCGAGGCCGAGGCCGCCGACGAGGCCGGCGCAGAGGTCGGAGACGATGTCGCCGAACAGGTTGGTCGTCACGATGACGTCGAACTGCTCGGGGCGCATGACGAGCTGCATGCAGGTGTTGTCCACGATCATCTCGTTGCACGGGATGTCGGGGTACTGCTGCGCCACCTCGCGAGCGACCTTGAGGAACAGGCCCGAGGTCGACTTCAGGATGTTGGCCTTGTGGACGATCGTGACCTTCTTGCGCCCAAGCCGACGCGCCAACTCGAAAGCGTGGCGGACGATGCGCTCGGAGCCCTTGCGGGTGATCTTCTGCATCAGCAGGGCGGTCTCGCCGTCGGCGGACACCGACTGGCCCTCGCCGATGTAGGCGCCCTCGGTGTTCTCGCGCACCGTGATGAGGTCGATGTCCGTGTAGCGCGCCTTGGTGCCCGGGAAGCTGGTGGCCGGCCGGACGTTGGCGTAGAGGTCGAACTGCTTGCGCAGGGCGACGTTGATCGAGGTGAAGCCCTCGCCGACCGGGGTGGTGAGCGGGCCCTTGAAGGCGATGCGGTGCCTGGCGATCGCCTCCAGCGTGGCGGCGGGCAGAAGTTCGCCGGTCTTCTCCAGCGCCGACAGGCCGGCTTCGACGAACTCGTACTCGAAGCCGAGCTTCATGGCATCGAGCACGCCGAGCGAGGCATCCATGATTTCGGGACCGATGCCGTCCCCGCGGATCACCGCGATCGTTTGCGACATGAGGATTCCTTGGGATTCCGCCCGATCCAACGCGGGCGAGCCGCCCATTATGCCCCAGCCGGGCCGGTTTCGAGCTGGTCGAGGAAATCGACCGCACGCCGCAGGTGCGGGATGACGATCGATCCGCCCACCACCAGCCCGACCGAGAACACCTCGAAGAACTCCTCGCGGCTCACCCCGGCCCGCTGGCACTGGGCGACGTGGTAGGCGATGCAGTCGTCGCAACGCAGCACCATCGAGGCGACGAGGCCGAGCATCTCCTTCGTCTTCAGGTCGAGCGCGCCGGGCTTGTAGGTCTGCGTGTCGAGGGCGAAGAAGCGGCGCACGACCTGGTTGTCCTCGGCCAGGATGCGCTCGTTCATGCGCTGGCGGAAGGCGGTGAATTCGGCGACGCGGTCGCTCATGGGGCGGACTCCAGCAAGGGCGCCAGGCCACCGGCGCGGTCGAGGGCCACCAGGTCGTCGAAACCGCCGACGTGGGTGCCGTTGATGAAGATCTGCGGCACCGAGCTGCGCTTCGCCCTGGCCAGCATCTCCTCGCGGGCCGCCGGGTCGAGGTCGACGCGGACCTCGCGGCATCCGGTGCCACGCTGGCGGAGGAAGTTCTTGGCGGCGACGCAGAAGGGGCAGGTGGCGGTCGTGTACATCACGACCTCGGGCACGGGCATGCGCTGCTCCGGGGCGGATTCGGGCCGGGAACTATGCCGCCGTGCTGCGGTCCACGCCAATGCCTGCCGGCTTAACGGCGGGTTCACCCCCCTGCCCGCCTCTTTCGGCATCCTCGGCCCATGCGCACCGCCCCCCC
>JAGXSL010000124.1 GCA_018333835.1 Lysobacteraceae bacterium
GTGGACATCGCCTGGCAGCAGCCGGACGGCAGCACGCGCTGGCTCGAGGTGCTGGGCTGCGGCATGGTGCATCCGAACGTGCTGGAGAGTTGCGGCATCGACCCCGAGAAATACACCGGCTTCGCCTTCGGCCTCGGCGTCGAACGCTTCGCCATGCTGCGCTACGGCGTCAACGATCTGCGCAGCTTCTTCGACAACGACGTCCGCTTCCTGGGGCAGTTCGCATGAAGTTCAACGAACGCTGGCTGCGCGAGCACGTGGCCGTCGAGGCCGACCGCGACGCGCTGTGCGCGGCCCTCACCGCCATTGGCCTGGAAGTGGAAGGTGTCGAGCCGATCGGCGGCGAGCTGCCGGGCGTCATCGTCGCGGAGATCGTCGAGGCCGTCCGCCATCCGGAAGCCGACCGCCTGCAGGTCTGCAAGGTCGCGGTCGGCAACGGCGAGTTCGTGCAGATCGTCTGCGGCGCGCCGAATGCGCGTGCGGGCCTGAAGGCGCCGCTGGCGACCGTCGGCGCGGTGCTGCCGGGGGGGCTCGCCATCAAGGCGGCGAAACTCCGCGGCGTGGAGAGCTTCGGCATGCTGTGCTCGGCCAAGGAACTCGGCATCGATCCCGATGCCTCGGGCCTGCTCGAGCTGCCGGCCGATGCGCCGGTGGGTGCCGCGCTCAGCGCCATCCTCGGCCTGCCCGACGCGCGCATCGAGCTGAAGCTCACGCCGAACCGCGCCGACTGCTTCTCGATCCGCGGCGTCGCCTTCGACGTGGCGGCGGCACTTGGCGCGCAGGTGCGTCCCTTCGACGCCGCGCCGGTCGCCGCGACCGTCGCGGCCACGCTGCCGGTGGAACTGCACGCCGGTGCGGATGCGCCGCGCTACTGCGGCCGCGTCATCGAAGGCCTGGATCCGAACGCGACCTCGCCGGCCTGGCTCACCGAGAAGCTGAAGCGCTGCGGCCTGCGGCCGATCAGCCCGCTGGTCGACATCACCAACCTGATGATGCTCGAACTCGGCCAGCCGATGCACGCCTTCGACGCCGACACGTTGAAGGGCCCGATCGGCGTGCGCCACGGCCGCGCCGGCGAATCGCTCAAGCTGCTGGACGAGCGCGAGGCCGCGATCGACGCCGGCTTCCTCGTGATCACCGATGCCGACAAGCCCGTCGCGCTGGCGGGCGTCATGGGCGGCTTCGACACCCGCGTGACCGATGCGACGACCCGCGTCTTCCTCGAATCGGCGCACTTCGCCCCCTCGGCGGTGATCGGCCGCGCCCGCAAGCTCGGCCTGCACACCGATGCCTCGCACCGTTTCGAGCGCGGCGTCGATCCGACGCTGCCGCGCGTGGCGCTGGAGTACGCGACCAAGCTCGTGCTCGACATCCTCGGCGGCCAAGCCGGCCCGGTGGTCGAGGCGGTGCGCGAGGCCGACCTGCCGCAGCGTGCCCCGGTGACGCTGCGCCGCGAGCGTCTGGCGCGCGTGCTCGGGCAGCGCATCGACGACGCCGAAGTGGCGCGCATCTTCGTGGCGCTGGGCATGCAGGTGGAGACGCTGCACGGAACCGACCCTGACACGGGCGACACGGCTGCCGGCGCAGGGGCTGATGCCAACCGCGCCGGCTGGCGCATCACCCCGCCGGCGCGCCGCTTCGACATCGCCATCGAGGAGGACCTGATCGAGGAGGTCGCGCGCATCCACGGCTACGACGCCGTGCCCGCGGCGCTGCCCGCCGGCCAGATCCCGCTCGCCGACCACACCGAGACGCGGGTGCCGGAAGCCTTCCTGCGCCGGCAGCTGGCCGCCCGCGGCTTCCACGAGGCGATCAATTTCGCCTTTGTCGATGCCGCCCTGCTGCAGCGCTGGGGTCTCGACGATCGCGCCGTGGCGCTGCTGAACCCGCTGGCCTCCGATCTCGGCACCATGCGCACGGCCCTGCTGCCGGGTCTGGTCGAAGCCGTCCGCCGCAACCTCGCGCGCCAGCAGGCGCGGGTGCGCCTGTTCGAGATCGGCCGCGTCTTCCATGCGCCGGCGACAGAGGGGGACGCGCCCGTCGAGACCCGCCGCCTCGCCTTCGCCGCCACCGGCAGCGCCAAGGCCGAGCAGTGGGGCGTGGCCGCGCGCCCGGTCGATTTCTACGACCTCAAGGGCGACCTCGAGGCGCTCGCCGGGCCGGCCGCCGGCGCGCTCGCCTTCTCGCCGGCGATGGGTGCGGCCTGGCTGCATCCGGGTCGCAGCGCCGCGGTGACACTGGACGGCGAGGCCCTCGGCTTCGTCGGCCACCTGCACCCGGCGCTGGCCAAGGCACTGGACCTCGACGGCGAGGTGGTGGTCGCCGAGCTCGACCTGGCCCGCCTCGAGGCCCGCAGCGTGCCGAGGGCCGGCGAGCTCTCCCGCTTCCCGTCCGTGCGTCGCGACCTGGCGGTGCTGGTGGCCGGGGACCGGCCCTGGGCCGATCTCGAGGCCAGCCTCCGCCGGGCCCTGGGCGGCCTCCTGCGGGAGGTCAAGGTGTTCGACCGCTACACTGGCCAGGGCCTCGAAACCGGGATGAAAAGCCTCGCTATGGGCTTGATTCTCCAAGACGTTTCGCGCACCCTGAACGACCGGGACGTCGAGCAGGCGGTCCAGGCCGCGCTGGCGGCCCTGGAGCGCGATTGCGGCGCCCGCCTGCGCTGAAGGAGATGACATGGCACTGACCAAGGCCGAGATGGCGGAGCGCCTGTTCGACGACGTGGGCCTCAACAAGCGCGAGGCCAAGGAGTTCGTGGACGCCTTCTTCGACGCCCTGCGCGGCTCGCTGGAGCAGGGCAAGCAGGTCAAGCTCTCGGGCTTCGGCAATTTCGATCTGCGCCGCAAGAACGAAAGGCCGGGGCGCAACCCCAAGACCGGCGAGGCCATCCCCATCCTCGCCCGCACCGTGGTCACCTTCCGCCCGGGCCAGAAACTGAAGGAGCGCGTGGACGCCTATGCTGGATCCGGGCAGTAACCGCGAACTCCCGCCGATCCCGGCGAAGCGCTACTTCACCATCGGCGAGGTGGCGGAACTCTGCGACGTCAAGCCGCACGTGCTGCGCTACTGGGAAACCGAGTTCCCCACGCTGAAGCCGGTGAAGCGCCGCGGCAACCGCCGCTACTACCAGCGCCAGGACGTGCTGGTGATCCGGCAGATCCGCACCCTGCTCTACGAGGAGGGCTACACCATCGGCGGTGCCCGCCAGCGCATCGAACAGGAGAAGCAGGCCGCCCCGGCCGGCCGCCGCGCCGCTGCGGCCAGCGTGGACGCCGCCCTCCTCGGCGAGATCCGCGGCGAACTGGAGTCGCTGCTCGGCCTGCTGCGGCCCTGAACCGTCGCCGTGGCCATCCGCCTTCGCGGTCGGCTATACTCACGCTCCTTCGCGCCGCGGCGGGAAGATCTTCCGGGGTATAGCGCAGCCTGGTAGCGCACCAGTCTGGGGGACTGGTGGTCGTCGGTTCGAATCCGGCTACCCCGACCAAACTTCCAACGAAAAACCCGCCGTCGGCGGGTTTTTCGTTTCCGCGTTCCGTTGCTTCGCTTCGGCAGGCTCCATGCTTCGGAAGCCTGCCGCATGCATGCCGGTTCAACTGTCGAACAGCGCCGCGTCCAGTGCGAGCAGCGAGGCCGGGCCGGCCTCGATGCCGGCCTTGTGCAGCCGGGTGCGCGGCAGGATGCGCTGGAAGTAGAAGCGCGCGGTCTCGCGCTTCGCCGTCTTGAAGTCCGCCGGGTAGTCGCCGGCCTCGGCGGCGGCCACGCTCCTCGCCCACCAGTAGGCCAGGGCCACATAGCCCGAGTAGAACAGGTAGTCGACCGAGGCGGCGCCGATCTCCTCGGCATTGCCCGCGGCCTTGCGGCCGATGGCCATGGTGGTGTCGGCGTACTCCTTGGCCAGAGTCGCCAGCGGGCCGATGAACTCGGCGACCGCGGCGTTGCCGAGGTTCTGCTCGCAGAACTGCTGGACCATGCCGAGGAACTGGCGCAGGCCCACGCCCTGCTGCTGCATGATCTTGCGGCCGAGCAGGTCGAGCGCCTGGATCTGCGTGGTGCCCTCGTAGATGGTCGTGATGCGGGCGTCGCGGGTGAGCTGCTCCATGCCCCACTCGGCGACGTAGCCGTGGCCGCCGAAGCACTGGAGGCTGTGGTAGGTGCACTCGACCGACCACTCGGTGAGGCAGGCCTTGACGATCGGCGTGAGGAAGCTCAGCAGCTCGTCGGCCTGCTTGCGCTCGGCCTCGTCGGTCGTGCGCTCCATGAGGTCGACCAAGGTGGCTGCGTGGTAGGCGAGCAGGCGGCCGCCCTCGGCCAGCGCCTTGCTGGTCAGCAGCATGCGGCGGATGTCGGCGTGGACGATGATCGGGTCGGCCGGCTTCGAGGGCTCCTTCGCGCCGGAAAGCGCACGCATCTGCAGGCGCTCGCGGCTGTAGCGCAGGGCGTTCTGGAAAGCGCGGTCGATCAGGCCGAGGCCCTGGATGCCGACGGCGAGGCGGGCGGTGTTCATCATGGTGAACATCGCCGCGAGGCCCTTGTTCGGCTGGCCGATCAGGTAACCCTCGGCGCCGTCGAAGTTCATCACGCAAGTGACCGAGCCGTGGATGCCCATCTTGTGCTCGATGGAACCGCAGCGCACGGCATTGCGCTCGCCGACCGTGCCGTCGCGCGCGACCTTCATCTTCGGCACGATGAACATCGAGATGCCCTTGGTGCCGGCCGGCGCGTCCGGCAGGCGCGCCAGCACCAGGTGCACGATGTTGTCGGTGAAGTCGTGCTCGCCGCCGGTGATGAAGATCTTGGTGCCGGTGATGGCGTACTTGCCGTCGGCGGTGGGCTCGGCGCGGGTCTTCAAGAGGCCCAAGTCGGAGCCGCAGTGCGGCTCGGTCAGGCACATGGTGCCGGTCCAGCGGCCCTCGACGATGGGCTTCAGGAACACCTCCTGCTGCCAATCCTCGCCGTGGTGCTTGAGCGCCTCGGTCGCGCCGTGCGAGAGCAGCGGGTAGTTGCCCCAGCTCAGGTTGGCGGCGTCGATCATCTCCTTCATCACCGCGCCGATGCTCTCCGGCAGGCCCATGCCGCCCATCGCCTCGGGCGCGGTCACGCCCGGCCAGCCGCCCTCGACGAACTGCGCGTAGGCCTCCTTGAAGCCGGTGGGGGTCTTCACCGCGCCGGTGGCCTTGTCGTAGGTGCAGCCTTCGCGGTCGCCGACGGCGTTGAGCGGGGCCAGCACGTTCTCGTTGAACTTCGCGGCCTCCTCGAGCGCGGCGTCGAGCACGTCGCGCTGCGCGGCCTCGATGCCGAGTTTCGCGTACAGGGCTTCGGCCTCGAGGACGTCGAACAGCGCGAAGCTCATGTCGCGCAGGGGGGCTTTGTAGGTGTTCATGGGCGAGTAAAGAGTGGGAGCGGGGAGGGAGGAAAGAGTGCCGGGGCGCGACGCAGGCCGGCCGACACCGCTCAGCGCAGCACGCCGTCCAGACCCGGCACCGGGCTGAGCGCGCTGCGGTAGTCGATGCGCTGGTCGCGGCCGGGTGGATCGACGCCCAGCGTGCCGTCCAGCCGGTAGCGCAGGGCATGGCGCCGGGCGATGGCTTCGGCGATGCGTTGGCGCTCGGTCTCGGGCAGGGCGAGCGGCAGTTCGACGATCTCCGCCGACCTGGGCAGCAGGGTGATCCCCGGCGTGGCAGAAAGCGGAAGGCTGGCGCCGTCCTCGCCGAAACGGAGGCCCAGCGCCACCCGTTCCAGCCGTGAGGGCACGGTGCTGAAGCTCTCGATCCGCAACAGCAGGAGGGCGCCACCCGGTTGCAGGCGCAGTTCCTGGATGCGGGCCTCGGGCGGGAACACCCGCTTCGGCGGGCCGGGAGTGCCGCAGCCGGTCAGCGCCAGCGCGGTGAGGAGGGGCAGCAGGAAGGCGGCGATGCGGGCCACGCCGGGCTCCTCGGGGGCTTGTCGATGCCGGCGAGGATAACAGCCATACGCCCCCGTCCGGTGTCGACGGGGTGCGCAGAGAGGGCGTCAACCGGTGGCGGAGAGTGCCGGCGCGGCACCGGCCCGGAACAGGCCGTCCAAGCCGGGCGGGAAGTTCCGCAGGTTCGGGAAGATGGCGTCGAGATCGCCGTGGGCGAGCCCCATCCAGTGCGCCAGGCCGGCACCGAACTGGTCGATGGAGGTGGTCGGCACGATCCGTCCGCGACCGACATCGAGGCTGCTGCCCAGCGCGTACTCGTTGATCTGGCCGTGGAAGCGCCCACCGGCCACCCCACCGCCGAGCACCCAGCTGTGGCCGCCCCAGCCGTGGTCGCTGCCATCGCCGTTGTTGTTCAGGTTGCGGCCGAAATCGGTCATGGTGAAGGTGGTGACCGCATCGGCCACGCCCAGTTCGCCGGTGGCCTGCTGGAACGCCGCCAGCGCCTGCGACACGATGCGCAGCAGGTTCTGGTGGTCGGCGATGAGGTTGTCGTGCATGTCCCAGCCGCCGATGCCGACGAAGAACACCTGCCGCGACTGCCCGAGCGCCTGCCGTGCGCCGATCACCCGCGCGATGGTCCGCAGGGACTGGCCGAGGCCGCTGGTCGGGAAGGCGGTCTGGAGGGTGACGGCAGCCAGCGCGGCGTTCACGCTCTCGGCGAAATCGCGTGCCCGCCGGGTGGTGGAGGC
>JAGXSL010000125.1 GCA_018333835.1 Lysobacteraceae bacterium
CGCAGCTCGCCACCATGGTGCGCAGGGCGTCGACGCCGAGCAGCACCACGGCGTCGTTGATCGAGGCCACCTGGCGGCCACCGCCGTAGAACGAGGAGTTGGCCATCCGCAGCACCTTGGCGGTGAGTGCCTGGTCGAGCTGCAGCTTGGCGGCGATGGTGCCGGTATCGACATTCGGGTCGTCGAAGGCACGCAGCAGTTCCTGCACCACTTTCGGGATCGAGGGCAGCTGGCTGGCCTGTTCGAGCAGTTGCTGGACGCGCATGCGGGCCTTCCCGGACGGTGGTGCCGCAAGATTAGGCGGCGAAGCGACGCTTGAGGAAGCCCCAGGCTGCGCGCAGACCTTGCGCCTCGCCGCCGGCGGGCCGGCCCGGGCGGTCGGCATCGTTCCAGCTGTAGACGTCGACGTGCGTCCAGTCCTGCGCCTCGGGCACGAAGCGTTCGAGGTAGAGCGCGGCGGTGACGCAGCCGGCCATGCGCGAGCCACCGGCGTTGGCGAGGTCGGCGATGCCGGACTTGAGGTAGCTCAGGTAGGGCCGCCACAGCGGCATGCGCCAGAGCGGGTCGCGCTCGGCCGTGCCGGCCTCGAGGTAGGCCTGGGCGAGGGCGTCGCGGTTGGCGAACAGGGCCGGCAGGTCCGGCCCGAGGGCGATGCGCGCCGCGCCGGTGAGCGTGGCGAAGTCCATCAGCAGGGCGGGCTTCTGTTCCGCGGCGTAGGCCAGCGCGTCGCCGAGGATCACCCGCCCTTCGGCGTCGGTGTTGTCGATCTCGACGGCGAGGCCCGGGCGCGTGGCGATCACCTCGCCGGGGCGGTAGGCGTCGGGGCCGAGCGCGTTCTCGACCGCCGGCACCAGCAGGCTCAGGCGCACCGGCAGGGCGCGTTCCAGCACGAGGCGCGCCAGCGCGATGGCGTGCGCGGCGCCGCCCATGTCCTTCTTCATGTGGCGCATGCCGTCGGCCGGCTTGAGGTCGAGGCCACCGGTGTCGAAGCACACCCCCTTGCCGACCAGCACGAGGTGCGGCAGGGCGGCATCGCCGTGGGTGAGTTCGATCAGCCGCGGTTCGCGGTGGCTAGCGCGGCCGACGGCATGGATGGCCGGGAAGTTCTGCGCCAGCAGATCGGTGCCGCGCACGCAGCGGAAGCCGGCGCCGTGCGCGGTGGCCAGCGCCCGCACCTCGGCCTCCAGTTCGTCCGGGCCCATGTGCTCGGTGGGGGTGTTGACGAGGTCGCGCACCAGGCAGGAGGCCTCGAGGACGGCGAGGGCCTCGGCCTGCGCGGCGGCATCGACGGCGAGCGTCGCGGTGGGCTTCGCCGTCTTCAGGTAGCGATCGAAGCGGTAGGCCCCGAGCCCCCAGCCGAGCAGGGCGCGGTCGGCGGGCAGGGCGAGCGGGCCGCCCTCGACGAGGCGGAAGGCGAGCGGTGGCAGCAGCAGGGGCAGGTGGCCGAGGCTGGCCGGATCCTGCGGGTCGCCGATCCCGGCGACGGCGGCGGCGGGCGTGCCGTCCACGCCGGGCAGCACCAGCGCGCTGCCGGGCTCGCCCCGGAAGGCGTGGGCATCGAGCCAGGCCTGCCAGTGCGGCGGCTGCGCTTCGCGCCAGGCCGGGAAGCGGGCGGTGTCGATCGGGTGGAGCGGCAGGGCCGGCGCATCGGCCGGAACGAAGCAGGGTGGGCTGGGCATGGGGAATCGGACGGTGGGGAAGGAGCCGATGCTCAGGCGAGCGTACCGGGTTCGGCGCGGCCGACGGACGCTGCCGGCAGCGGCGCGGCCTCGGCGAGGGCCGCCACCAGTCCGGTCAGCGTGGCCACCTCGAGGTCGGGGCGGGGCAGCCCGGCCGGCCAGTCGGCCGCGTTGCGATTCACCCAGCAGGTACGCAGGCCGGCGCGGGCGGCACCGTCGACGTCCAGCCAGGGGTCGTCGCCGATGTGCAGCACCTCGGCCGGATCGAGGCCGAGCCGCGCCACGGTGTGCGCGAAGATGGCGCGCTCCGGCTTGGCCACGCCGAACTCGCGGGCCGCCACCACCACCGCGAAGCGCCCGGCGATGCCGATGCGCTGCAGGTCGGCGTTGCCGTTGGTGAGCGCGGCGAGCGGGAAGCGCGCGCCCAACGCATCGAGCGCCGGCAGCGCGTCGGCGTAGAAATCGACCCGGTTGCGCTCGGCGTACAGGGCCTCGCAGGCCGGCCCGGCCTCGGCCGGGTCGTCACCGCATTCGCTGAGCGCCTGCACCAGGGAGAGCAGCCGTTGGCGGCCGAAGTCGTGGGCGAGCTGCGGGTTCTCCTGCGCCACCTGCTCGCGCAGGGCGCGCAGGCGTGCCGGCGGGTAGGCCCGCGCGGTGCGCGGGCAATGTGCCTCGAGGTGGGCGTGCAGGGCGGCTTCGGCGCGCTCGATGACCGGCCGGATCGGCCAGAGCGTGTCGTCGAGGTCGAAGCTGAGGGCGCGAAGGGAAGTGTGCATGCCCGGCATCATGGGGCCATCGCCGCAGCGGCGGCGTCAGCGCAGCTCCAACTCGCCCTGCTGCGCGCCCCGCCGTACCGTCAGCACCAGCCGCGGCGGTGGACTGCCCAGCGCCGCGCGCAGGGCGGCGAGATGTTCGATGCGGCGGCCGTTGACGCCGAGGATGCGGTCGCCGGCGCGCAGCCCGGCGAGCCCGGCGCGCGAGCGCGGATCGACCTCGGCCACCACCACGCCGCGGCCGCCGGCCTCGCGCTGGCGCGGGGCCAGTTCGGCCACCACCGCCCCGGCGAGGCGGGGGTCGAGTTCGGCGCCCGGCAGCTGCCGCGGCGGTTCGCGCAGGGTGGTGCGCAGGCTCAGGGTCTGCGCGCCGCGCTGCACCGTGAGCTGCACCGGCTGGTTCACCGGCAGCAGGCCCTCGGCGTTGCGCAGGGCCTGGGCGCCGTCGACGCGGCGGCCGTCGATGGCGGTCACCACGTCGCCCGGCCTGAGCCCGGCGGCCTCGCCCGGGGCATTGCGGTAGACCCGGGTGACGATGGCCCCGCGGGTGCCAGCGGGGACGCCCAGTTCCTCGGCGAAGCGCGGCACCAGGTCGGCCAGTTCGATGCCGAGCGAGCCGCGCCGGACCTCGCCATGCACCAGCAGTTGCCGCATCACCTCGCCGGCGAGGTTGGCCGGGATGGCGAAGCCGAGGCCGATGTTGCCGGCCGCCGAGCCGCGCGGGTTGAAGCTCGCGGTGTTGATGCCGACCAGCTCGCCGCGCAGGTTGACCAGCGCACCGCCGGAATTGCCGGGGTTGATCGAGGCGTCGGTCTGGATGAAGTTCTGGAAGCCGAGCCCGGTCAGGCCGCTGCGCCCCACCGCCGAGACGATGCCCGAGGTCACGGTCTGGCCGAGGCCGAAGGGGTTGCCCACCGCCACCACGAAGTCGCCGACGCGCAGCCGCTCGGAATCGGCGAGCGGCAGGGCGCGCAGGTTGCCGGGGGGGATGCGGATCAGGGCGACGTCGGTGGCCGGGTCGCTGCCGATGAACTCCGCGCTCACCGTGCGGCCGTCGTGCAGCTGCACGCTGACCTCGGTGGCGTTCTCGACCACGTGGTGGTTGGTGAGCACGTGGCCGCGCTCGGCGTCGACGATCACGCCCGAACCGAGCGACTGCGACTCGCGGCGCTGCGGGCCGGGCGGCATGCCGAAGAAGTGCCGGAAGATCGGGTCGGCCGCCAGCGGGCTCTGCACCTCGACCACCTGCCGGGTGTAGATGTTGACCACCGCCGGGGTCACGTTCTCCAGCATCGGGGCGAGCGAGGGGGTGGCGGCGGTGGCCGGCACGGCGGTCCGCGCCGGCGGCAGGGCGGTGGCGGCGAGCAGCCCGGCGAGCAGGCCGGCGAGCAGGACGGTGGCAAGGGCGGGCGGGCGCATGGCGGGAGGCGGATTCCGGTGGGAAAATCCATTGTAAACAATCGTTTGCACGCTCCGTGCGAGGGCTCTCGCGGCGGTTGACAGGCCCGGGGGTGCGGCGTACCGTTCCGACTCGCTGCTCCCAACATCTTGGGGTTTCAGCGGGGAGTGGCCCCTAGATTTGGGGCCGTATCGCCCGGCATGGGCGCGAACAGGGAGAATCAGGGCATGAGCACGGCGCGTCTCGAGGCGGTGAAGACGGACACTCCGGTGGAGATCCCCATGCAGCCGGCGTCCTGGGACATCTGGGACAAGAAGTACCGCCTCAAGACCAAGAAGGGCGAGCCGATCGACGCCGACATCGACGGCACCCTCAAGCGCGTCGCCAAGGCGCTGGCCGATGCCGAGCCGACCGCGGAAAAGCGCCACTACTGGTACGAACGCTTCCTCTGGGCGCTGCGCCGCGGGGCCATCCCGGCCGGCCGCATCACCAGCAACGCCGGCGCGCTCGAGCACAAGCCGGCCACCAGCACCATCAACTGCACCGTCTCCGGCACCATCCCCGACTCGATGGACGGCATCCTGGAGAAGGTCCACGAGGCCGGCCTCACCCTCAAGGCCGGCTGCGGCATCGGCTACGAGTTCTCGACGCTGCGCCCGCGCGGCGCCTTCGTCGCCGGTGCCGGCGCCTACACCTCCGGCCCGATGTCCTTCATGGACATCTACGACAAGATGTGCTTCACCGTCAGCTCGGCCGGCGGCCGCCGCGGCGCGCAGATGGGCACCTTCGACGTCTCCCACCCGGACGTGAAGGACTTCATCAAGGCCAAGCGCGAGGACGGGCGGCTGCGCCAGTTCAACCTCTCGCTGCTGATCACCGACGAGTTCATGGACGCCGTGGCCGGCGACGCCGAATGGCCGCTGGTGTTCCCGATCAGCGAGAAGGAGGCCGCCGACATCGACCTCGCCGATGCGAGGCAGGTGGTCTGGCGCGAGTGGCCGACCTCGGCGGGCTACGTCAGCCGCGACGACGGCCTGGTGGCGTGCAGGGTCTACCACCACGTCCGCGCACGCGGGCTGTGGGACATGATCATGACGTCCACCTACGACTTCGCCGAGCCGGGCTTCATCCTGATCGACCGCGTCAACGAGATGAACAACAACTGGTGGTGCGAGTCGATCCGCGCGACCAATCCTTGCGGCGAGCAGCCGCTGCCGCCCTACGGCGCCTGCCTGCTGGGCTCGGTGAACCTGACCAAGTTCGTGCGCGACCCGTTCACCGACAAGGCGCGCTTCGACTGGGAGGAGTACAAGGAAGTCGTGCGCGTCTTCACCCGCATGCTCGACAACGTGGTCGAGGTGAACGGCCTGCCGCTCGAACAGCAGCGCCAGGAGATCCTGCGCAAGCGCCGTCACGGCATGGGCTTCCTCGGCCTCGGTTCGACCATGACCCTGCTGCGCATGAAGTACGGCTCGCCCGAGAGCTGCGAATTCACCGAGGCCGTCTCCCGCGAGATGGCGGTGGCCGGCTGGGAGGTGGCGTTGTCGCTCGCCGAGGAGAAGGGCCCGGCGCCGATCATGGACGAGGACTTCACCGTCACCGCCGGGATGCTGCGCAAGCGCCCGGAGATGGCGGAGGACGGCTGGAAGGTGGGCGACGCCATCAAGGGCCGCGTGCTGCACGCCAGGTACAGCCGCTACATGCAGCGCGTCGCCGGCGTGGCGCCGGAGCTGGTGCAGAGGCTCGCTGAAACCGGCGCCCGCTTCACCCACCACAGCTCGATCGCGCCGACCGGCACCATCTCCCTCTCGCTCGCCAACAACGCCAGCAACGGCATCGAGCCCAGCTTCGCGCACCACTACTCGCGCAACGTGATCCGCGAGGGCAAGAAGACCAAGGAGAAGGTGGACGTCTACAGCTTCGAGCTCTTGGCCTACCGCGAGCTGGTGAACCCGAAGGCGATGCCCTACAGCGACGACCCGGAAGCCCGGCTGCCGGACTACTTCGTCGCCGCCGACGACATCACGCCGAAGGCGCACGTCGACATCCAGGCCGCCTCGCAGATCTGGATCGACTCCTCGATCTCGAAGACGGCGAACGTCCCGACCGACTTCCCCTACGAGGACTTCAAGGACATCTACCGCTACGCCCACGAGAAGGGCCTCAAGGGCTGCACCACCTTCCGCTTCAACCCGGCCGCCTTCCAGGGCGTGCTGGTGAAGGAGAAGGACTTGGAGAACACCACCTACCGCTTCGAGCTCGAGGACGGCAGCGTGGTCGAGGTCAAGGGCAACGAGCAGATCGAGTACGACGGCGAACTGCACACCGCCGCCAACCTGTTCGATGCGCTGAAAGAGGGCTACTACGGTAAATTCTGAGGGCTCGCGGCAAGTTCTGAACCGGCAAGCGTGCACCGGCCCCATGCACGCGGATGCGGCACCCGACGGGAGTGTTCCCCATGAGCAACGGCAACGGTGTGAGTAGCACGATCGCGCAAGCGGTCGAAGCAGTGAACGAGAAAGCCAGCGAGGTCGTCGAGCAGGCGAAGGCTAAAGCGGCGCCGATGGTCAAGAAGGCCAAGGCCGAGATGGCCAAGGTCGAGAAGGCCGCCAAGGCGAAGCTCAAGCAGGCTCGCGCCTCGAAGGCCGGCAAGGCGGTGGTCAAGGCCGCCGGTGACGCGCAGAAGAAGATGGCGGCGGCGAAGCGCGAGCTGGATGCAGCGGCGAAGCAGCTCAAGGCCAAGCTGAGGAAGGAGAAGGCCGTCGCCAAGAAGGCTGCGGTGAAGAAGGCCGCCAAGAAGGCGCCGGCGAAGAAAGCCGCGGTGAAGAAGGCCGCCAAGAAGGCACCGGCGAAGAAGGTCGCGGTGAAGAAGGCCGCCAAGAAGGCACCGGCGAAGAAGGTGGCCGCGAAGAAAGCCGCGAAGAAAGCCGCCAGCAAGACCGCGCGCCGCTGACCCGGCCGCGACCGTGCCCGAACCCCGCCTCCGCGGCGGGGCCGGGTTTCCGATCCCGCGGAAAACCGCAACCCCGTACCCGCATCGTCCCACCGCAGCACCCGCAGGAGCGCCGGCCATGGCCATCAGGATCACCAAGAAAATCAAGGCATACAGCGTCGCCACGCCGGACGAGAAGATCGTGTCCCCCGCTCCTGCCGACGTCGCGCCAGCGGCGCCGCCGACCGCCGAGATCATCCAGATGCACGAGCGCCTCGAGCGCCCGGAGACCCTGGTCGGCGCGACCTACAAGATCAAGTCGCCGCTGTTCGAGCACGCGCTCTACGTCACCATCAACGACATCGTGCTCAACCCCGGCACCGAGCACGAGCTGCGCCGGCCCTTCGAGCTGTTCATCAACTCGAAGAACATGGAGCACTTCCAGTGGATCGTCGCCATCACCCGCATCGTCTCGGCGGTGTTCCGCAAGGGCGGCGACGTCACCTTCCTGGTTGAGGAGATGAAGGCGGTGTTCGACCCGCGCGGCGGCTACTTCAAGGCCGGCGGCGTCTACATGCCGTCGATCGTCGCCGAGATCGGCAGCGTCATCGAGGAGCACCTGAAGGCGATCGGCCTGATCCGCGATCCCGGGCTGAGCGACGCCCAGCGCGCCCTCATCGCCGAGAAGCGCGCCGCCTACGAGCAGACCATCCGGCGCGGCGGCGAGGCCGCCGCCGCCACGGTGCTGCCGGTCGGCGACGTGGTGGTGACCGGGGAGGGCGCGGGGTTCCCGCCCACCGCGACGATGTGCGGCAAGTGCAACACCAAGGCCGTGGTCATCCTCGATGGCTGTCAGACCTGCCTGAGCTGCGGCTATTCGAAGTGCGGGTGACTTCGCCGCGGCCCCTGTTCGGGGCTGGGGCCGGGAGGAGCCGCGACGGGCAGCGCGCGGTCAGCCCTCGTCGCGCGGCTCGGCCCCCTGGCAGGGCTGCTTGCCGTCGGCCCCGGTGATGCGGGCGGCGTCGAGCGAGGTCAGCTCGCGGTCACCCTCGATGCGGAGCTGGTCGCCGACGCGGATGTGCAGCGGGGTGGCGTCGCCACAGACCGCCCAGGTGTCGACCCGCACCGAATCGGTGCCGACCTTGAGGCTCAGGCCGTCTTCCCAGACCCGTTCGACGGTGCCTTCAACGGTAGCCCAATCGGCCAAGGCGAGGCTGGGGGTGGCGGCAAGCAGCAGCACGAAAGCAAAGCGCATGGGCGAACTCCAGTGGGGGGAAGCGTAAGCCTAGCGCAGGCCTTCGACCGTGGGCTGAACCGGCTCGGGCATATCGGCTTCGTCGCCCTCGCTGGCCGGCACGGTCTCGATGTTTTCGTCCGCCTCTTCCGTCGCGCCGGGGGGAAACACCTCGTAACCGCGGGCCCGAAGCCCGGCGAGCAGGCCGTCGTCGGCCAGCAGCAGGCGCAGGTCGACCACCGCCAGCGCCTCCGGCACCTCGTTGAGGGCCTGGCTGGCGGCCTCCAGCCAAGCCTCGACCAGTTGCTGAGGTAGGCGGTCGAGGCCGCGCTTCCTTGCCACGTCGGTCGCCAACACCGCCAGCGCACAGGCGCGCAACTCGTCGTCGAAGCGGCGTTCCAGCAGGGTGGCGGTATCGCCCACCGCCCAAGCGTTGGCGCGCTCCACCAGCACGCCGGTATCGTTTTCCAGCCGCGCCAGCGTGGCCTCCAGGCAGCCGATGTCGTCGAGGCCACCGGCACCGAATTCACGCAGGGCCTGGCGCGGATCGTCGAGCGTCGCCTCGACTTGCACCCGGACGATCTCCCGTCCCTCGCGGCGGGCGATCCGCTCGACCCGGCGCCAAGCGAGGTTCTCCCGCTTGAGGTCGAGGTCCTCCAGCGCCTCCTCCATCAAGGCGAAGGCGGCGAACAGCGGCCGGCGCCGCTCCAGCGCTGGTGCCTCGCCGATCCAGCGCGCTTTCTGCACCTGCCAGCGGGCGTGGAGCTCGGGCGGCAGCACGTCGGCCAGGCGCTGGTCGTCGGGAAGGTTGCGGGCGCGCAGCGCCGCCGGCAGCAGGCCGAGCCGGCCGAAGAAATTGAGCCCGGTATCGATGCTGCCGCGTGGCGGGGCCAGCACCCGGTCGGCACCGACCACCCGTTCGTCCAGTTCACGCGGCTCCCACTCGATGCGCCGCGGCAGCGGGCTGAGCGTGCCGAGGATCCAGAGGGTGTTGCCGCCGTGGCGCACCTGCCAGAGACCGGGACCGGGCTGGATGCCGGTGACCACCAGGGTTTCCAGCACCGGGGTCGGCGGGGCGGCGGCGCTGGATTCCACGGTTTCCGCCACCTCCGGCACCGTCACTTCTTCCGGCACCGCCGGGGGTACCGGCGTGGCGGCTGCGGGCCAGGGCGGCAGGGCGAGCAGGACAAGCAGGGCGATAGCGTGGCGGTGCATCGGGGTTCCGGAGCGGTGGAGGGACGGCCACCATCCTGCCGCGGGCTCGGGGAGGCCGCGTGAGGCGTTCAGGCCGCGCCATCGTGCAGGCGGTAGTCGTGTTCCCGCGGCACCCGCACCGCCGCCGCGTACTCGGCCGCTGAGCCCGGGAACAGCGCGACGATGCGGCCGTTGCCGGCACGGTACCAGCTGTGGCAGCGCGACCAGACCGAGCCCACGAGCCGCGCCTGCAGGGCGGCGTTGTGCGCCGCCATGGCCTCGGCCCGGACCTCGATGGCCCGCGCTCCGGCGGCCTCGGTACGGGCCATGCAGGCGAGCACGTGCTCGACCGCCGGTTCGATGAACAGCAGGGTGCTGGTGTGGCCGGTGGCGGTGTTCGGGCCGAGCAGCAGGAACAGGTTGGGGAAGCCGGCCACGCTGATGCCGTGGTGGGCCTGCGCGCCTTCGGCCCAGGCGTCGTCGAGGTGTCGTCCGCCGAGGCCGTGCACGGCGAAGCCGGCGAGCGGTCGCGCGGTGTCGAAGCCGGTGGCGCAGACCAGCACGTCGAGCGGATGCCCGCGGCCGTCGGCGAGGCGCAGGCCGTCCGGCTCGACGGCGGCGATCGGCGTGGTGTCCAGTTGCACGTTCGGCCGCGCCAGCGCCGGGTAGTAGGTGTTGGAGAAGATCAGCCGCCGGCAGCCGAGCGGGTAGCGTGGCGCCAGCGCGGCCCGGAGCGCCGGGTCGCGCACCTGCGCGTGGCGCAGGCCGTGCGCCAGACTGTGCAGCAGGAAGCGCATCGGATGGCCGTCGTCGAAGCCGCGGCGCACCTGCTCCAGCACGCCGACCCAGCCGCGCCGCACCAGCCGGGCGTAGGCCGGCCGGCGCGCCAGCCAGCGGTCGAGGGCGTGGTAGCGGCGGTCCAGCCGCGGCAGCACCCAGTTGGCGCTGCGCTGGAACACCACCAGCCGCGCCGCCTTCCGGGCGAGCGGCGGCACCAGTTGCGCGGCGCTGGAGCCGGTGCCGATGACACCGACCCGCCGTCCCTCGATCGGCACTGCATCGTCCCAGCGCGCCGAATGCAGGCGCGGCCCGGCGAAGCGGTCGAGGCCGGGCAGGTCGGGCCAGCGCGGCGGGCTGAGCGGGCCGGTGCTGCACACCAGCCAGCGGGCGTGCAGGGTGGCGCCGGCGGCGGTGCGCAGCCGCCATTCGGCAGCGGCCTCGTCCCAGCACGCCTCGACGAGCGTCTCGCCGAGCCGCAGGTGCGGCAGCAGGCCCTCGCGCCCGGCCAGCGCCTGCTGGTAGCTCTGGATCTCGGCGGCATCGGCGAAGCGCCGCGACCAGTCCGGGTTGGGCGCGAAGGAGAAGGCATAGGCCGGGGCCGGCACGTCCACCTGGGCCCCGGGGTAGCGGGTGTCCCACCAGGTGCCGCCGAGGCCGGGCTGCTTCTCGACGATCACGAAATCGTCGATGCCGCCGCGCTTCAGGCGGATGCCCATGCACAGGCCGGACATGCCGGCGCCGAGCACGACGACGCGGTGGCGGGATTCGTGCGGGGAGTCCATCGGCCCATTTACACTGGGCGTCCGCAACGCGCCAGTGATCCATGCCCCGCTCGATCGCCCTGGTCGGCTTCGACGCCGACGACACCCTCTGGCACAGCGAGACCCACTTCCAGGCCGCGCACGCCGAGTTCGAGCGCATCGTCGGCGGCTACGTCGACCTCGCCGACGCCGGCGTGCACGAGCGGTTGCTCGCCACCGAACGCGAGAACATCCGGCTGTTCGGCTACGGTGCCAAGGGTATGACGCTGTCGATGATCGAGACCGCCATCGCCCTCACCGGCGCGCGCATCAGTGCCGCCGACCTGCACCGCATCGTCGAACTCGGCAAGGCCATCCTGCGCCATCCGGTCGAACTGCTGCCCGGCGTGCGCGCCGCCGTCGAGGCGGTGGCCGCCACCCACCGCGTGGTGCTGGTGACCAAGGGCGATCTGTTCCACCAGGAGCGCAAGGTGGCCGAGTCGGGGCTCGCCGGGCTGTTCCAGCGCATCGAGGTGGTCAGCGAGAAGGACACCGCGAGTTACGCCCGGCTGCTCGCCGAGTTCGACCTCGAACCGGCCCGCTTCGCCATGGTCGGCAATTCCTGCAAGTCCGACATCGCACCGGTGCTGGCGCTCGGCGGCTGGGGCATCCACGTGCCCTACCCGCTGGTCTGGGCGCTGGAACAGGCCGAGGTCGACAGCGCGCACCCGCGCTTCGCCAAGGTGGCGCGGCTCGACGAGGTGCCGGCCGTGCTCGCGGGTTGGGGCTGAGCCGGTTCAGAACCGCGAGTAGCGCCAGCCCAGCATCCGGCCGTCGCGGTAGGGCATCACGCCATGGAAGGGCCGGCGGTCGCCGTCGAACACCAGCGGCAGGAAATGGCGGTCGCCCTCCCACATCGGCAGGTCCATCAGGCGGGCGAGCGGCACCCATTCCAACTCGCCCTCGGTGTTGGCCGCGGGCGGCTCGCCCTCGAAGGCAGTGACGAGGAACACGAAGCCGAGCCAGTCCTCGCCCTGCTTGCCGAAACCGGGCCAGCTCACCGTGCCGCGCAGTTCCATCGCGGTGACGGTGATCCCGGCCTCCTCGCGGATCTCGCGCGCCATGCCGGCGGCCGCGTCCTCGTCGGCCTCCAGCTTGCCGCCGAGTCCGTTGTACTTGCCGAGGTGCTGGTCGTCGCGGCGCGCGTTGCGGTGCACCATGAGCACGGCCGCGCCATCGGGCGAGAGCACGTAGCCGAGCGTGCCGATGATCGGGGTGTAGGGCATGGGGTCCTCCGTGGGCGGGGCATTATCGCCGCTGCGGCCCTGGCTTGACCTTGGGCAAGACGCGCCACGACCGTGGCGGCGACAATGGCGGCCTGCCGCCCCGGAGCCGCCCGCGTGACCCCGACCGAAGACCCGCTGTACGCCGAAGCCCTGGCCACCTTCCGGGCCCTGCTGGAGGAGGCCGGCACGGCCGGCGAGCCGGACCCCACGGCGATGAGCCTCGCCACCGCCGACGCTCAGGGGCGGCCCTCGGTGCGGGCGGTGCTGCTCAAGCACTTCGACGAACGCGGCTTCGTGTTCTACACCAACTTCGACTCGCGCAAGGGCCGCCAGCTCGCCGCCAACCCGCAGGCCGCCCTGCTGTTCCTCTGGAAGGCGCTGCGCCAGCAGGTGCAGGTACGCGTCGAGGGCACGGCCGAGCCGGTCGGCGCGGCCGAGGCCGACGCCTACTTCGCGAGCCGCCACCGCGAGAGCCAGATCGGCGCCTGGGCCTCGTTGCAGTCGCAGACCCTCGATTCCCGCGAGACCTTCGAGGCGCGGCTGGCCGAGTTCAGCGCCCGCTTCGAGGGCGGCCCGGTGCCGCGTCCGCCGCACTGGTCGGGGTTCCGGGTGGTGCCGGAGATGATCGAGTTCTGGTACGGCGCGGGCTTCCGCCTGCATGAGCGCCAGCGTTACGCCCGCGTCGAGGGTCGCTGGACCAAGCGCATGCTCTATCCCTGAGGGTTCGGGCGCCTCAGCCGCGCCGGTGGGCCGCGACTCCGTGGGCCCGGAACGGTGCGCTCGGGCTTGGCAAGGGCGAGCCTGTCGGCGGATCGGGCCACCTGCTTTCCGCGCGATCGGGCGTCCTGCCCTCACGCGCGGCGCTCGGCTCCTGCCTCGCTGCCGCAGGACGGCCCTCACCGCCGCGGCTC
>JAGXSL010000126.1 GCA_018333835.1 Lysobacteraceae bacterium
CGAAGGCAGGCGCGCTCGTGGAGGTGGCGAGCCTGTCGGCGGATCGGGCCACCTGCTTTCCGCGCGATCGGGCGTCCTGCCCTCACGCGCGGCGCTCGGCTCCTGCCTCGCTGCCGCAGGTCGGCCCTCACCGCCGCGGCTCGCCCGCCAGGCACCGCGCTTCGTCGCAGCGGTGCCTCGTGACGCCGATTTGCTCCGGCAGCGACTCGTGCAACCGACCCGCCGGGTGCTTCGTCCCACGGCCCACCGGGAACGATCCGCGCCGCGCCCGTGGGCCATGGGGATCGCAGGAGGCGCACATGACGTGCGCCGTCCGGCGACTGCGGAGCGGGACGCGTAGCCGTCGCCGGCCGTGATCCCATGGGCCACGAAGGCAGGCGCGCCAGATGCGTTGGACCTGCTGGCCGGTCGAAGCGATGTGCTCGGCAAGGCGAGCCTGTCTCAATCGGCCCGCTCCACCGCGACCGGCAGGCCGATCTGCTTGTTGCGCGCCTGCAACGACAACCGTGCCGCCGTCCTCCGCGCCAGCAACCGGTAGGCCGCCGCGTTGGCGCCGCCCGGTTCGGCGAGCACCGTGGGCGTGCCACCGTCGGCCTGCTCGCGGATGCGGATGTCGAGCGGCAGGGTCCCGAGCAGCGGCACACCGTGGCGCTCGGCCATGGCCTTCCCCCCGCCTTCGCCGAAGATGTGTTCGACGTGCCCGCAGCGCGAGCAGCAGTGCAGCGCCATGTTCTCGACGATGCCGAGCACCGGCACGCCGACCTTCTCGAACATCCGGACTGCGCGCTGCGCATCGAGCAGGGCGATGTCCTGCGGCGTGGTCACGATCACCGCACCCGCCACCGGGATGCGCTGCGAGAGCGTGAGCTGGATATCGCCGGTGCCGGGCGGCAGGTCGACGACGAGGTAATCGAGTGCCTCCCAGAGCGTGGTGCTGAACAACTGCTGGAGGTACTGCGAGGCCATCGGCCCGCGCCAGATGGTCGGCTGGTCGGCGTCGAGGAAGAAGCCGATCGACATGGCCTGCAGGCCGTGCGCCTGCTTCGGCGCGATGGCTTTCCCGTCGGGACTGTCCGGCTTGCCGGAGAGGCCGAGCATCATCGGGATCGAGGGGCCGTGGAGGTCGGCGTCCAGCACGCCCACCCGCGCGCCCTCGGCGGCGAGCCCGAGCGCCAGGTTCACCGCCGTGGTCGACTTGCCGACCCCGCCCTTGCCCGAGGCCACGGCGATGACGTTCTTGACTTCCGGCAGCGGCGCCAGGTCCTTCTGCACCTGGTGGGCGAAGATGCGCTGGCCGACCTCGACCACCGCCGCCACGACCCCGGGGACGGCGCGCAGGGCCGCCTCGGCACGCCCGGCAAGTTCCTCGTGCCAGCCGGCCGAGGCATAGGGCAGTTGCAGGCTGGCCGCCACCCGCCCCTGCTCGATGCCGATGCCGCGGATGGCCGCGGCCGCCAGGGGCGCGTCGGTGTGGGGGTCGTGGAGGGCCGCCAGGGCGGCGCGGAGCTGGATCTCGTCGGGCATGGCTTGACACAACTCCGTTACTTCTCTGTTAAGGTCCGGTTCAAGGCCGATGACAAGGCCGGGCACCACCGCCTCATGGCGCACATTCTCTCAGGGGAGACACCACCATGCGAAACACCCGCCCACGGCCCGCCTACACCGCACTGGCACAGGCCACCGCCACCGCCCTGGCCCTCCTGCTGGCCGTGCCGGCCCTCGCGCAGCAGCAGGAGGCCGACGAGGACGCCGACCAGCCCGAGGAAGAAGCCCGGGTCCTGGACACGATCCAGGTCACCGGCTCGCGCATCTTCCGCGCCGGCTTCGACACCCTCGAACCCGCCACCGTGGTCACCCGCGAACGCATCGAGGCGCGCGGCATCACCAACATCGCCGATGCGCTGAACGAGCTGCCGGGCTTCGGCACCGCGGTCACCCCGGAAGGCGGCCAGAGCACCTTCGGCGTCGGCGTCAACTTCGTCAACCGCTTCGGCCTCGGCACCAACCGCACGCTGGCCCTGATCAACGGCCGCCGCGTGGTCAATTCCAACCCCGGCACCATCTTCGGCCCAGCTGCACCCGGCGTGCAGGTCGACCTCAACGCCATCCCGGCGCAGCTGGTCGAGCGCATCGAAAACATCGCCATCGGCGGCGCGCCGACCTACGGTTCGGACGCCATCGCCGGCGTGGTCAACGTCATCACCCGCCGTGATTTCGAGGGTGCCGAAGTGTCGCTCACCTACGGCATCACCGACCGCGGCGACAACGAGCGCCAGGGCCTCTCGGCGATCTTCGGCCGGAACATCGGCGACGGCCTCGGCAACCTCACCCTCGCCGTCACCCGCGATACCTCCGACGGCGTGCTGGGCAACGAGCGCGAGCGCATCCGCAGTGCCTTTGGCTTCTTTCCGAACCCCTGCACCACCGGCCCGACGAGCATCACCGCGACGCAGCCGGGCCGCACCCCGGCCAACGACGGCCGGGTCAACCCGAACACGCCGTTCCAGACCTGCACGCCGACCGCCGCCGCCGACGGCCTGCCCAACAACGTGCTGATCCGCGACCGCCGGCTGTTCACCCTGACTTTCGGCGGCCTGCTGCTGCCGGCCACCGGACCCTTCAACCTGGCCGACGGCCGCCTGCGCGGCTTCGGCGCCGCCCAGACCACCTATCTGCAGTTCGCGCCGAACGGCGACATCATCCCCTTTAACCCTGGCATCAACTTCGGCACCACCAGCGCTTTCGGCGGTGATGGCCTCAACCTGCAGGAGAGCGTCCAATTGCTTTCCGACCTCGACCGCCAGACCGTCAACCTGATGGGTTCGATGAATGTCGGCGACAGCATGCGGCTGTTCTTCGAAGGCTTCGAGTACCGCGCCGATTCGCTGGAACTGGTCGACCAGTACAACTGGAATGCCAACCTGTTCGGCGGCCTCTCCGGCCCGATCACCTTCCGCAACGACTACCCGCTGCTCTCGCCGCAGAACCAGGCCGTGCTGGCGGCCAACGGCATCACCAGCTTCCGCATCAGCCGCGCCCACCGCGACCTGGTCGAGAACAACGCCTCCAGCAACGTGCTGACCCGCCGCGCGGTGTTCGGTGCCGACGGCATCATTTCGGTCGGCGACCGCGACTTCAACTGGGAAGCGAGCTACACCTGGGGCCGCAACTCGGCCGAGTTCTTCAGCCGCCAGATCGACAACCAGCGCTTCACCAACGCCCTGCACGTCACCCGCAACGCCGCCGGCGCGGTGGTCTGCTCGCCCACGCCCACGCCCGGCCTGATCGTGCCCGGCGGCTTCCTGCCGGTGGCCGACCCCAACTGCGTGCCGCTCAACCTGTTCGGCGAAGGCCGGCCGAGCCGCGAGGCGCGCAACTACGTCACCGTCGACCTGGTGGCCCGCGCCGCGCAGGAGCAGGAGGTGTTCAATGCCAACCTTGGCGGTTCGCTGTTCGAGATGTGGGGCGGGCCGTTCAGCTTCAACGGCGGCTTCGAGCGCCGCATCGAGCGCGCCGACTTCCAGCCGGACGCCTTCCAGCGCGCCGGCCGCGGCCGTTCCGTGGCCATCCTGCCGCTTACCGGCTCGTTCTCGACCAAGGAGGCCTTCGTCGAGTTCATCGCGCCCTTCGTCGACAGCAATGCCAACATCCCCGGCCTCAACCGCCTCGACTTCACCGGCAAGTTCCGCCGTGTCGACAACACCGTGAACGGTGTCTTCGATGCCTTCACCTACGGCCTGCAGTGGCGGCCGATCGAGGACATCGAGTTGCGCGGCAACTTCACCCGCTCGCTGCGGGCGCCCTCGCTGGTCGAGCTGTTCACGCCGGTGTCCAGCGCCTTCTCGTTCGTGCCCGACCCCTGCCACGCGCCGAACCAGGCCGGCGGCACCCGCCCGGCGGTCCGCCAGGCCAACTGCAACGCCATGTTCCAGGCGCTCGGCATCAACGGGGCCACCTTCCTGTCCAACGCCGTCACCGCCTCCATCCCGATCACCAGCCAGGGCGATACCGGCCTGCTCAACGAGTCCTCGGACGCCTGGACCTACGGCATCGTCCTGCAGCCGCGCTGGGTGGAGGGCCTGCGCCTCCAGGCCGACTACTACAAGATCGAGATCACCGACGTCATCGGCAACCTCGGCACCGCCGCCATCGCCACCGGCTGCTTCGACAACCTCGACTTCAACCGCAACGACCCGCTGAACGGCAACGCCTTCTGCCGGCGCATCCAGCGCGACGCCGCCGGCCAGATCACCTTCGTCCAGACCGGCTTCGTCAACGGCGGCTACCTCAACTTCCGCGGCTTCTCCGGCGAGATCAGCTACGCCCGGGACCTCGCCGACTGGGGCTTCGACTTCGGCGGCGTGCTGAGCTTCACCGGCACCGCCTTCCGTCGCGTGGCGGTGGACAGCTCGATCAACAACGTGGTCAACGACAACACCCTGGGCCTCATCGGCACGCCGCTGCGCGAATATCAGTTCGGCATCAACTACGAGCAGCCGCGCTGGGGCATCGGCGTGCAGGGCAACTACACCGGGCCGGTGCGCGTTGGCAACGACATCTCGCCGGAGTTGCAGGACATCATGGCGTATGAAAGCTCCACCATCTACAACGCCAACGCCTTCGTGAACTTCCTCGACGGCAACCTGCGCCTGCGCTTCGCGGTGACCAACTTCACCGACGAGGAGCCGCCGTTCCCGCTGGCGGGCCTGGCCACCTACGACACCCTGGGCCGCCGCTATGCCCTGACCGCGATCTACCGCTTCTGACCGCAGCCCACCCCGCGTCGAGCGAAGCCCGGCCCCGCGCCGGGCTTCGTCTTTCCGGCATCTGCGATAATCGCGGCCTGCCTTCGCCCCGAACCCGATGACCCCCACGAACGCCCCTCCGGCGCCCCTCGCGCCCGCCCTCGTCACCACCGCCCTGCCCTACGCCAACGGCGAGATCCACCTCGGGCACCTGGTCGGCTACATCCAGGCCGACATCTGGGTGCGGGCCCGGCGCATGGCCGGCGGCGCCACGCACTTCGTCTGCGCCGACGACACCCACGGCACGCCGATCATGCTGGCCGCGGAGAAGGCCGGCAACACACCCGAGGCCTTCGTGGCCGGCGTGCAGGCCCGCCACGAACGCGACTTCGCCGACTTCCTGGTCGGCTTCGACCACTACGACTCGACGAACAGCGATGGGAACCGGGCGCTGACCGAGGCGATCTACGCGGCGCTGAAGGGCAATGGCCACATCAGCACGCGGCCGATCCAGCAGCTCTACGATCCGGTGCGCGGGATGTTCCTGCCCGACCGCTACATCCAGGGCGAGTGCCCGAACTGTGGCGCGGCCGACCAGTACGGCGACAACTGCGAAGCCTGCGGCGCGACCTATTCGCCCACCGAGCTCAAGAACCCGCGCTCGGTCGTCTCCGGCGCCACGCCCGAGCTGCGCTTGAGCGAACACCACTTCTTCGAACTGGGCCATTTCGAGGCTTTCCTGCGCGAGTGGCTGGCCAGCGACGTCGCCCATCCCGGCGTGCGCGCCAAGCTGATGGAGTGGGTGGATTCCGGCTTGCGCGCCTGGGACATCTCGCGCGATGCGCCCTACTTCGGCTTCGGGATCCCCGGTGCACCGGGCAAGTATTTCTACGTCTGGCTGGATGCGCCGATCGGGTATCTCTCCAGCTTCAAGGCCCTGTGCGAGGCCCGTGGCCTCGACTTCGGCGCCTTCCTCGACGCCGCCCGCAACGCCCGGGGCGAGACCGAGCTGCACCACTTCCTCGGCAAGGACATCGTCAACTTCCACGGCCTGTTCTGGCCGGCGGTGCTGCACGGCTCCGGCCACCGCCCGCCGACGCGCCTGCACGTCAACGGTTATTTGACGGTGAACGGCGACAAGATGAGCAAGTCGCGCGGCACCTTCATCCAGGCCCGCACCTACCTCGAGGCCGGCCTGCCGCCGGAGGCGCTGCGCTACTACTACGCGCTGAAGAGCTCGGGCGGCGTCACCGACCTCGACCTGAATCTCTCCGACTTCATGGCGCGGGTGAACGCCGACCTGGTCGGCAAGTTCGTCAACATCGCCAGCCGCTGCGCCGGCTTCATCGAGAAGCGCTTCGACGGCCGGCTCGCCGCCGAACTCGACGACCCGGCCATGGTGGCGCGCTTCGTCGAGGCGCTCGATGCGGTGCGCGGCCACTACCTCGACGACGATGCCGCCGCTGCGGTGCGCACGGTGATGGCACTGGCCGATGAGGCCAACCGCTACGTCGACGAGAAGAAGCCTTGGGTCATCGCCAAGGAGGCCGGGCGCGAGGCCGAGCTGCAGCGGGTCTGCACGCAGGGGCTCAATCTGTTCCGCCTGCTGGCGATTGGTTTGAAACCCATCCTGCCGGCGCTGTGCGCGCGGGCGGAAGGCTTCCTCGACGCCCCCGTGACCGGCTGGGCCGATGCCGCCACGCCGCTGCTCGGCCGCACCATCCGCCCCTACGAGCCCCTGCTCACCCGCATCGAACAAAAGCAGATCGACACCATGATCGACGCCTCGAAAGACTCCCTCGCGGCCGCCGAAGCAGCCAAGGCCGCTGCCGCCACGGCCGAAAAGCCGGCGAGGGCCGTCTCCGCCAAAGTCGAGGCGCCGAAGCTGACCGTCCCCGCACCCGCCGACGCGGGTGCCCCGGCCCTCATCGGCATCGAGGACTTCGCCAAGCTCGACCTGCGCATCGGGCGGGTGCTGGAGTGCGGCTTCGTCGAAGGCTCGGACAAGCTGCTGCGCTTCAAGCTCGATGCCGGCAAACTCGGCGAGCGGCAGATCTTCTCCGGCATCCGCGCCAGCTACGGGGAACCGGAGAAGCTGGTCGGCCGCCACGTGGTGTTCATCGCCAATCTGGCACCGCGGAAGATGCGCTTCGGCACAAGCGAGGGGATGATCCTCTCCGCCGGCTTCGACGATGGTGCGCTGGCCCTGCTCGACGTGGACAGTGGTGCCCTGCCCGGCATGCCGGTGCGCTGAGCCGACGGCGGGCCCTCCAGCCCATGCGCACCCTGCTGCCCGCCGTGTTCACCCTGCTCGGCCTGGCGCTGGCCAACCGCCTGCTGCTGCGCCGGCGCGGGCTGCTGCCACCTCCGTGCGGGACGCTGCGCGAAGCGCTGGTGGTGGCCCTGGCCTCGGCCTTCGTCCTGCTGCTGGCCTTGGGTCTCGCGGCCCTGCTCGGCCCGCCCCTGTGGGCGCTGGGCCTGCCCTGGCCGGGCGTGCTGCCCTGGTTGCTGGCCGTCCTGCTGGCCCTGCCGGCCGGCGGAATGCTGCTGCACCGCGCCTTGGCCGGGAGCGCGCCGGCGCGACCGCTGCTGGCCGTGGCGGGTGGCAATGCCCTGGCGATGGGCCTCGTCGTGCACGGGGCGACGATGCCGGCGGGCGCCGTCGGGATCCTGTGGCTCGGCTTCGCCCTCGGCCTCGGTTTTGGCCTGTGGCTGCTGCTGCTCAGCGCGCTGGATTTGCGCCTCGCCGAGAGCGAGGTGCCGGCCCCGCTGCGCGGCGTGCCGGTGCTGCTGCTCGCCGCCGCCACGCTGGCGCTCGCGGCATGGACCGGTCTCGGCGGGACGGGGCGGCCATGATCGCAGCGGACGGTCCCGTGCCCGGACTGCGGCCATGATCGCACCGGACGGCCCCGTGACCGGGCTGCCGCCGCTCGCCGCCCTGCTGCTCTGGCTGCTGGGGGTGCTGGGCCTCGGGGCCGCCTTGTGGGCGCTGCTGCGCCACCACCGACCCGATCCGCGGCCGCTCGCCGAACGCATCGACGCGCTGCTGCCGCAGACCCAGTGCGGCCAGTGCCACTACCCGGGCTGCCGCCCCTACGCCGAGGCCATCGCCCGCGGCGAGGCCGACATCAACCAGTGCCCGCCCGGCGGCGAGGCCGGCATCCGGGCGCTCGCCGCCCTGCTCGGCCGCCCGGCCAAGCCGCTCTCGGCCGCGCACGGCGTGGAGAAACCGCCACAGGTCGCACGCATCCGCGAGGCGGAGTGCATCGGCTGCTTCAAGTGCATCGCCGCCTGCCCGGTCGATGCCATCGTCGGTGCGCCGAAGTTCCTGCACGTGGTCGTCGAGGACCTCTGCACCGGCTGCGAACTCTGCATCGCGCCCTGCCCGGTCGATTGCATCGACCTGCTGCCGGTGCCTTCGCCGCTGCCGACGCCACCGCGAACGCCGCCCTGAGCGGCGGGCCTGCTCAGGGCGCGCGCGGCGAATCGCCGGCGATCCGCTCCACCCGGTAGCCCAGTTCGGCGAGCCGCTGCACCAGCCCGTCGGCGCCGACCAGGTGCAGGCTGCCGACCGCGACCAGGGTGTCGTCGCTGCCGGCCCCGGCGAGGCGGTCGCGGATCAGCGGCAGCCAGGCCTCGTTGCGGTCGCGGTTGAGCCGGGCGTAGAGCGCCGGCTCGCGCGCCTTCAAGTTGGCGGCCATGCCCCAGTAGAGCGCGTCGGCGTCGCCGTCGCGCCATTGCGCGTGCAGCCAGGCGATCTCGGCGCGCAGTTCGCGGCTGCGCGTCACCACGTCGGCCAGTTGCCGGCGTTGCAATTCGGGCGGCAGGCCGGCGAACAGGGCGATCTGCTGCTCCTTGGTCTCCAGCCCCGCGATCGGCTTGCCGGCGCGGGCGGCGCGCCCGGCGATGTGGCGGTCGAGGCCGAGCGCCGGGTCGAGGCCGGCGGCGCGCATATGGGCGATGCTCAGGGTCAGGGCCGCGAGCCAGGCCTGCATCGGTTCCAGGCTGCGCGGGTCGATGCCGACCGCACGCGCCGCGGCCCCCAGCCTCGCCCATTCGGTGCTGCCGAGTTCCTCGCGCAGGCTGCTGCCGTCGGTACGCCGGCCGGCCTCGGCCAGACGCTGGCCGAGCGCGGGGTCGAACAGGGTCTCGCCCGGCAGTTCGAACCATACTTCCTCGGCGTCGTCGAGCGCCGCGTACACCGCCGGATGCAGCGGGTAGTCGTCGGCCCGCAGCAGGTGGAAGGTGCCGAGCAGGTAGACCGTGCGCGGGCCTTCGCCGACCCGCCACAGCAGCGGGATCGGCGGCGGCAGACGGATCGGTGCGTGCAGGGCCTCCGCTTGCCGGGCCGGCAATGGCGAGGCCGCCAGCAGGACCAGCAGCGCCAGCAGGGCCAGCGCCAGCTGCGGCCGGAGCCGGCTCATGCCGCCGGACCGGGCGGGCGCGGCTTCTTCTCGCCGGCCTCGACGCGCAGGTCGAGGCGGTTGCCCGGCGGCGGCAGTGGGCAGGTCGAGTACGGGGTGAAGGCGCAGGGCGGGTTGTAGGCCAGGTTGAAGTCGAGCACCACCCGGCCCTCGGCGTCGGCCGGGTCGGCGTAGAGGAAGCGTGCCGCCGCGTAGGTCTCGTGGCCGCTGGTGCGGTCGGCGAAGACGAAGAACAGCCGGCCGTCGCCCTCGTCCACCGCCTCCAGCCGGAACGGGCGGCCGTCCTTCTCGAACACCACGGCACCGGGATTGGCCCGGTTTTCCTCCTGCCCCTGCATGTTGACGATGGCGAGGGTCTGGCCGGGCGGGTGTGGCTCGAAGCGACCGACGAGGCGCCAGCCGGGATCGACCGGGAAATGGTCGATGCCGCTGAAGCCGGTGCGGGTCGGGGCCAGCGCGTCGCGCACGCGCAGGGCATGGCGGCCGCCGCGTTCGATCACGATGAAACTGGCATCGCCGCGGTTGAAGCCGACCACGGTGGGACCGGCGGGATCGGCATCGGTGCGCAGGCGCTGGGTGGTGGCCGGGGCCGGCCGGCCGTCCAGGGTGACCCCCGCGCCGCGGGTGGCGCGGAAGTGGACGCGGCCATCGCGTTCCAGCGTGATCACGCCGAGTTCCTCGGGGCCGACCGCCAGCCTGACCCCGCGCGCCGGGCCGCTGCCGACGATGGCGTGGCCCGGCTCCAGCCAGTGCAGGCCGACCAGGGCCAGCCAGCCGTCCGGCTGTTGCAGTCGGGCGAGCCGCTCGGCGCGCCAGGCCGCCACCGCCTCGGCATGGCGACGCTGTGCCTCGGCCTCGGCCGCGGCACGGGCGGCCGCGGCGGCCTGCTCGGCGGCGCTCGGGGCTTCGGGCGCGGCACCGCAGCCGGCCAGTGCGGCGGCGGCGATCATCGCCAGCAAGCCGTGGCGGCGGGACCTGGGCAGGGTCGTGGGCATGGGCGGGATTGGGGGCATGGGAATTGTCCTCATCGTCCGCGGAGAAACAGCCGGTCCAGTTCGGCCAGCGACCACTGTACGTGGGTGGGGCGACCGTGGTTGCACTGGCCGCTGCGTTCTGTGGCCTCCATCTCGCGCAGCAAGGCGTCCATCTCCGGCAGGCTGAGCCGGCGATGGGCGCGCACCGAGGCACGGCAGGCCCAGCCGGCCAGCAGCGCATGGATCGCCTCCTCGATCTTGCGGGTGTGGCCGTGCTCACCGAGTTCGGCCAAGGCATCGAGCACCAGCGGTCGCGGATCGAGGTCGGCGAGCAGGGCCGGCACGCTGCGCAGCGAAAGCGATTGCGGGCCGCTGCGGCGCAGCTCGAAGCCCAGTTCGGCCAGCAGCCCGGCATGCTGCTCGGCGATGTCGGCCTCACGCTCGCCGAGCGCCAGCGCGAGCGGCACCAGCAGCGGCTGGGTGCTCAGCTCGCGGGCGGCGTGGGCGGCCTTCATGCGTTCGTAGGTGATGCGCTCGTGGGCGGCGTGCATGTCGACCAGCACCAGCCCCTGCGCGTTCTGCGCCAGCACGTAGATGCCGTGCAACTGGGCGATGGCGAAGCCGAGCGGCGGCAGGTCGGTGGCGGGCGCGGTGCTGTCGCCGGGACGATAGAGCGCGGCGTAGCCGGCCAGCGCCTCGGCGACCGGCAGCCCGAGCCGGGACTGGGAAGGCGACCAGGCCGGGATCGTCGTGGCGGCGGCATCCGCCAGCGCCGCCGCGGCCATGCCGGCCGGCTGCGTCGCACCGGCGCGGGCTTCGGCCAGCGCCACGTGCAGGCTGCGGTAGATCAGGTCGTGGACGAGGCGGCCGTCGCGGAAGCGTACCTCGTGCTTGGCCGGATGGACGTTGACGTCGACCCTTCGCGGATCGAGTTCGAGGAACAGCACGAAGGCCGGATGGCGGCCGTGGTGCAGCACGTCGGCGTAGGCTTGGCGCACCGCGTGCGCCACCGTGCGGTCGCGCACCGCGCGGCCGTTGACGTAGAAGAACTGCTGGTCGGTGCCGCTGCGCGCCGCGGTCGGCAGGCCGATCCAGCCGTGCAGGCGCAATCCGGCCTGGGCCTCGTCGAGGCGCAGGGCCTGCGGCAGGAATTCCGCACCCAGCACCTCGTCCAGGCGTCGCCCGGAGCCCTCGGCATCCGGCCGGTACTGGCGCAGCAGGCGGCCGTTGTGCAGCAGCCGCAGCCCGATCCCCGGGTGGGCCAGGGCGAGCTGGCGCAGCCAGTCCTCGACATGGCCCAGCTCGGTGCGTTCCGCCTTCAGGAACCGGCGCCGCGCCGGCACGTTGTAGAACAGGTCGCGCACCTCGACCGTGCTGCCCGGCGGGTGCGGGTGCGGCAGCGGCATGCCGAGCCGTCCACCCTCGACCTCCAGCCGGCTGCCGTGTTCGGCCGCGGCGCAGCGCGAGGCCAGCGCGAAGCGGCTGACCGAGGCGATCGAGGGCAGCGCCTCGCCGCGGAACCCCAGCGTGGCGACCGCCTCGAGGTCGTCGAGGCTGGCGATCTTGCTGGTGGCATGGCGCGAGACCGCGAGCACCAGCTCGTCGGCGGCGATGCCGCAACCGTCGTCGCGCACCCGCACCAGCCGGGCACCGCCCTCCTCCAGTTCGACCTCGATGCGGGTGGCGCCGGCATCGAGGGCGTTCTCGACCAGTTCCTTGACCACCGAGGCCGGGCGCTCGACCACCTCGCCGGCGGCGATCTGGTTGACCAGCACTTCGGGCAGCAACTGAATCGGCATGGCGACGGACCGCGACGGGGCCGCCGATGATAGCCGAGCGGCCGCGCCGCCCGTGGCGGCTTCAGCGCGGCGCGGCGGGGATGCGCAGGCGCTCGCCGGCGCGCACGGTATCGCCGCGCAGCGCGTTGGCGCGGCGCAACTCGGACACCGAGACGCCGTGGCGGGCGGCGATCAGGCCGAGCGTCTCGCCGCGGGCGACGACGTGCTGGCGGTTGGGGTCGAGCCGGTCCTGGTTCACCGCGAACCAGGTGCCGGGCGGCGGCTGGGAAGCGAAATGGTCGGCCACGCCACGCGCCACCACCTCGGCCAGGCGTTGGCGGAAGGTCGGGTCGTTGAGCCGGCGCTCGTCCTCGGCATTGGTCAGGAAGCCGGTCTCCAGCAGCATCGAGGGCACGTCGGGCGAGCGCAGTACCCAGAAGTTGGCACGCTCGACGTCGGGCTTGCGGGTCTTGCCGACCTCGCGAAGAGCGTTTAGCACCTGTCCGGCGGCCTCGTCGGAGGCACGCAGGGTGGCGTTCTGCGAGAGATCGAGCAGCACCGCGGCGAGGTTGCGGTCCTTGTCGTCGAGCGAGACGCCGCCGACCAGGTCGGCGTTGTTCTCGCGGTCGGCGAGGAAGCGCGCCGCCTCGCTGGAGGCGCCACGGGTGGACAGCACGAACACCGAGGCGCCGCGCGCGGCGCGGTTGGCGGCAGCGTCGGCGTGGACCGAGATGAACAGGTCGGCCTGCGCCTCGCGGGCCTCGCGGAAGCGCTCGCCGAGCGGGATGAAGTAGTCGCCGTTACGGATCATCAGGGCGCGCATGCCCGGATGGCGGTCGATGGCCGCGGCCAGGGCGCGCGAGACCTTCAGGGTGACGGTCTTCTCGTAGGTGCCGGCGGCACCGATGGCACCGGGGTCGCGGCCACCATGGCCGGCGTCGATGGCGATCAGCACCTCGCGCTCGCCGCCCTCGCCGTCTTGGGCCGGTGCAGCCGCAGCGGAACGCCCCTGGGAGGCCGCCGCGGCGGAGCGCCCAGCGGCGGGGGAGGATGCGACCGCGCCCTCGGTCGCCGTTTCGGGGCGCAGCAGTTCGAGCACCAGCCGGGTGTCGCGGCCCTCGCCCTCGACGCGGCTGCGCGGCTTGACCGGGCCGCCCAGGTCGAACACGACGCGCAGCTTGCCGGGTTCCGGCGTGCCGGTGCGTACGCCGATGACGCGACCGTTCGGGGCCGGCGGGCGGAAGCCTTCGGCCAGGGTGGTGCCGGGCAGGTCGAGGACCAGCCGCTGCGGGTTGTCGAGGCTGAACACCCGGTATTCGCCGGGCGCGGCGCTGAGCCGCAGTTCGGCGCGCGTGTTGCCCTCGACGGCGCTCAGGCGCAACTGGCCGAGCTGCCCGCCCGCCTGCGCCAACGCGGCGTAGGCCACCGCGCCCACGATCAGGGCGAGATGCAGCCAGCGGGTCAACGACAGGGCGGGGAATCGCGGCATGGCCGGGATTCAATCACCGCCGGCGCGGGTTTGCAAGCGTCTTTTCCTTTCGAATCCGGGGCCTGCGCCATCTTCCTCGGGTGCCGCCTGATGAATGGTTCCTAACCCGGCCTCTGCAAGCCCGCGATCCAGCCGGCGCCGGCCGGGCTCAGGGCCTCGAGGCGCGCCTCGCGGCCCTCCGGGAGCACGGCCAGTTGCAGCCGGAGATCGGCCGCCGGGAGCCGCCCGCCGCCCCGGCATGGCCACTCCACCAGCCACAGCGTCGCCGCCTGTTCCAGTTCGTCGAGGCCGAGGAAATCCAGTTCGGCGGCATCGCCCAGCCGGTAGAGGTCGAGGTGGGCGGCCTCGCCGCCGTCGGCCAGCGGGTAGCGCTCGATCAGGGTGTAGGTGGGGCTGCGGATGCTGCCGCGCACGCCCAGGGCGCGCAGCAGGGCGCGGGCCAGGGTGGATTTCCCGGCCCCGAGCTCACCCTCCAGCAGCAGGCGGCCACGTGCCGGTCGCGCCGCGGCCAGCGCCCGCCCCAGGGCCTCGGTGGCGGCCGTGTCGGGCAGCAGCAGGGCGCGGCCCGTGCTCATGGGGCCCGTGCTCATGGGGCGAGGACCCGCCGCAAGGGTTCGAGCAGGTCGCCGGCCAGCAGACCCCGCGGGGCTGCGGCCACGGCACGGTCGGCGGCGACGGCATGCGCCAGCGCCCCGGCCCAGGCTGCCTCGAAGGGCGGCAGGCCCTGGGCCCGCAGGGCGGCCACCACGCCGGTGAGCAGGTCGCCCATGCCGGCGCTGGCCATGCCGGGGTTGCCGGCATCGACCAGCCGCGGGGTCGCGCCCGCCGCCGCGACCAGGCTGCCGGCCCCCTTCAGCACCACCACGGCCGCGAAGCGCTCCGCCAGTGCCGCGGCGGCGGCGAAGCGGTCGGCCTGCACGTCGACGCGGGAGACCCCGAGCAGGCGGGCGGCCTCGCCCGGGTGCGGGGTGAGGATGGCCGCGGGCAGCGGCCGGGGCGATTCGGCCAGCAGGTTCAGCGCATCGGCATCGAGCACCAGCGGCAAGTCGCTGGCGAGCGTGGTTTCGAACAAGGCCCGCCCCCACCGCCCCTGCCCGAGCCCGGGGCCGAGTGCCACGACATCGACGCGAGCCGCCTCCAGCGCATCGCGAAGCCGATGCCCATCCTGCGCCGCATCCTCGCCGGCCTCGACGACCCGGACCATCACTTCCGGCCGCCGTGCCAGCAGGGCCGCGGCGGCCGCAGGGCGGGACCATGCCAGCACGGCACCGGCTCCGGCGCGGGCGGCGGCCTCGGCGCACAGCAGCAACGCGCCCCCCATGCCCTCGTCACCGCCGATGCAGAGCACGCGGCCATGCCGACCCTTGTGGCTGTCGATGCGGCGGTGCGGCAGCACGCCGCGCAGGGACGGGGCGGCGATGGCCGAGGCCGCCACCGGCACTTCGGCGAAGGCCTCCGGCGGCAGGTCGAGCGGGTCGAGGCGCAGTTCGCCGGCGGCTTCGCGGCCGGTGGCCGTGAACAACCCGCGCTTGGCGGCGACGAAGCAGAGCGTCAGGCTGGCCGGCAGGAAGGCACCGGGTGCCGAGCCGGTGTCGGCGTCGATGCCGGAAGGCAGGTCGAGGGCCAGCACTGGACGGCCCTGTTCCCGGACCGCGGCCAGCAGCGCCGCCACGCCGGCCTCCGGCGGACGCGACAGGCCGGTGCCGAACAGCGCGTCGACCCAGAGGTTCAGCGGCGGCAAGGGTGCGGCCAGCGCGGCCGCGAGATCGATGACACCTTGCCCGGTTTCGCGCCATCGCGCGGCGGCGGCGCGGGCTTCCGGCGTCGCCGGGTCGGCCACCGCGACCACCCGCACGTCGAGGCCGACGCGATGCAGGGCGAGTGCCGCCACGTAGCCGTCGCCGCCGTTGTTGCCGGCACCGCAGAGCAGGCCGACGCGACGCGCCCACGGCCAGCGCGCGCGCAGCAGGGCGGCGGCCGATCCGCCGGCACGCCGCATCAGGGCATGGCTGTCGATCCCGGCCTGCGCGGCGGCGCGTTCGATCGCGCGCACCTGCTCGGCGCGGTACAGCGGAAGGGCGTCGGACATGCCCGGATTCTATACTCGCGGCCATGCACGACTGGGCTGCGCTCGCCGAGGACATCAAGCGCTGGGCGCAGGACCTCGGCTTCCAGCAGGCCGGCATCAGCGCCGGCACGCTCGACGGTGACGAGGCGCACCTGCAACGCTGGCTGGCCGAGGGCCGCCACGGCTCGATGGCCTACATGGCCACGCACGGCAGCAAGCGCAGCCGGCCGGCCGAACTGGTGCCCGGTACGCTGCGTGTCATCAGCGTGCGCATGGACTACGGCGTCGACGACGACGAGGGCTGCTGGCGAACCCTGGCCGACGGGCAGCGCGCCTACGTGGCGCGCTACGCGCTGGGCCGCGACTACCACAAGGTGCTGCGCGGCCGCCTGCAGAAGCTCGCCGATCGCATCGCCGGGGTGGTCGGGCCGTTCGGCTACCGCGCCTTCGTCGATTCCGCCCCCGTGCTGGAACGCGCGCTGGCGAGGGATGCCGGCCTCGGCTGGATCGGCAAGAACACCTGCGTGATCAACACCCAAGCCGGCAGCTGGTTCTTCCTCGGCGAGCTCTACACCGACCTGCCGCTGCCCGTCGATCAACCCGCCAGCGAACACTGCGGCACCTGCACGCGTTGCATCGAGGTCTGCCCGACGCAGGCCATCGTCGCGCCGAACCTGCTCGATGCGCGGCGCTGCATCAGCTACCTCACCATCGAGAACGCCGGCGCGATCCCGGTCGAGTTCCGGCGGGCGATGGGCAATCGCGTCTTCGGCTGCGACGACTGCCAGCTCGTCTGCCCGTGGAACAAGTTCGCCAAGCGCCACGCCCTGCCCGACTTCGAGCCCCGCCACGACCTTGACCGGGCCACGCTGCTCGAACTGTTCGCCTGGGACGAGGAGGAATTCCTGCGGCGGACCGAAGGCTCGGCGATCCGCCGCACCGGGCACGAGGGCTGGCTGCGCAACCTCGCCGTCGCGCTGGGCAATGCGCCGCACTCGGCGGCCATCGTCGCGGCGCTGCGCGCCCGCGCCACGCATCCGTCGGCGCTGGTGCGCGAGCATGTGGAATGGGCGCTGGCCGAGCAGGCGGCCAAGGCGCCGGCTTCAGCCTCGCTGCTCAGCCGCGAGCGCGAATCTCCGCCACCAGCGCGGCGCTGACCGGGTCCTGCGCCTCCGCCCTGCCCTCCAGCACCGGCAGCAAGCCGCCGGCGAGACGCTTGCCGAGCTCCACGCCGAACTGGTCGAAGGCGTTGATGCCCCAGAGCACCGACTGCGCGTAGACACTGTGCTCGTAGAAGGCGAGCAGGCTGCCGAAGCTGCACGGGTCGAGCCGGTCGAGCAGGAGCAGGGTGCTCGGCCGGTTGCCGGGCGAATGCTGGGCCGGCGTGGCACCCACATCGCCGTTGGCCAGACCTTCCATCTGTGCCAGCAGGTGCGAGAGCAGCACGCGGTGCTGTTCGGCGTGCGCGTGGTCGGGACGGACCACGCCGACGAACTCGGCCGGAACGACCTGGGTGCCCTGGTGCAGGGCCTGGAAGAAGCTGTGCTGGCAATCGGTGCCGGCCCCGCCCCAGAGCACCGGCACGGTGTCGTGGTCGATCGCCCTGCCCTCGTGGTCGACGCGCTTGCCCAAGGATTCCATCACCAGCTGCTGCAGGTAGGCCGGCAGCAGGCGCAGGCGCTCGTCGTAGGGCAGCACGGCCTGCGTGGCATGGCCTTCGACGTTGCGGTTCCAGACCGCGATCAGCGCATGCAGCAACGGCAGGTTGGCGTCGGCCGGTGCCTCGAGGAAGTGCCGGTCCATCGCCTCGGCACCGGCCAGCATCCGCGCGAAGCCCTCCTCGCCCAGCGCCAGCAGCACCGGGAAGCCCACCGCCGACCACAGCGAGTAGCGGCCGCCCACCCAGTCCCACATCGGCAGCACGCGCGCCGGGTCGATGCCGAAGGCTTCCGCCCTGGACGGGTTCGCGCTCACCGCGTACAGGCGCTCGCCGCCCCCCAGCCACTCGCAGACGAGTTGGCCGTTGAGCAGGGTCTCCTGGGTGCCGAAGCTCTTCGAGACGAGGACGGCGGCGGTCCGCGCAGGGTCCAGCCCGGCCAGCAGGCGGGTCGCCGCGTGGGCGTCGACATTGCTCAGGAAATGGATGCGGAAGCGGCCGTCGCCGAAGTCGCGCAGGGCATCGAGCGCCAGCCGCGGGCCGAGGTCGGAGCCGCCGATGCCGACATGCACGAGGTCGGTGACGCTGCTGCCGCGCAGGGTCGCGGCGAGGCCGGCCATGCGCTGGCGAGCCGCCGTGGCGGCTTCGGTGGCGTGGACGACGGTCGGAGTCGCAAGCGTGCTGCACGGAGCGCTGCGCAGGGCGCTGTGCAGGGCCGGGCGGCCTTCCGAACGGTTGACCGGCTCGCCCTGCAGCAGGCTGTGGATCGCCTTGTCCATGCCGCTTGCCTGCGCCACCGCGTGCAGGGCGTGCAGGGCGTCGTCGTCGACGTGCTGGCGGGCGAAGTTGGCGTACAGGGGGCCGACCCGCAGGGCCATGCGGTGGGCCCGCCCCGGGTCGGCGGCCAGCAGGTCACGGAGCGGCATGGCGGCGAGGCGCCCGCCTTCGGCCTTGAGGCGGGCGAGGCGGCTCGCGGTCGAATCCATTCGACGGCCCGCTCAGGCGGCCTGGGCCGGGATGCTGTGGTTGGTGTGGGTGAGCCGGTTCTGGCGGTCGACGTAGACCAGCGTCGGCTTGAATTTCGCCACCTCGGCCTCGTCGAGCTGGCCGTAGGCGCAGATGATGACGAGGTCGCCCGGGCCGGCCAGGTGCGCGGCGGCGCCGTTCACCGAGATCACGCCGCTGCCTTCCTCGCCGCGGATGGCGTAGGTGACGAAGCGCGCGCCGTTGTTGATGTTGAAGATGTGCACCTGCTCGTACTCGCGGATGCCGGAGACGTCCAGTAGGCGGCCGTCGATGGCGCAGGAGCCCTCGTAGTGCAGCTCGGCGTGGGTGACCGAGGCACGGTGGATCTTGGCTTTGAGCAGGGTGAGCTGCATGGCGGGGTCCGTGGGCGTCAGGCGGCGGAGTGTAGGCGCGGCGGCGTAGAGCCTGCAATCGAAGCGCGGCATGCTTTCCAGTTTGCCACCGGGGCCGTTCAGCAGGCGTGTTCAAGCACCCGTGCCGGGGTCGTCGAACTCCAGGTTGTCGATCAACCGGGTGCGGCCGAGCCGGGCCGCCACCAGCCCGATCAGCCCGGCCTCGTTGCCGGATTCCGGGCGGGTCAGGTCGGCGCGCCGCACCACCGCGTAATCGACCACGAAGCCGGCGGCGGCGAGGCGTTCGGTCGCCTCCTGCTCGATGCCGTCGATCGGCAGGCCCTGCGCCGCCTGCTCGCGCATGGTGCGGAGGTTGCGGATGAGTTCGACCGCGGTCGCCCGCTCCTCCGGCGTGAGGTACTGGTTGCGCGAGCTCAAGGCCAGGCCGTCCGGCTCGCGCACCGTCGGACCCGGCACGATGTCGATGGCGAAGGCGAGGTCGCGCACCAGGTGGCGGATCACCTGCAGCTGCTGGTAGTCCTTGCGGCCGAAGATGGCGACGTCCGGGTCCGCCATGTTGAACAGCCGCGCCACCACGCTCGCCACGCCGTCGAAGTGGCCGGGGCGGGCGGCCCCCTCCAGCACCTCGGCGAGGCCGGGCAGGCGGATGCGCGCCGCCGCCGCCGCCCCGAGCGGGTACATCGTCTCGACGGTGGGCAGGAACAGCAGGTCGCAACCGGCCCGTGCCAGGCCCTCGGCGTCGGCCTCCGGCGTGCGCGGGTAGCGCGCGAAGTCCTCGTCGGGGCCGAACTGGGTCGGGTTGACGAAGATGCTGGCTACCACCCGGTCGGCGTTCTGCCGCGCCAGGCCCACCAGCGAGAAGTGGCCGGCGTGCAGGTTGCCCATGGTCGGCACCAGGGCCACCCGCTGGCCGCGGTCGCGCCAGCCGGCGAGGTGGGCGCGCAGCTCGGCGACGGTGTGGACGATGCGGATCATGCGTAGGCGTGCTCGGGGCCGGGGAAGCGGCGGGAACGGACCGCCTCGGCGTAGGCGCGCACGGCACCCTCCACCGAGCCGCCACCGGCGAGGAAATCCTTGACGAAACGCGGCCGCTGGCCGCCGCCGATGCCCAGCAGGTCGTGCAGCACCAGGACCTGGCCGTCGCAGGCGGAACCGGCACCGATGCCGATGGTGGGGATGGCGAGGCTGCGGGTGATGGCCTCGGCCAGGGCCGAGGGCACGCACTCCAGCACCAACGCGCTGGCGCCGGCGGCCTCGACCGCCAGCGCATCGCGCTTCAACTGCTCGGCGGCGGCGGCCTCGCGGCCCTGCACCTTGTAACCGCCGAGCCGGTGCACCGACTGCGGGGTGAGGCCGAGGTGGGCGCAGACCGGGATCTCGCGCTCGACGAGGAAGCGGAGGGTCTCGAGCTTGGGCCCCGCCCCCTCGATCTTCACCATCGCCGCCGCGCCCTCCTTGAGCATGCGCAGCGAAGCCTCGAGGGCATGCAGCGGCGTGGCGTCGGCGCCGAAGGGCATGTCGGCCACCAGCAGGGCCGAGCGCAGCCCGCGGGCCACCGCGCGGCAGTGGTAGACGATGTCGTCGACCGTCACCGGCAGGGTGCTGGCATGGCCCTGCACCACCATGCCGAGCGAATCGCCGACCAGCACGAGGTCGACGCCGGCCGCCTCGAGCACCGCGGCGAAGCTGGCGTCGTAGGCGGTCAGGGCGACGATCGGCTGGCCCTCGCGCTTGAGGCGCGCAAGCCCGGGCACGGTGGTCGCCGGGCGCGGCGGCGGGGCTTCGGCGGCGTACATCGGGATCGGAGGGCCTGGCAGCGGGCGGGCGACTAAGGTATCGCCTCGATGCCCGAACGATCCAGCGCATCGCGCAGGTCGGCGAGCCGGCCGTGCCCGGGCAGCAGGAAATCCGGGGCGATCTCGGCCCAGGGCACCAGCACGAAGGCGCGCTCGTGCGCACGCGGGTGCGGCAGCAGCAGCCGCGGATGCTGCAACACCACGCCATCGATGGCGAGCAGGTCGAGGTCGAGTCGGCGCGGGCCCCAACGCCGTTCCCGGGTGCGGTCGCGGCCATGCTGGCGCTCCACCGCCATCAAGCGGTCGAGCAGTTCGATCGGCCCCAGCCGGCTCTCGAGGGCGACGGCGGCGTTGAGGAAGGACGGCTGTTCGAGCACGCCCCAGGCCGGGGTGCGGTACAGCGCCGAGCGCGCCAGCACGGCGAGGCCGGGCGTCGCGGCCAGCGCCTCGAGCGCGCTGTCGAAGGCCCGGGAAACCTCGCCGAGGTTGCCACCCAGGCCGATCCAGGCGCGCCTTGCTTCCGCCATCCGCGGCCTCAGTCGACCACGGCCGCCGTGGATTGCGCCTCGCGCCAGAAGCGCAGCTCCGCGGCCAGCTCCGGCGCCATGCCGGCGCGCAGTTCGAGGAAGTCGTAGGCGGCGCGGAAGCGCGGATGCGCGAGCAGGCGCTGGACCCGCTTCTTCTGGCGCAGGCCGAAGCGCGGTTGCAGCATCCAGATCTCCTGCATCGGCAGCGAGAAGCGGCGCGGCAGGGCGATGCGCTGGGCCTGGTGCAGGACGACGCGGTCGGCGGCGCGCTGTTGCGCCACCACCGGGTCCGCGCCCTGCGCCTGCAAGCGCGCCAGTTCGCGGCAGTAGGCCGGCCACAGCAGCACGGCGTAGAGGAAGGCCGGCGTCACCGGCTTGCCGGCGGCGATGCGGGCATCGGTGTTGCGCAGGCCCTCGAGGACCATCGCCCGCAGGCTGCCGTTGCGGTGGGCACGGAGGGCCGCGGCGGCTTCCGGCAGCAGGGCCGGCAACAGATGGTGGCGCTCCAGGCCGAGGAAGCTGCGCTCGGCATGGCCGGCGAGGAAGAGCTTGAGCGATTCGTCGAACAGCCGGGCCGGGGCGGCGCCGGCCAGCAGGGGCGCCATCGCGGCCATCGGCGCGGCGGTGGCGGGGTCGATCTCGAAACCGAGCTTGGCCGCCAGCCGCACCGCGCGCAGCAGGCGCACCGGGTCCTCGCGGTAGCGCCGTTCCGGCTCGCCGATCAGGCGCAGCCGCCGCGCCTGCACGTCGGCATGGCCGCCGACGTAGTCGCGCACCGAGAAATCCCCGATCGCGTAGTACAGCGCGTTGACGGTGAAGTCGCGGCGCACGGCGTCGTCCTCGATCGTGCCGTAGACGTTGTCGCGCAGCAGGCGGCCGTCGTCCTCGGTCTCGCGGCCCTCGCCCTCGCCGCCATCGTTGGCGCGGAAGGTGGCGACCTCGATGATCTCGCGGCCGAACACCACGTGGGCGAGGCGGAAGCGGCGGCCGATCAGGCGGCAGTTGCGGAACACCGCGCGCACCTGTTCCGGGGTGGCGTCGGTGGCGACGTCGAAATCCTTGGGTTGCAGGCCGGCCAGCAGGTCGCGCACCGCGCCGCCGACCAGGAAGCCCTGGTAGCCGGCGTCGCGCAGTCCGTAGAGCACCTTCAGGGCCGCCGGGCTGATGTTCCGCCGCGAAATCGGGTGCGACTCGCGCGGGATCACCAGGGGTTGGACGGCGGCGGTTTCGGACATGGGTGTTGCGGTTCCCTGCTGCGGTGCCGGTGCCCGTGGGCTTGTGCCGGAGGAGTCGAATCCGCTATCGTACTGGACTCGCAGGACGCGACCAACCTCCGCTCCCTTCGTCTAGAGGCCTAGGACGTGGCCCTCTCAAGGCTAAAACACGGGTTCGAATCCCGTAGGGAGCGCCAATTCCCGACCAAGCCCGGCCCGCCGGGCTTTGTCGTATGGGACGCCCGCCCATGCCCTTCGTCGTCACCGAGAACTGCATCCGCTGCAAGTACACCGACTGCGTCGAGGTCTGCCCGGTGGACTGCTTCCACGAGGGCCCGAACTTCCTGGTCATCGACCCGGACGAGTGCATCGACTGCACGCTGTGCGAACCGGAGTGCCCGGCCAAGGCGATCTACCCCGAGGACGACGTGCCGGCCGGGCAGGAGGGCATGATCGCCCTCAACCGCGAACTGGCGGCGCAATGGCCGGTGATCACCACCCGCAAGGACCCCCTGCCCGACGCCGCCGAATGGGACGGCAAGCCGGGCAAGCTCGGCGAACTGCTGCGCTGAGAGCCTTACAGCAGGCGCTGGCGCAGGGCCTCCAGCAGGCCACGGGCCGCCGGCGTGTCCAGCGGACGGCCGTCGGCGCCGATGGCATCGACCTGCACCCGTCCGTCCTGCGGCCGCAGCCGCAGCAGCATCTCCTCGCCGCGGTAGCGCACCTCGTAGGCGTTCAGCGCCGGCACCGCGGTGCTGGAATCCACGCCCTCGACCCGGCCCAGCGCGATGCCGACGCGGCGGAACGCGCCTTCGCTGCTGTCGTCGAGGTGGAAGCCGCCGACGGCGCCATCGACGACCCGCGGCGGGAGCTCGCCGGGCGATGCGGCGACCGCCGCGGTCGGCGGGATCTGCAGGGCCCCCGCCGAGGACGGCAGCACCAGGTCCGGCGGCACTTCGAGCGGACGGCCTTCGACGGCGGCGAGGTAGGCCGGCTCGCCGCGGAACCAGGCGCAACCGCCCAGCGAGGCGGCGAGCAGGGCGAGCGCCAGGCCGCGGACGGCGGGGCGGAGCAGCGGGGGGTGCGGGTGCATGGGCATCTCCAGAGGGGGTCAGGCCGCGGCCGGGGCTTCGGCCTCGGCGCGGGCGATCCGTTCGAGCAAAGCCGG
>JAGXSL010000127.1 GCA_018333835.1 Lysobacteraceae bacterium
CATCGCCGTCCAGCCGCTTTTCTTCCTCGTCGCCATGCCTTGGGCTCCCTTGGGCCGACGCAAAGCCTGCGGCGAAGCGACGGTTTCGTCTAGTGTGAAAGCTCGGGGTCGGCTGCCGAGACTGGCCCCAGCCGCCAGCTTGGGCGGTGCCACGAACGGTGTTCCCCATGGACAGCAAGGTTTCTCGTTCCCGTAGCCGCGCGACGTCCAGCGCGCCCCTCAACGCCCGCAACCTGCTGCTCGCCTCGATCGGCGCGGTACTGTGCGGCCGCCGCGAAGCCCTGCGGCTCGCCGCCGCGGCCGGCCAGCGGATCGCCCCCTTGGCCGGCGAGGCACGCCGCTTCGGCGACCGCCTCGGCGGCCTGGTTGGAGGGCTTGGTGCCGCCCGCAAGCCGGCCCGCCCGCTGCGCCGCCGCCGCGCCTGAATCCGTCCGACGGAATCAGTCGAGGTAGGCCTGGCTCAGCGTGTGCAGGTGCACGCGCTCGGCGTCGCGCAGGAAAGGCGCGATCAGCATCATCACCTGCACGATGCCCTGCCGGATCGAGCGCGCCTCGTCGGCCTCGCCGCGGGCCGCCGCGTAGTTGAGCCAGAAGGTCGCCAGCACCAGCAGGTTGGTCGAGAACGCCTCCATCTCGGCCGGCGAGGCGCGGACGATGCCGGCGCGGCCGAGCCCGCGCACCACCTGGTTGGCGTTGTCGGTGGCGCGCTTGAGGATGCGCGCGAAGCGCAGGCGCAGGCGGCGGTTGCGGCTCAGGATGTCGACCAGGTCGCGGTACAGGAAGCGGTAGTCCCAGATGCACTCGAACACCAGGTGCATCTGCAGCCAGATGTCCTCCAGGTTCGGCAGCCGCGTCGCCGGCACCGCCATCGCCTCGCTGATCCGCTCCTCGTAGCGGCTGAACAGCTGCTCGATGATGTCGTCCTTGTTGCGGAAGTGGTAGTACAGGTTGCCGGGGCTGATCTCCAGCTCGTCGGCGATGTGGTTGGTGGTGACGTTCGGTTCGCCCTGGGCGTTGAACATCGCCAGCGCGCAGTCGAGGATCCGTTGCCGGGTCTGGGCGGCCATCGGGCGGCTCCGCGTCAGCCGGTCAGGCGCTTGACCAGGTCGATGTATTCCTGCATCGCCTGCTCGCGGCCCATGCCCTTCAACTTTTCCCAGGCCTCGTACTTGGCGTTGCCGACGAAATCGAAGAAACCCGGCTTCTCGCCGTGGACGTCGCCTTCCGAACCCTGCTTGAACAGGGCGTAGAGCCGCAGCAGGGTGTCGTTGTCGGGGCGTTCGGGGAGGCCCTTGACGGCCTCCTTGGCGTTCTCGAACTGCGTCTTCAGGTCGGACATCGCGGCGGGTCCCAGGGCATCGTCCCGCAGGAAATAGCATGCCGCCGGCGCGGGGGTCAACGCGGCGCCGGGGTTTGCCCGCGAACGGGCGCTCTGGCACCGTAGCCGCAGGCCCGAAGCCGCGCGCGGCGGTGGCCACAGGCGATCCCGGGGGAGGACGACATGGCGTATTTCGTGACCGGCGGCACCGGCTTCATCGGCCGTTTCCTGGTCGAGCGGCTGCTCAAGCGCAGGGGCAGCATCCACGTGCTGGTGCGCAAGGGCTCGCAGAAGAAGTTCGAGGAGACCGCCGCGCGCATGGGCTGGGACCGGAAGCGCGTCATCCCGGTCAGCGGCGACCTTGCCAAGCCCAAGCTCGGCCTCAGCGCCGCCCAGCTGAAGGCGCTGACCGGCAAGGTGAAGCACGTCTTCCACCTCGCCGCCATCTACGACCTCACGGCGGATGCCGAGTCGCAGCGCGTCGCCAACGTCGAGGGCACCCGGCACGCCATGGAATTCGCCGGCGTGGTGAAGGCGCAGTGCTTCCACCACACCAGTTCGATCGCCGCCGCCGGCCTCTACCCCGGCGTGTTCCGCGAGGACATGTTCGCCGAGGCGGAGGGCTTGGACGACCCCTATTTCCGCACCAAGCACGAGTCCGAGGGGCTGGTGCGCACGTCCTGCCCGGTGCCGTACCGCATCTACCGCCCCGGCGTGGTGATCGGCCACAGCCGCACCGGCGAGATGGACAAGATCGACGGCCCCTACTACCTGTTCACGCTGATCAAGAAGATCCGCCAGGCGCTGCCGCAATGGATGCCGACGCTCGGCATCGAGGGCGGGCGGATCAACCTGGTGCCGGTCGATTTCGTGGTCGAGGCGATGGACCACATCGCCCACAAGCGCGGGCTGGACGGCAAGTGCTTCCACCTGGTCGACCCGGCGCCGCTGCGCATCGGCGAGGTGATGAACCTGTTCGCCCGCGCCGCCAACGCCCCGGAGATGAGCATGCGCATCGACGCCCGCATGTTCGCCGTGGTGCCCGGCTACATCCGCAGCGCATTGATGAACCTGCCGCCGGTGCAGCGCTTCAGCAAGGTGCTGCTCAAGGACCTGCGCATCCCGCCGCAGGCGCTCGGCTACATCACCTACCCGACCCGCTTCGACACCCGCGAGGTGGAGCGTGCGCTCAAGGGCAGCGGCATCGAGGTGCCGAAGCTCGAGGACTACGCCTGGCGGCTCTGGGACTACTGGCAGCGCCACCTCGACCCCGACCTGTTCATCGACCGCTCGCTGCGCGGCAAGGTCGAGGGCCGGGTGGTGCTGATCACCGGCGGTTCCTCGGGCATCGGGCTCGCCGCCGCCCACAAGGTCGCCGAGGCCGGTGCCCGGGTGGTGATCTGCGCCCGCGGCGAGGAGGAACTGTTCAAGGCCCGCGACGAGATCCGCGCCAAGGGCGGCCAGTGCCATGCCTACACCGCCGACCTCACCGACCTCGCCAGCTGCGACGCGCTGGTGCAGAAGGTGCAGGCCGAGGTCGGCCCGGTCGACATCCTGGTCAACAACGCCGGCCGCTCGATCCGCCGCTCGATCGAGCTGAGCTTCGACCGCTTCCACGACTTCGAGCGCACCATGCAGCTCAACTACTTCGGCAGCCTGCGCCTGATCATGGGCGTGCTGCCGGCGATGATCGAGCGCGGCGGCGGCCACGTCATCAACATCTCCTCGATCGGCGTGCTGGCCAATTCCCCGCGCTTCTCGGCCTACGTCGCCTCCAAGGCGGCGCTCGACGCCTTCAGCCGTTGCGCCCAGGGCGAGCTTTCCAACCGCAACATCCACTTCACCACGGTCAACATGCCGCTGGTGAAGACGCCGATGATCGCGCCGACCAAGATGTACGACTCGGTGCCGACCCTGACCCCGGAGGAAGCCGCCGACCTGGTCGTGCAGGCCATCATCGAGCGACCGAGCCGGGTCGCGACCCGCCTCGGCATCTTCGCCGGAGTGCTGAACGCGGTGGCGCCGAAGGCCTACGAGATCATCATGAACACCGCCTACGAGCTGTTCCCGGACTCGGCCGCGGCCAAGGGCATCAAGGGCGTGCGCGAGGGCGAGAAGCCGACCAACGAGCAGATCGCCTTCGCCGCCCTGATGCGCGGCGTGCACTGGTAGCGGCGGGGTTCAGCCGCAGCGCCGCCAGCGCACGCCCTCGGCGGGGTCGGCCGATTCGAACTGCAAGCGCACGTCGCGCAGTTCCGGGAACTGCTTGGCGAGGCCGCAGCTGGCGGCGAACACCGCCTCGACGGTGGCGCCGGGCAGCAGCTCGACCACTAGGGTGGTGCTGCTCGCCCAGGCCGCGTTCTCCACGCCTTCGATGTCGATCATGGCGAGGGCCAGCGCGGTGCGCCGCACCTCGCGCTGGGCCTCGGCTTCGGCCTCGGCCTCCGTGCCGGCCGGCGGCGGAGCGGCGGTGGCCGCCGGCGCAGCGCCGGTGCGCGGCGCGGCGGGGACCGCCGTGGTCGCGGCGGGATCGGGGCCGGGCGGCGGCAGGTTCAGCACCACGATGGCGGCGCCGAGCAGGGCGGCGGCCGTGGTGGCGAGGGCGCGCGGGCGCTTCACCGCCTCATCGGCCTCGCGGGCCACCTCGCGGCGGACGTGTTCCTCGACGAAGGGTTCGACCAGCAGCCACAGCGCGGCACCGTCGATGACCTGGATGCCGTCGCGCCCGGCCTGCTTGGCGGCGGCCGGATCGATGCTGCCGAGGGTGGCGATGCAGAGTGCGTCGGCCCCCAGTTCCTCGCGCCGGCGCTGCGCCTCGACCAGGGCGGGGGCGGCGATGCGGTAGGCGGTGCCGTGCTTGTAGACCAGCAGGGTGCTGCCGCTGTCGCGCCGCAGCAGGCGCTCCGCCAGCGGCACACCCTTGTCGCCCACCAGCCCCTCGATCCGCGCGCCATCCGCGGCCAGTGCCTTGGCCAGGAGTTCGAGGCCGTCCTTCCAGCTCCGCGAGGCCAGCACTTCGGTGCCGATCTCCAGCAACTTGCGGCGGCGCTGGATGCGGTTGAAGTAGAAGTGCGCGCCGAGGATCAGGGTGGCGGCGAGCAGCAGGGCGACGAGGATGGAGACGATCGGCGGCACGGCGGGATCCCGGTCGGAAGGGAGGCCACTGTAGCAAGCCACCGCTTCCCCTCGCGGTGGCGGTCAGCGCGATCCCTGCGCCTGCGGCGGGGCCGCGGGCGCAGGGGTGGCTGCCGGTCGCCGGTCAGCCCTGCGGGGCTTGCGGGGTGGCGACGGTGGCCAGGACGGGCTTGCGGGCGCGCGTCCCGGCGGCCTTGGCCGGCTTGCGCGCCGAGGCCTTGGCGGCGGGCTTCGCCGCCTTGGCGCCGGACTTCGCCGCCTTGCCGCCGGCCTTGCCGGTGGCGCGGGTCGATGCGGCCACGGGGCGCTGGCGGATGGCGCGGGTCAGGGCCTCGACCCGGTCGTTCAGCTCGACCAGATCCTCGCGGGTGGGCACGCCGAGGCGGGTGAGGGCACGCTGCACGCGCTCCTCGAAGACCTTCTCCAGCCGGTCCCAGGTGTCGACGGCACGGCCGCGCACGGTGTCGACGCGCTCCTCGACGGCGTCGCGGACCGCATCCACCTGGCCAGTGGCGAGCTTGCGGGTGGCGGATTCGAAACTGGAGCCTTCCTTGACCAGGGCGTCGAACAGCTTCGAGCCCTCGAGCTGGGCGCGTTGGAAGGCGCCGACGCCGGCCAGCCAGATCTGCTGCGCCGATTCGGTCAGCCCGCGCGAGATCCGCTCGGCCGTGGCCTGCAGGTCATGGTCCGGGGTGGTGGTCGCCTTGCGGCGGGTCGATTTCTTGAGCTTGGCCATGGGCCGGAGTCCTGTTCGGGGTGCGGGAACGTGGATGCAGTCTTGGCTTCGCCGCTAGAGCATTCACACCAGCCGGCGGCGGGGGCGGCGGCCACGGGAGCGCGCCGCCGGTGGTGGCGCGGATTCCGCCGCCAACTGTTCCTGCAGCAGGTCCAGCGCCCGGTGCAGGCGGGCCGTGGTCGCGCTGCGCGGCCGCTCCGGCCCCACCCCGTCGAGGATCGACAGGCCACCGGCATCGAGCAGCTCGGTGCGCAGCCGCAGGCCGTGGCGGGCGAACAGCGGGGCGAGCTGCTCGCGACGCCGGTGCAGGTCGCGCAGGGTGCTGCGGAAGGCGTACTCGCAGACCTTCAGGCGGTTGCGGTAGCTGAAGACGCTGGTGAAGAACATCTCGCCATCGTCCTCGTCCGGCTCCATCACCAGCTGGTCGGTGTCCGGGTACTGGCGGGCGTATTTCTCCAGCCCCACCTGCACGCGGGATTGCAGCAGGGTGCGGAAGGTCTGCGACAGCACCAGCGGCAGGCCGCCCTCGGCGAGCCGCTTCATCCCGGCCGGGCGCTTGCCGCCGCCGCTGGCATCGAAGGGCACGAAGGGATTGATGCCGAGCAGGAGGTCGACGCCGCGATCCAGCGCGATCGAGGCGTGCATGGTGCGGCGCAGGGCGCCGTCGACGAAGTGGTGGTCGCGGATGCAGACCGGCGGGTACAGGCCGGGCAGGGCGGCGCTGGCCTGCACCGCGCGGGAGATCGGCACGTCGTCCCAGCCGGGCGCGCCGAAGCGCACGGTCTTGCCGCTGTCGAGGTCGACGGCGACCACGAACAGCGGCCGCTCCAGTTCGCGGAAATCATTGCTCCGTCCACCGCTCGTGAACAGCCGGCGCAGGAAGCGCTCGATGCCCTCGTTGTCGAACAGGCCGTTCGGGATGGCGCCGCCGAGATGGCCCAGCAGTTCGCCGAAGGAAGCCGAGCCCGGATCGCGCAGGGCCTCCCCGGCCCAGCGCAGCAGCAGTGTCGGGGTGTGCCCGGCCCGGCGCAGGTACTCGGCCAGGGCCGGGCGCAGGAACAGCCCGGGGTGGAAGCGCACCTCGGATTGCCCGGTCAGGAAGACCCGGCACATCGCGGCGGTGTCGAGGCGGTTGGCCAGCCCGGCGGCGAGGAAGGCCCCGGAGCTGACGCCGACGTAGACCTCCAGCCGGGTCAGGTCCAGGCCTTCGATGGCGCGCTCCAGGGCGCGCAGGGCGCCCAGCTCGTACATGCCGCCGGTGGGGCCGCCGCCGGCGATGGCGAGGCCGATGCGACTGCGGCTCGGCGTGCCGGGGCGGGCGGGCTGGACAAGGAGCATGGCGGGCCGGAGGGAAGGACGATGGCCGATTCTAGCCCCAGCCCGTCCTGCCGCATCATGTCGGCATCGGGACGGTCGGGTTGGAGGCGGCGATGGCGGAGCAGGCGGTGCGCGAGGGCCTGAAGCGGTCGATCCTGCTGCGCCTGCAGGCCCTGCGCCGGGTCGGTGCCAGCGCCCCCCGCGAGGCGGTGGCCCTGCTGCCGGTGTTGCGGCAGTGGCAGGCGGCGCGCCTCGAGGCCAGTTTCGTCGACGTGCTCGCCGACCCGGCCATGCACGCGGCCGGCCGCTTCTTCCTCAGCGACCTCTACGGCGATCGCGATTTCAGCAGCCGCGACCGCGACCTCGAGAGGATCATGCCGGTGATGGTCCACCTGCTGCCCGGCAGCCTGCTGGTCGCGGCCCGCGACGCGATCGGCCTGCACGTGATCAGCCAGGCGCTCGACCTGCGGATGTCGACGGCGATGGCGGAGCGGCGCTGGCGCCGCCTCGACGTCGAACGCTACGGCACGGTCTACCGCGCCTGCGGGCTGCCACGGCTGCGGGCCCGGCAGATCGACCTGGTGGTGGCGGTGGGCCGCAGCCTGGACGCCGCCGTGCGCCGCCACGGCGTGCACCGCATCCTGCGCGCCGCCCGGCTGCCGGCGCGGGCGGCCGGCCTCGCCGAGCTCCAGGGTTTCCTCGAACGCGGCTTCGACGCCTTCGACCGCCTCGGTGGCGCCGAACGCTTCCTGGCCCGCATCGAAGCCGGCGAGCGCGAGGTCAGCCGCCGCCTGTTCGCCGCCCATCCGGCGCCCTTCGGCCCCTGACCGTGGTCTTCCGATGGCGGCCTTTCAGGAGAACTCCTCGTCCATGACGCGGTGGATCTCGCGCTCGACCGCTGGCCGGATCGCGAACAGCAGGAAGCCCAGCCGGGCGCGGACATGGATGGCCTTGGCGGCCACCGCGATCTCACCCTCGACCCCGCTGCGGCGGAAGCGCAGGACGTTGCCTTCCCAGCCCCATTCGAGGTCGAAGCGGGCGGCGATCGCGGTGGCGATCCGTTCGACCTTGCTGCGGGCGTCCTTCAGCGGCAGCGCGTGCGCGCGCCGGATGTCGATCTGGCTCATCGGCTCCTCCTGGCCGGCCGATTCTGCGCGACCGGCGACGGGTCCGGCCAGCGTGAACGCTGTGCTACCGTTCGCCGCCATGGAGCGACGATGCGACTGACGTTTCCGAATGGCGAGCACGCCGCCGTGCCGGTCGAGCACGGCCAGGTCGGCGTCGGCAGCGCGCCCGGTGGCGGCACCGCCGTCGCCATCCCCGGCCTCGCACCCCTGCACGCCGTGTTCGCCAGTGGCCGGCGCGGGCGTTGGCTGACCGTTCCCGAGGATGCCCGCGTGGTGCTCAACGCGCGCCCGGTGCGACGCCTCGCCTGGTTGCGCCCCGGCGACCTCGTCTGCCTCGGCACGGTGCAGGTCCGCATCGAGGCCGACCTGCCGCCGCCCCGTCCCGCCGCCAGCAACGGTTCGCGCCACGATCCGCCGCCGCGGCAGGCGCTCCGCGGTCTCAACGGCGGCTGGTTCGGCCGCTGCCAACCCCTGCTCGGCGGGTCGATGCTGATCGGCTCCGGCAACGCCTGCGACCTCCGCCTCGACGCCGCCGGCGTGCTCGACCGCCATGCCGTGCTGGAACCTGGCGAGGGCGGGCGCTGGGTGCTCCGCGCCCTTTCCGGCGCCGCCCTGTTGCGGGTCAACGGCCACCCGGTCGATGCGGCCCTGCTGGCCCCCGGCGACCAGATCGAACTTGGCGAGCAGCGTCTGCTGCTGGAATCCCCGGGCATCGCGCCGCCGCCACGCAGCCCGCTGGTGGCACCGGCCCCGCCCGCGGCTCCCGGCCACGAGGAAGCACCGCCCTCGCGCGATCCCGGCGGCCTCTACCTGCTGGTCGCCGCCGCCGCGGCACTCGCCGCCGCGCTGACCGCGTTCTTCGTCTACGCGCCGCGCGGCTGACCGCCCGCGCGGCAGATGCCCAAACGGGCATTTCGAGATTCGACTCTAATCGGCTTGCCTACTGTCGAGGCGATCTGGACGCGTGCTAGCGTCGGCGTTTCGACCAGGGGGGTGCAGATGTCGCGGGGATTCAATTTCAGCGCCGGTCCGGCGGTGCTTCCGGAGCCGGTGCTGCGCCGGGCGCAGGCCGAGCTGCTCGAATGGGGTGGCGAGCGCGCCTCGGTGATGGAAGTCTCGCACCGCGGCAAGGCCTTCATCGCCGTGGCCGAGAAGGCCGAGGCCGACCTCCGCAGGCTCATGGGCATCCCCGAGGACTACGCCGTGCTGTTCCTGCAGGGCGGCGCGACCACGCATTTCGCCCTGCTGCCGATGAACCTCGCGGCGCCGGGTGAGCGCGTCGATCATCTCGTGACCGGCGCCTGGAGCAAGAAGGCCGCCAGCGAGGGCAAGGCGCACAGCGCCGTCCACGTCGTCGCCGATACCGCGGCCTCGAACTACACGACCCTTCCGGCGGTGGGTTCCTACGCGATCGATCCCTCTGCGGCGTACGTGCACCTCGTCGCCAACGAGACCATCCACGGCGTCGAGTTCCCGGATGCCATCGAAACCGGCGGTGTGCCGCTGGTCGCGGATTTCAGCAGCTCGATCCTGTCGCGCCCGGTCGACGTCAGGAAGTACGGCGTGATCTACGCCGGTGCCCAGAAGAACATCGGCCCCTCGGGCCTCGTGGTGATGGTGATCCGCCGCGACCTGCTGGAGCGCGCCGGCCAGCCGCGCGCCAAGATCCTGAGCTACAAGGCCCATGCCGAGCAGGGCTCGATGCTCAACACGCCGCCGACCTTCGCCTGGTACCTCGCCGGCCTGGTGTTCGAGTGGATGCTGGAGCAGGGCGGCCTCGCCGCCTTCGAGGCCAGCAACCGCCGCAAGGCCGGGGCCGTGTACGCCGCCATCGACGGCAGCGGCGGCTTCTACCGCAACCCGGTCGCCGTGGACGCGCGCTCGCTGATGAACGTGCCCTTCATGCTGTATGACGCCGCGCTCGATGCCACCTTCCTGAAGGAATCGGAATCCGCCGGCCTGCTGGCGCTGAAGGGCCACCGCGACCTCGGCGGCATGCGCGCCTCGCTCTACAACGCGCTGCCCTACGAGGCGGTCGCAGCGCTGGTCGACTTCATGGGCGATTTCGCCCGGAGGCACGGGTGAGCCATGGCCGATGAACCGCAAGCGGCGACCGGGGAGGGGGCGGAACCGCTCGACCTCGCCCAGGTCCGCGCCCGCATCGACGGTATCGACGAGCAGATCCAGCGGCTGATCGCCGAGCGCGCCCGCTGGGCGCAGCAGGTGGGCCGCGCCAAGGGGCCGCTCAAGGCCGCCGTCGACTACTACCGCCCCGAGCGCGAGGCGCAGGTGCTGCGCCGCGTGGTCGACCGCAACGAGGGGCCGCTGGCGGACGAGGTGCTGGTGCGCCTGTTCCGCGAGATCATGTCGGCCTGCCTCGCCCAGCAGGAGCCGCTGAAGGTCGGCTACCTCGGGCCCGAGGGCACCTTCTCGCAGCAGGCCGTGCACAAGCACTTCGGCCATTCGGCCAAGGGCCTGCCGCTGGCGAGCATCGAGGAGGTGTTCCAGGAGGTCGAGGCCGGCAATGCCGACTTCGGCGTGGTGCCGGTCGAGAATTCGGGGCAGGGCACGATCCAGTCCACGCTCGACATGTTCCTGACCTCCTCGCTGAAGATCTGCGGCGAGGTCGAGCTCGGCATCCACCAGTACCTGCTGGGTCGCACCGGTCGCATCGAGGACATCGAGCGCGTCCACGCGCACCCGCAGTCACTCGCCCAGTGCCGGGCCTGGCTGCGGCAGAACCTGCCGAAGGCCGAGCTGGTGCCGACGCCGAGCAATGCCGACGCCGCGCGCCGTGCCCGCAACGCCGACGATGCCGCAGCACTCGCCGGCGAGTCGGCCGGGCACGTCTACGGCCTGAAGACCATCGCCGGGCCGGTCAACGACCGCGCCGACAACACCACCCGCTTCCTCGTCCTCGGCCGCGAGCTGCTGCCGACCTGCGGCCACGACCGCACCTCGCTGCTGGTGTTCGTGAACGACCAGCCGGGCGCGCTGTTCGGCATCTTGAAGCCCTTCGCCGACGCCGGGCTGTCGCTGAACCGCATCGAGTCGCGGCCGGCCCACACGCGGCGCTGGGAGTACGCCTTCTTCATCGACGTCTCCGGCCACGTCGACCAGCCGGAGATGCAGGCCGCCCTGCAACAACTGGGTGCCTTCGCCTCGTCGGTGAAGATCCTCGGTTCCTACCCGGTGGCGGTGCTCTGATGGCGGGGGAGCAGGGCGCGCCCGCCGGCGGCGGGCAGGGGCGGGCCGCAGGATCGGGCCGCGATTTCAGCGCGCTGGCGAACCCCGGCATCCGCGGCCTCGCCAGCTACGATCCCGGCCACGACATCGTCGCCCTGCGCAACCGGGCCGGCGAGCAGGGCCTGCTCGAACTCGGCGGCAACGAGAGCGCCTGGGGTCCGAGCCTGCTGGCTCTGGCCGCGCTGCGTTCCGAACTCGACAGCCTCGAGCTCTACCCCGACCCGCGCGGCGGCGTGCTGAAGCACGCGCTGGCGGAGGCCTTCGGGGTGGCGTGCGAGTGGCTGCTGCTCGGCAACGGCACCCACGAGCTGCTGATGCAGGTCGCCCAGGTCTTCGCCGGCCCGGAGCGCCCGGTGCTGGTGTCGCGCTATTGCTTCGCGGTGTATCCGCTGGCGGCGCAGGCGGCGAACGCCCGCCTCGACGTGGTCGAGGCCTTGCCCAAGGACCACCCGACCCAGCCCCGGGGGCACGACATCGACGCCATGGTCGCCGCTCTGCGCCCGGAGCACGGGCTGGTGATGCTGGCCAACCCGAACAACCCGACCGGTACCTGGCTGACGAGCGCCCAGCTCGAGCGCCTGCTCGCCGCCGCCGGGCCGGACACGCTGGTGGTGGTGGACGAGGCCTACGGCGAGTTCCTTGCCCAGCCCGGCTGCGAATCCGCTTTAAGTTTACTTCGCAAGTACCCGAATCTGCTGGTGACGCGCACCTTCTCGAAGCTGCACGGCTTGGCCGCGCTGCGGGTCGGGGTGCTGGTGGCCGACCCCGGCATCGTGGCGGTGATGGAGCGGGTCCGCGAGAGTTTCAACGTCAACAGCCCCGGCCTCGCGGCGGCCGCCGCGGCGCTCAAGGACGAAGCGCACATCGCCACCGTGCTGCACGAGACCGCCGGCAACCGCGAGGCGCTGGCCCTCGAACTCCAGGCCCGCGGCTGGTTCGTGCACCCCTCGCAGACCAATTTCCTGCTGGTCGATTTCGGCACGCCGGAGATCGCCATGGCCATCGACCGCGGCCTGCTGGCCCGCGACATCGTGGTGCGGCCGATGCGCGGCTACGGCCTGCCCGCTTGTCTACGGATCACCGTCGGCAAGGTCGAGCAGAACGCGAGGCTGCTGAAGGCGCTGGATGCCGTGGTGTCCGAGGCCGGACTCACCGCCCATGGCGATGGCGTGCCGCTGTCGCGACCGTCCGAGGGTGCCGGCCGATGAGCGGCGGCCACGGTGCCCCCGCCTGGATCGCCGCCCCCGGCCGCCCGCTGGCCGGCCGCCTGCGCGTGCCCGGCGACAAATCCGTCTCGCATCGCGCCGTGATGCTGGGCGCGCTGGCCGAGGGCACGACCCGCGTCACCGGCTTCCTCGAAGGCGAGGACACCTGCGCCACTGCGGCCATCCTGCAGCGCCTCGGCGTGCGTATTGAGGCACCGGGCGAGGGCGAGCGGCTCGTCCACGGCGTCGGTCTGCACGGCCTGCGTGCGGCCGAAGGCCCTCTCGACTGCGGCAATGCCGGCACCGGCATGCGCCTGCTGGCCGGCCTGCTCGCCGGGCAGGGCTTCGACAGCGTGCTCACCGGCGATGCCTCCCTGAGCAAGCGGCCGATGCGCCGCGTGATCGAGCCGCTGGAGCGCATGGGTGCCCGGATCGACAGCGAAGGCGGCCTGCCGCCACTGCGAATCCACGCGAAGAATGCGCTACAAAGCATTGATTATGAATGTCCTGTCGCCAGCGCGCAGGTGAAATCGGCGATCCTGCTGGCCGGCCTCTACGCCAGCGGCCCGACCACGGTGCGCGAGCCGCATCCGACCCGTGATTACACCGAGCGGATGCTGGCGGCCTTCGGTGCCGACCTCGAGTTCGCGCCCGGCATCGCCACCCTCCGTCCCGGTCGGGTGCTCACGGCCACGTCCGTGGACGTCCCGGCCGATTTCAGTTCGGCCGCCTTCTTCCTCGTGGCGGCGAGCCTGATCCCCGGCTCGCACCTGGTGCTGGAGCGGGTCGGCGTGAACCCCCGGCGCACCGGGCTGCTGGACGCCCTGAAGCTCATGGGCGCCGACATCCGGCTGCGCCCGGCCGGCGAGCAGGGTGGCGAACCGGTGGCCGACCTCGAGGTCCGGGCCGCGCCCCTGCGCGGCGCGGTGATCCCGGAGGCCCTCGTGCCGGACATGATCGACGAGTTCCCGGCCCTGTTCGCGGCCGCCGCGCTCGCCGAGGGCACCACCGTGGTCCGCGGCGCGGCCGAGTTGCGGGTCAAGGAATCCGACCGCATCGCGGTGATGGCCGAGGGTCTGCGCGCCCTCGGGGCCGCCATCGACGAGACCCCGGACGGAGCGGTGATCACCGGCAGCGGTTTCACCGCGAAGGCGGGCTCCGGCACTTCGGCGGGCACCCGGAGCGGCGCGCTGCGCGGCGGCCGTGCCGACAGCCGCGGCGACCATCGCATCGCCATGAGCCTGGCCGTCGCCGCGCAGTGTGCGGCGGGCGAGGTGCGGATCGACGACGTCGCCAACGTCGCAACCTCCTTCCCGGGCTTCGATGCACTGGCGCGAGGGGTCGGGTTCGGGCTGCGACTCGCGTAGACTGCGGCCCCGCATGAGTCCCTCGACCTCCCGCGGCCGCGATCCGGCCTCCGCCGTCGCTGCGAAAGCGCCCGTCCTGACCATCGACGGCCCCTCCGGTTCCGGCAAGGGCACCGTGAGCCGCCTGGTCGCCCACGCGCTGGGCTGGCACTACCTCGATTCCGGCGCCCTGTACCGCGCCGTCGGCCTGGCCGCGGCCTGGGAGCAGATCGACCTCTCCGACGCCGAGGCGGTCGCCGCCTGCGCGGCGCGCACCGCCATCCGCTTCGACGGCGAGGGCGAGGGCGAGCCCAGGGTCTGGGTCAACGGCAAGGACGCGACCCACCAGCTGCGCATGGAAACCGCCGGCGCGGCGGCCTCGGCGATCGCGGCGCATCCGCAGGTTCGCGCCGCGTTGACCGATCTTCAGCGCAGTTTCCGCCGGTTTCCCGGCTTGGTGGCCGATGGCCGCGACATGGGGACGGTGATCTTCCCCGACGCCCCGTTCAAGGTCTTCCTCACCGCCAGCGCCGGGGAGCGCGCCCGCCGCCGGCATAAGCAGTTGAAGGAAAAGGGGGTTTCTGTTAGCTTTGATGGTCTTCTGCACGAAATCACGGCACGCGACGAGCGCGATGCCAGCCGTGCGGTGGCACCCCTGAAACCCGCAGACGATGCGCTTTTCCTGGATTCCACCGGCCGGTCGATCGGCGAGGTGGTCCAGCAGGTGCTGGCCGTCGTCCCGTGGTCCAGTGCGGAAGATCCGCCCGCGCGGCCGTCCGGCCCGCGGTAACCCACGCGCCGCAGGGCGCAACAGCAGGTGGGCGCGTCGCGCGATCGAGCGCACGTTGCCTGATGTCCAACCAGAGAAATCCCCATGACCGAATCTTTTGCCGAACTGTTCGAACAAAGCCAGACCGCGCTCAACAAGCTCAAGCCGGGTGCCATCGTGTCGGGCACCGTGGTCGAGATCCGCAACGACGTCGTCGTCGTCAACGCCGGCCTGAAGTCCGAGGGCATCGTCCCGATCGAACAGTTCCGTAACGAAGCCGGCGAGCTCGAGGTCAACGTCGGCGACACCGTCAAGGTGGCGCTGGACTCGCTCGAGAACGGCTTCGGCGAAACCGTGCTGTCGCGCGAGAAGGCCAAGCGCGCCATGGTGTGGGACGAGCTCGAGGAAGCGATGGAGAAGGCCGAGACCGTCACCGGCCGCATCAGCGGCAAGGTCAAGGGCGGCTTCACCGTCGACATCCGCGATGTCCGCGCGTTCCTGCCCGGCTCGCTGGTCGATGTCCGCCCGGTGCGCGACCCGGTCTACCTCGAGGGCAAGGAACTCGAGTTCAAGATCATCAAGCTCGACCGCAAGCGCAACAACGTGGTGGTGTCGCGCCGCGCCGTCGTCGAGTCGGAGCATTCGGAGGAGCGCGAGCAGCTGCTCGAGCGCCTGCAGGAAGGCGCGGTCGTCAGCGGCGTGGTCAAGAACCTCACCGACTACGGCGCGTTCGTCGACCTGGGCGGCATCGACGGCCTGCTGCACATCACCGACATGGCGTGGAAGCGCGTCCGCCACCCGTCGGAAGTGGTGGAAGTCGGCCAGGAGCTGCAGGTCCGCGTGCTGAAGTTCGACCGCGAGCGCAACCGTGTCTCGCTCGGCCTGAAGCAGCTCGGCGAGGATCCGTGGGACAACATCGCCCGCCGCTACCCGAACGGCGCCCGCGTGTTCGGCAAGGTCAGCAACGTCACCGACTACGGCGCCTTCGTCGAGATCGAGCCGGGCGTCGAGGGCCTGGTCCACGTCTCCGAGATGGACTGGACCAACAAGAACGTCAACCCGGGCAAGGTCGTGCAGCTGGGCGACGAGGTCCAGGTCATGATCCTCGACGTCGACGCCGAGCGTCGCCGCATCTCGCTCGGCATGAAGCAGTGCGCGCCGAACCCCTGGGAGGCGTTCGCGGCCATGCACAAGAAGAACGACAAGGTCTCCGGCCAGGTCAAGTCGATCACCGACTTCGGCATCTTCATCGGCCTCGACGGCGGCATCGACGGCCTCATCCACCTCTCCGACATCCGCTGGAACACCACCGGCGAGGACGTGGTCCGCAACTTCAAGAAGGGCGACACCGTCGAGGCCGTGGTGCTGGCCGTGGACCCGGAACGCGAGCGCATCTCGCTCGGCATCAAGCAGCTGGAGCAGGATCCGTTCGGCTCCTTCGTCGCCCAGCGCCAGAAGGGCGCGGTGGTGACCGGCACCGTCAAGGACGTGGACGCCCGTGGCGCCACGGTCGACCTCGGCGATGGCGTCGAGGGCTACATCCGCGCCTCGGACATCGCCAAGGAGCGCGTCGAGGACGCTAGCCAGCACCTCAAGGTCGGCGAGCAGGTCGAGGCCAAGATCGTCGGCACCGACCGCAAGAGCCGCGTGCTGCAGCTCTCGATCCGCGCCAAGGACGAGGCCGAGGTGCAGGAGACGCTCGCCGAGTACAACAAGTCGGCGGCGGAGGCCTCCAGCGGCACCACCAAGCTGGGCGCGCTGCTGCGCGAGCAGCTGGGCAACCGCGAGTAATCGCGGGCACGACGGTGGCCCGGGTCCGCCCGGGCCGCCGCCCCTGAACGCGGCCGTCGAAGGGATCGATGACCAAGTCCGAACTGATCGAAGCGCTTGCCGCGCGGCAGTCGCACCTCCGGCCCGAGGACGTCGAGCTGGGGGTCAAGTCGCTGCTGGAGATGATGGGCGAGGCCCTGGCGCATGGGCAGCGCATCGAGGTGCGCGGGTTCGGCAGCTTCTCCCTGCATTTCCGCCCGCCGCGGCTCGGCCGCAACCCCAAGACCGGCGAGTCGGTGGAACTCCCCGGCAAGTACGTCCCGCACTTCAAGCCGGGCAAGGAATTGCGCGAACGGGTCAACCCGGTGGTTCCCCAGGGCGGCTGAGGCCGGCCATAATCCACACCCATCCACGCAAGCCCCGGACCGTGTGACCGCATGCGCCTGCTCCGCCTCCTGCTGGCCCTGGCCTGCGTCGCCTTCGGGGTGGCCCTGGCCGCCCTGAACGGCGATCCCGTCGCCCTCGACCTGCTCTGGGTCGAACTGCGGCCGCCGCTGGGCCTGCTCCTGCTGCTGGTGCTGCTGCTGGGCGCCTTGCTGGGCGGCCTGGCGGTCGTGCTCTCGCGCTGGACCCTGGATCTCCGGCAACGCGGCGGCAGGCCGCCGGCCCACGAAGGTAGCGAGGACGGGAGCCCGCGGTGATCAGCCTGGCCTGGCTGCTGGTGCTGCTGCCACTGGTCGGCACCATCGGCTGGTTCCTCGGCCGCCGCGGCGGCGAGCGCCGCGGCGGGGCACGCATCAGCCGGCTCTCGGCCACCTACTTCCGCGGCCTCAACTACCTGCTGAACGAACAGCAGGACAAGGCCATCGAGGTCTTCCTGCAGATCGCCGAGCGCGACCGCGAGACGCTGGAGACCCAGTTCACGCTGGGGACGCTGTTCCGCCGCCGCGGCGAGGTCGATCGCGCGATCCGGCTGCACCAGAACGTGATCTCCCGCCCCGGGCTGTCCGACGACCAGCGCACCCGCGCCATCCTGGCGCTCGGCGAGGACTATATGCGCGCCGGCCTGCTCGACCGCGCCGAGACCCTGTTCGCCGACCTCGTCAAGATGGGCGCGGCGGCCCCGCAGGCCCTGCGCCACCTGATGTCGATCTACCAGGCCGAGCGCGACTGGCAGCAGGCCATCGACCACGCCCGCCGCTACGAGACCGCGACCGGCGAGCCGATGGGCCGGCTGGTCGCGCAGTTCGAATGCGAGCTCGCCGAACGGGCGTGGATCCGCGGCGACGGCGCCCTGGCGCGCAGGCACCTGGAGCGTGCCTCGGCCGCCGACGCCAACAGCGTGCGCGCCGCCCTGCTGGAAGGCCAGATCGAACTGGCCGAGGGCAACGATGCCGCCGCCATCCGTGCCTACGAGCGTGCCGCCCGGCTCGACCTCGAGTTCCTGCCCGAAGTGCTGCCGTCGCTGCTGGCCGCCTACGAGCGCAGCGGCCATCCGGCCCGGGCCCGCGGCTTCCTGCTGGAGATGGTGGAGCGCTATCCCGGCGTGTCCCCGGCGCTGGCCCTGGTGCGGCGGATCGAGGCCGAGGAGGGCGCGGCGCCGGCGCTGGCCTTCCTGCGCGAGCACCTGCGGCAGCGGCCCTCGATCCGCGGCGAGGCGGCCCTGATCGACCTCGCCCTGCGCAGCGAGACCGCGGACCCGCGCGGCCTGCTGGTGGCCCTGCAGCAGATCAACGAGCAGCTGATCGTCCGCTCGCCCGGCTACCGCTGTCAGGGTTGCGGCTTCGGCGCCCGGGCCCACCACTGGCAGTGCCCGAGCTGCAAGCAGTGGGCGACGATCAAGCCGCTGCCGCACGTGGCCACCGAGTGAGCCCCGCCGACGCCCCGTTGACGGCCCTGCTGGCGGCCCTGCTGCTCGCCGGCACCAGCGCGGCCGGTGCCGCCTTCTGGCAGCGCTGGGCTGCGCGCGCCGGCTGGCTCGACCTGCCGGGCCAGCGCAGCAACCACGTCCGGCCGATCCCGCGTGGCGGTGGCGTCGGCATCGCCGCCGCCCTGCTGCTGGCGGTGCCCTTGCTGCCCCTGCCGGCCGTGCAGCACGCCGCCCTCGGGGCCTCGTTGCTGCTCGTCGCCCTGCTCGGCCTGCTCGACGACCGCCGCGGCCTGCGGGCCGGCCGGAAGTTCGCCGGCCAGGTGCTGGCGGTGGCTCCGCTGGCCTTGGTGGCCGCCCCCGGCCTGCTCGCCCTGCTGCCGGTCGAGACCGCTCTCGGCCTGCCGCTGGCGGTCCTCGCCGCCGCCGGTGTCCTGCTGTTCCTCGTCAACGCCTGGAACTTCATGGACGGCATCGACGGCATCGCCGCCCTGTCCGCCGCCGTGCTCGGCCTCCTCGCACTCGGCCTCGGCGATGCCGCCCTCGCCTGGTTCGGGCTGGCGCTGGCGGCCGCCTGCGCCGGTTTCCTGCCCTGGAACCTGCCGCGCGCCCGTCTGTTCATGGGCGATGCCGGCAGCCACGTGCTGGGGCTGGCCGCCGGCGCGCTGCTGCTGCTCGGCCTGCCGGCATCGCCGGGCGCCGGCCCGCCGCCGGTGCTCTTCCCGCTGCTCGCCGCGACCCTGCCGTTCGCCGTCGACGTGCTGGCCACCCTGCTGCGCCGTGCCATGGATGGTGAACCGCTGGCCAGTGCCCACCGTCGCCACCTCTACCAGTTGGCGGTGCGGAAGGGCTACAGTCACGCCCGCGTCGCCACCGCCTATGCCGGGCTCGGGGCGCTGCTGGGCATGGGAGTGGCAATGGTCGGACACACGCAGGGCGTGACGATGGCGGGGCTGGCCTGCGCCGCCGCGGCCGGGCTGCTGGCCCTGGCCTGGGGCGTGTTGCGGCCGCGTCTGGCGCGGGGCCTCGAGGGCGAGGTTCCGGCATGAGGCTGCGCTGGCCACTGGGACGGGCCATGGTGGTGCTCCACGACCTCGGGATGGTCGTGCTGGCCTGGCAGGGGCTCGTGCTGCTGCGCTACGCCTGGCTCGACCAGCCGCTGCCGGCCCATGGCTTCCTCGCCGAGACCCTGCTGGCCGCCGGCCTGCAGTTGCTGGTGTTCTGGCGGATGGGCCTGTACCGCGGCCTGTGGCGCTTCGCCAGCCTGCCGGACCTCAAGAACATCCTCGTCAGCAGCCTGCTGGGCGGTGCCCTGATCGCGCTGCTGCTGTTCTTGTTCCTCGACCGCGCCGAAGGCGTGCCGCGACTCGCCCTGCTGCTCTACCCGCCGACCCTGATGCTGCTGCTGGGCGGGCCGCGCCTGCTCTACCGGGCCTGGAAGGACGGCCAGGCGCTGCGGGCCACCGGGGTGCAGGGCGAGCGCCTGCTGGTGCTCGGCGTCGGCCCGACCGCCGAGAGCCTGGTCCGCGACCTCCAGCGCAGCGAGCGTTTCCACGTCGTCGGCCTGCTCGACGACGATGCCGGCCTGCAGGGGGCGAAGATCCAGGGCATCCCGGTGCTCGGCCGCCTCGACGACCTCGCTCGCATCGCCGAGGAGACCGCCGCCACCCGCGTGGCGATCGCCCTCCCAGGCGACCAGGGCGAGACGCTGGGGCGGATCGCCGCCCAGTGCGAGCGCCTGCGCCTGCGCTTCTGCCGGATGCCGGCTCCGGAGGAACTGCTGGACGGCCAGGCCCTCCATGCCGGCCTGAAGGACGTCGCCATCGAGGACCTGCTCGGCCGCGACCCGGTGCAGCCGGACTGGCCGGCGATCCGCGCCACGCTGCTCGGTCGCACCGTGCTCGTCACCGGTGCCGGCGGCTCGATCGGCGCCGAGCTGGCCCGCCAGTGCGCCGGCCTGGGCGTCGCCCGCCTGGTGCTGCTGGAACGTTCCGAACTGGCCCTGTACCAGCTCCAGCTCGAACTCCGCGAACGCTTCTCGGCCGTCGAGGCGGTGTTCCAGCTCGGCGACTGCGGCGATGCCGTCCTGCTGCGCCGGCTGTTCGCCCAGTGGCGGCCCGATGAGGTCTTCCACGCCGCGGCCTACAAGCAGGTGCCCCTGCTGGAGGCGCAGCCGCGCGAGGCGATCCGCAACAACCTGCTCGCCACCGACGTGCTGGTGCGCGAGGCGGTGGCCGCCGGGGTCGCGGCCTTCGTGCTGATCTCCACCGACAAGGCGGTCAATGCCGTCAACATGCTCGGTGCCAGCAAGCGCCTCGCCGAGCTGGCCTGCCAGGCCGCCGTCCACGGCAGCGCCACCCGGCTGGTCACGGTGCGTTTCGGCAACGTGCTGGATTCCGCCGGCAGCGTGGTGCCGCGGTTCCGCGAGCAGATCCGCCGCGGTGGCCCGGTCACCGTCACCCATCCGGACGTCACCCGCTACTTCATGACCATCCCGGAGGCCTGCCAGCTGATCCTGCAGGCCACCACCCTGCGCGAGGCCTCCGGCATCTTCACCCTCGACATGGGGAGGCCGGTGCCGATCCGCCTGCTCGCCGAGCAGATGATCCGGCTCGCCGGCTTCACGCCCTACCGCGACATCGACGTCCGCTACACCGGCCTGCGGCCCGGCGAGAAGCTCCACGAGGAGCTGTTCCACGCCGACGAGAGCTACGTCCAGACCGTGCACCCCAAGATCTTCCAGGCCGAACCGCGCCGCGTCGATCTCGACGTGTTCCTCCAGCATCTGGCGGCCCTGCGCCTTGCCGTGCAGCACGACGACGAGGCGAGGATCCGCGACCTGATCGGCGAGGCCATCCCCGAGTTCCAGCCGGCCACCGGCCGCACCACCGGCAACTTCCGACCGCAGCTCATCCGCGGCGGGCGCGCATCGTGAGCGGCCGCGTCCGCTGCGCGGTGTTCCCGGTCGCCGGCCTTGGCACCCGCTTCCTGCCGGCCACCAAGACGGTGCCGAAGGAGATGCTGCCGGTGGTCGACCGGCCGCTGATCCAGTACGCCGTCGACGAGGCCATCGAGGCCGGCTGCGACACCCTCGTCTTCGTGACCAATCGCTACAAGCACGCGGTCGCCGATTACTTCGACAAGGCCTACGAACTGGAGCAGAAGCTCGAGCGCGCCGGCAAGTCGGAGCTGCTGGCGATGATCCGCGACGTGCTGCCGCGCCAGGTGCGCGCGGTGTTCGTCACCCAGGCCGAGGCGCTGGGCCTCGGCCACGCCGTGCTGTGCGCGCGCCCGGTGGTCGGCGACCAGCCCTTCGCCGTGCTGCTGCCCGACGACCTGATCTGGAACCGTGGCCCCGGCGCGACGCGCCAGCTGGTGGAGCTCGCCGCCCGCGAGCAGGCCAGCGTGGTCGCCGTGCAGGACGTGCCGATCGAGCAGACCCGCAGCTACGGCATCGTCGCGACCCGAGATTTCACCGGGCGGCACGGCGAGATCCGCGGCATCGTCGAGAAACCGCGCCCCGAGGAGGCGCCGAGCACCCTCGCGGTGGTCGGCCGCTACGTGCTGCAACCGCGCATCTTCGGGCTGCTGGAATCGACCAAGCCCGGCGCCGGCGGCGAGATCCAGCTCACCGACGCGATCGCCGCCCTGCTCGCCGAGCAACGCATCCTCGCCTACCGCTTCGAGGGCCGGCGCTTCGACTGCGGCAGCCGCATCGGCCTGATCGAGGCGACCTTGCAGTACGCACTCGACGACGAGTCGCTGGCCGGCCCGACCCGCGAGCTGATGCGGCAGGCGCTCCGGCCAGCCGGCTGAAGGCGCGGCCGCATGAGCGCGTTTCCCGACCACTACCGCCGCAGCGCCGGGACGATCTCGGCGCGCCCGCCCGCCGCAGGGACCCTCGACGCCGCCTGCGTGGTGGTCGGCGGCGGCTTCGCCGGGCTCAACACCGCGCTCGGCCTGGCGGAGCGGGGCTTCCGCGACGTCGTGCTGCTGGAGGCCGAGACCCTGGCGCATGGCGCCTCGGGCCGCAACGGCGGCTTCGTGTTCGCTGGGTATTCGCGTGGCGAGGCGGCTTTGCTCGCCGAACTCGGCCCGGAGCATGCCCGTCGGCTTTACCGGCGGAGCCGCGATGCCGTCGGCCTGATCCGCGCCCGCACCCTGCGCCATGGCATCGACTGCGAGCGCGTCGATGGCGGGGTGCTGTGGGCGAACTGGTTCCGCGATCCGGCCGTGCTCGAATCGCGGCGGAGGCTGCTGCAGCAGCATTTCGATACCGAATGGCTGCCGGTCGGCGGCGAGGAACTGCGCGCCCGGCTGAAGACCACGCGCTACAGCGGCGCGCTGCTGGAACCGGATGCCTTCCACTTCCACCCGCTCAAGTACGCCCGCGGGCTGGCCGCGGCCTTCGAGGCCGCGGGCGGGCGCATCCACGAGCACAGCCCGGTGCGCCGGCTGCGGCGCGAGGGGAGCGGTTGGTGCGCGGAAACCGCGGGCGGTGCCCGCCTGCGTGCCGGGACGGTGGTGCTGGCCTGCGGCGGCTACCTCGCCGGCCTCGTGCCCAAGGTCGATGCCGCCGTGCTGCCGATCGCCACCTACGTGATGGTGACCGAGCCGCTGGGCGCGCGGGCGGCCGAGGTGATCGCCACCCCGGCGGCGGTCTACGACACCCGTTTCGCCTTCGACTACTACCGGCTGCTGCCCGACACCCGGCTGCTCTGGGGCGGTCGGATCTCGGTGCGCGACCGGCCGGCACACGAGGTGGAGCGCCTGCTGCGTCGCGACCTGCTGCGGGTGTTCCCGCAGCTCGGCGGCGTGCGCATCGATTGCGCCTGGTCGGGGCTGATGAGCTACGCCCGCCACGAGATGCCGCAGATCGGGCCGATCGAACCCGGGCTGTGGGTGGCGCAGGCCTTCGGCGGCCACGGCGTTGCGCCGACCACGGCGGCCGGCGAACTGCTGGCCGCCGCCATCGCCGAAGGCGACCCCGCCTGGCAGGACCACTCGCCCTATGGGCTCGCATCGGCGATCAAGCCCTTCGGCTTCGCCGGCGCGCAGGCCACCTACTGGTGGCTGCAGGCCAAGGACGTGTGGAAGGGCTGGCGCGAAGGCGGCGGTCGCTGAAGAAAGGCCCGGCGATGCCGGGCCTTTCGCGACGCCGGATCCGTGCGCGTGCGCGGATCGACTCTGGACTTCAAAGCGCCTCGAAGATGCCCGCGGCACCCATGCCGGTGCCGATGCACATGGTCACCATGCCGTACTTCTGCTGGCGGCGACGCAGGCCATGCACGAGCGTCGCGGTGCGGATCGCGCCCGTCGCGCCCAGTGGGTGGCCCAGCGCGATCGCGCCGCCCAGTGGGTTGACCTTGGCCGGGTCGAGGCCGCAGCTGCGGACGACGGCCAGCGCCTGCGCGGCGAAGGCCTCGTTGAGCTCGATCCAGTCGAGTTGGTCCTGCGTCAGGCCGGCCTGCTTCAGCGCCTTCGGGATCGCCGCGATCGGGCCGATGCCCATCACTTCCGGGCGCACGCCGGCGACCGAGAAGCTGACGAAACGGGCGAGCGGGGTCAGGCCGTGGTCCTTGATGGCCTGCTCCGAGGCCAGCAGCACGGCACCCGCGCCGTCGCTCATCTGCGAGCTGTTGCCCGCCGTCACCGAGCCGCCCATGCGGAACACCGGCTTCAGCTTGGCGAGGCCCTCGATCGAGGTGTCGGCGCGCGGGCCTTCGTCGGTGTCGACGGCGCGCTCGATCAGCTTCACCGTGTTGCCGCCCAAGACCGGTACGCGGGCGCGCACGGTGTAGGGCGAGATCTCGGCCTTGAACTCGCCGCCGGCAATGGCGGCGAGCGCCTTCTGGTGCGAGGCGGCGGCGAAGGCGTCCTGGTCCTCGCGGCTGACCTTCCATTCCTCGGCGACCTTCTCGGCGGTGATGCCCATGCCGTAGGCGATCGCCACGTGCTCGTTGTCGAACACGGAAGGCGCCATCGCCACCTTGTTGCCCATCATCGGCACCATGCTCATCGACTCGGTGCCGCCGGCCAGCATCAGGTCGGCGTTGCCGAGGCGGATCTGGTCGGCCGCCAGCGCCACGGCCTGGAGGCCGGAGGAGCAGAAGCGGTTGATGGTCTGCGCGGCCACCGTGTTCGGCAGGCCGGCCAGCAGCACGCCGATGCGCGCCACGTTCATGCCTTGCTCGCCCTCGGGCATGGCGCAGCCGATGATGGCGTCGTCGATCCGCGACAGGTCGATGCCCGGGGCCTGTGCCACCACGCTCTTCAGCACGTGCGCGAGCAGGTCGTCGGGGCGGGTGTTGCGGAAGAAGCCGCGCGGGGCCTTGCCGACCGGGGTGCGGGTGGCGGCGACGATGTAGGCGTCCTGGATTTGCTTGCTCATGGTCTTGTCCTCAATTCCGCAGCGGCTTGCCGGTGGCCAGCATGTGCGCGATGCGCTCCTGCGTCTTCGGCATCTGGGCGAGCGCGACGAAGTGTTCGCGCTCGAGGCGGATCAGCCAGTCCTCGTCCACGGTGGCACCGCGGTCGATCTCGCCGCCCGACAGCACGGTGGCGATGCGGGTGGCGATCTCCATGTCGTGCGGGCTGATCATCCGGCCCTCGAGCATGTTCACCAGCATCATCTTGAAGGTGGCGATGCCAACATCGCCGGCGGCGGTGATCGTGCGGTTCGGCAGCGGCGGGCGGTAGCCGGCCTCGGCCATGGCCAGCGCGGTCTGGCGGGCGACGTGCAGCAGCTCGTGTTCGTGGAAGACGACGATGTCGAATTCGCGCAACAGGCCGAGCTCCTTGGCCTCCAGCGCCGAGCTCGAGACCTTGCCCATGGCCACGGCTTCGAACAGCGGCTTCAGCTCGGCAAACACGTCGCCGTTCTTCGCCTTGGCCGAGGCGCGACCGGCGATCTCCTTCAGTCCGCCGCCGGCCGGCAGCAGGCCGACGCCGGCCTCGACGAGGCCGATGTAGCTCTCCAGCGCGGCGACGGTGCGGGCCGAATGCATCTGGAACTCGCAGCCGCCACCAAGGGCGAGGCCGCGCACAGCCGCGACCACCGGAACGAGCGAATACTTGATGCGCTGGCTGGCGGCCTGGAACGTAGCCACCATCGCAGTGAAGTCGTCGAGGCGGCCTTCCTTCAGCGCGCCTAGGGCACCAGCGAGATCGGCACCCGCCGAGAACGGCCCCTTCGGCTGCCAGATGACGAGACCTCGGAAGTTTTTCTCCGCCACGTCGATGGCCCGCAGCACGCCGGCCAGCACGCCGTCGCCGACGGTGTTCATCTTGGTCTTGAAGCTCAGCACCGCGATGCCATCGCCATCGGTCCACAGGCGCACGGCGTCGGTCTCGAACACCGTCGTGCCAGGGTTGGCCGGGGCCTCGCCGATGACGGTTTCGGGGAAGCGCTGCCGTGCATACACCGGGAGGGAAGAGCGCTGCAGTGCGGCGTTGCGGGCCGGGCTGAAGCTGCCGTCCTTGCCGTGCACGCCGGCGCGGCCGTCCATCACCCAGGCCGGCAGCGGGGCGCTGCCCATGGTCTTGCCGGCGGCGATGTCCTCGGCGATCCACGCGGCGACCTGCTGCCAGCCGGCGGCCTGCCAAGTCTCGAACGGGCCGAGGTTCCAGCCGTAGCCCCAGCGCATGGCGAAGTCGACGTCACGCGCGGTGTCGGCGATCGAGTGCAGATGGAAGGCGGCGTAGTGGAACAGGTCGCGGAAGATCGCCCAGAGGAACTGCGCCTGCGGGTGCGAGTGCGCACGCAGCTTGGCGAACTTCTCGGCCGGGTTCTTGATCTTGAGGATCTCGACGACCTCGGGGTTCGCCTCGGCGCCGCTCGGGCGGTAGTCCTGCTGGGCGAGGTCGAGGACGAGGATGTCCTTGCCGCGCTTGGTGTAGATGCCGGCGCCGGTCTTCTGGCCCAGCGCGCCCTTGGCGATCAGGGCCTGCAACCAGGCCGGGGCCTTGAAGTAGGCGTGCCAGGGGTCGTCCGGCAGGGTGTCGGCCATGGTCTTGATGACGTGGGTCATGGTGTCGAGGCCGACCACGTCCGAGGTGCGGTAGGTCGCCGACTTCGGGCGGCCGATCAGCGGGCCGGTGACCGCGTCGACTTCATCGAAGCCGAGGCCGAGGCGCTCGGTGTGGTGCATGCCGGCGAGGATCGAGAACACGCCGATGCGGTTGCCGATGAAGTTCGGCGTGTCCTTGGCGTAGACCACACCCTTGCCCAGCGTGGTGGTCAGGAAGGTCTCGAGGCCTTCCAGCACGCCGGGCTCGGTGCCCTTGCACGGGATCAGTTCGGCCAAGTGCATGTAGCGCGGCGGGTTGAAGAAGTGCAGGCCGCAGAAGCGCGGGCGCACGGCGGCCGGCATGGCTTCGGCGAGGCCATTGATCGAGAGCCCGGAGGTGTTCGAGGCGACGATGGCGTGCTGCGCCACGTGCGGGGCGATCTTCTCGTAGAGGTCCTTCTTCCACTCCATCTTCTCGGCGATCGCCTCGATGATGAGGTCGCAGTCCGCAAGCCAAGCGAGGTGCTGCTCGTAGTTGGCCGGGACGATCGCGGCGGCCTTCGCCTTGCTGGCCAGCGGGGCAGGGGAGAGCTTGCCCAGGTTGGCGATGGCCTTCTGGACGATGCCGTTCTTGTCGCCCTCCTTGGCCGGGAGGTCGAAGAGCAGGGTGTCGACGTCGGCGTTGACGAGGTGGGCGGCGATCTGCGCGCCCATCACGCCGGCACCGAGCACCGCCACTTTGCGGATACGAAGCTGGGACATGGGGACTCCGGAGGGGAGGGGAATCGGGGTGGAACCGGGACGGCACGACCCCGAGGATCGCGCCGGAAGGTTAAGCATACGCCACCGTATGTTCTGGCGGCGAGGGGGGGGGCTCCCCGCGACTGCGGTCAGCCGGCGCGGAGCCCGGCGGCGGCGAAGCGCACCAGCTGCCGGGCGGCCTTCTCGCAGTGTTGGCGCTCGCTGGTGCCGGCCGGGCGCTTGATCAGGCCGAAGTCGGCCATGGCGTAGGTGAGCGCCCCGGCGACGAAGTCCAGCCGCCAGTACAGGTCCTCCTTGGCCAGCCCCGGTACGCAGTCGGCGATCGCCTTGGCGAACTCCCGCAGCACGTGGCCGTAGTTGTCGGAGAGGAACTTGCGCAGGCCGTCGTTCTTCTCGGCGAAGGCCCGGGCCAGCACGCGGACGAAGGCGGCGCCGCCGTGCTGGCGGTCCAGCGTCAGGGCCAGCGGCGGCTCGATGAAGGCCCGCAGGACGGCCTCGAGGTCGCCGGGATGGGCCTGGCGGGCATCGGCGAGCTGCTTCAGGCGTTTCCCGCTCATGTCGTCCATGCGCCGCCGGAACACCTCGTTGACGAGGTTTTCCTTCGACCCGAAGTGGTAGTTCACCGCGGCGATGTTGACGTCGGCCTGGCTGGTGACCTGGCGCAGCGAGGTCCCCGAGAAGCCGTGGATGGCGAACAGTTCCTCGGCGGCGCCGAGGATGCGGTCCTTGGTGTTGAAGTGCGTGCTGCTCATGCCGGCCTCGTTCAAACGTTTGTTGCAAGCGTCCCGCCGGACCGCCCGGATGTCAAGCGGCCGATTGAATCGAACGGACGAACGACGGCGGCGGGATCCGCGGCCCGGCCTCCGGAATGTGCCGTAAGCGGCTGTCCTTTTTGGATTTCCCTGCCTATACTTCGCGTTCGATCCGTTTTCCTATTGACAAAGGTTTGCAAACATGCCCGTCGAGCGCACCCTTTCGATCATCAAGCCGGACGCCGTCGCGAAGAACGTGATCGGCCCGATCTACGCGCGTTTCGAGAACGCCGGCCTGAGGATCGTCGCGGCGAAGATGAAGCAGCTGTCGCGCCAGGAGGCCGAGGGCTTCTACGCCGTGCACCGGGAGCGCCCGTTCTTCAATGCGCTGGTCGAGTTCATGGTCTCCGGCCCGGTGATGATCCAGGTGCTGGAAGGCGAGAACGCGGTGCTGAAGAACCGCGAGCTGATGGGCGCCACCAACCCGAAGGACGCCGCACCCGGCACGATCCGTGCCGATTTCGCGCAGTCGATCGACGCCAACGCCGTCCACGGCTCGGACAGCGCCGAGAACGCGGCGGTCGAGATCGCCTACTTCTTCAGCGCGACGGAACTCTGCCCGCGCTGAGCGCGGTCCCGACGATGCGAGGCCATGAGCCCGGTTGACGCCCCGACCGCCACGATCCCACCGGCCCCGCCGGCGGAGGCCGCGCGCGTCAACCTGCTCGACCTCGACCGCGTGGGGATGGAGGGCTTCTTCGAGCGCGAGCTCGGCGAGAAGCGCTTCCGCGCCCACCAGGTCATGAAGTGGATCTACCACCGCCATGTCACCGACTTCGGCGGCATGACCGACCTCGGCAAGGCCCTGCGCGGCAAGCTGGAGGACCGCTGCGAGGTGCGGCCGCCGAAGACCATGTTCGACAAGCCGTCCGCCGACGGCACGCACAAGTGGCTGCTCGGCATGGACGCGGGCAATGCCGTCGAAACCGTCTTCATCCCCGACAAGGGCCGCGGCACGCTCTGCGTGTCGAGCCAGGTCGGCTGCGGCCTGAACTGCCAGTTCTGCTCCACCGCGACGCAGGGCTTCAACCGCAACCTCTCGGCCGCCGAGATCATCGGCCAGGTGTTCGTGGCGGCGCGGCACCTCGGCAACGTGCCGCACAAGGACCGCAAGCTCACCAACGTCGTGATGATGGGCATGGGCGAGCCCCTGCTCAACTTCGAGAACGTGGTGACGGCGATGAGCCTCATGCGCGACGACCTCGGCTTCGGGCTGGCGAGCAAGCGCGTCACGCTCTCCACCGCCGGCATGGTGCCGATGATCGACCGGCTCGCCGCGCGCTGCGACGTGGCCCTGGCCGTCTCGCTGCACGCCGCCAACGACGAGCTGCGCACGCAGCTGGTGCCGCTGAACAAGAAATACCCGATCGCCCTGCTGATGGCGGCCTGCCTGCGCTACCTGCGCGATACCAGGATCGACTCGATCACCTTCGAGTACACGCTGATGAAGGGCGTCAATGACCAGCCCGAGCATGCGCGGGAGCTGGCGGCGCTGATGCGCCGGTTCTGCCGGCAGGCGCAGGACGGCCACGCCGCGAAGGTGAACCTGATCCCCTTCAATCCGTTCCCGGGCACGCGCTTCGAACGCAGCGGCGAGGCCGAAATCCGCGCCTTCCAGAAGATCCTGCTCGACGCCGGCATCCTGACCATGGTGCGGCGCACCCGCGGCGACGACATCGATGCCGCCTGCGGCCAGTTGAAGGGGCAGGTGATGGACCGGACCCGGCGGCAGGCCGAGTTCCGCAAGAAGCTCGAAGGAGCCGCCGGTGTGGCGGCCTGAGGCCACGACGGTCCGGCTGGCCACCGTCGTCCTGGCGGCGATGCTCGCCGCCTGCGCAAGTCCGCCGGCCCCGGTGGTGCCCGGCACCGGCACCAACGCCATCGCCCTGCGGTCCATCAACGCGGCCCAGGAACTGCTGGAACGCGGCCGCCTCGACGAGGCACTGGAACAGGCCCGCATCGCCGTGCGCGCCGATCCGCGCAGCGGCCGCGCCCTGGTCGCCGAGGGGCAGGTGCTCGATGCCCTGGGGCGGCGCGACGAAGCCGGCAAGTCCCTGTCCCGTGCGCTGGCGCTGGCGCCGCGCGACGGCGTGGTCCTGAACGCACGCGGTACCTGGTTGTGCCGGCACGGCGACGCCAAGGCGGGCCTGGAACTTTTCGGGCGGGCCATCGAGGACCCGACCTACCGGCAGCCGGTGCAGGCGCTGGCGAATGCCGGCAGTTGCGCCCTGCAGGAGGGCCTGCTGCCCACCGCCGAGCTGAACTTCCGCGCCGCGCTCGGGCTGGCACCCACCGACGCGCAGTCGCTGGTCGGCATGGCGCACGTCGAACTGAAGCAAGGCGACGCCCTCGGTGCCCGCGCCTTCCTGCAGCGCCGCGAGGCCTTGGCACCGCTGACCCCCGCCGAACTGCTGCTGGCGGTCCGCATCGAAGAAGCCGCGGGCGATGCCCGCGCGGCGGCGCGCTACCGCGCGCAGCTCGCCCCGCTGGGCCAGGGAGGCCCACTCCCGCCTCCCGCCACCCCGAGGGATCCCCGGCCATGACCCATCCCGAACCGTCCTCCGGCGTCGCCACGGCGCTCCGCGCCGCCCGCCTTGCCCAGGGGCTCGAGCTGTCCACCCTCGGACGCGAGCTGAAGCTCCCGCAGACCACGCTGGAGGCCATGGAGCGCGGGGACTGGGCACGGCTCGGTGCGCCGGTATTCGCCCGCCACCTGCTCGCCCGCTACGCCGCCCGCCTCGGGGTCGAGGTCGATTGCGAGAGCGTCGCCGGCCAACTCCCGGGGCCGGAACTGCGCTCGCAGGTTCCGCGCTCCCGCCTCGGGCGCTTCGCCGAATTCTCCGCGCGCCAGTTCGCCTACTTGGGCGGCAGCCTGCTGGTGCTGCCGCTGCTGTATTTCTCGCTGGCGCAGTGGCCGGACGCCGGACGTTCCAGTGCCTACGCCCTCGATCCGGTCCCATCCGGCACGCCGTCCGCCACGGACACGCTCGCGGTGGCGATCCCCGCCGCCCTCGGCGACGCGGTGCCTTCGCCCACCGAGTCGGCCGAGTCGACCGCCCCGGCGCCCATGTCCTTGCCTGGGCCCGCCGCGGGCCCACTGGCTACCGGGACGGTGGCGGCCGGCCTGACCCCCTCGCTGCCCACGGCGGCCCCCGCCCCGGCGCAGCTCGAGTTGCGCTTCCGCGACGAGAGCTGGATCGAGGTGTTCGCGCGCGACGGTACGGTCCTGGAGCGGGTGCTGGCCCGGGCCGGTGAGGCCCGGCGCTGGCCGCTCGCGCAGGTCGGCCGGGTCACCATCGGCAATGTCGAGGGCACGGAAGTGTTCGTCGATGGCTCCGGCGTGAACCTCGAACCCGTGCGCGCGGCGAACGTCGCCCGCTTTGCGCTATCCTCCGACGGCGCCATCGAAGCCGTCCCGCGCTGACGCCGGCTCCGGCGGCCTTTCCCTTCCGCACGTCCGCGCCCGGCGCGGTGATGGCCCATGTCCAACGACCAGATCGACGAATACGAACAGGGCGAACGCGTCCGCAAGTGGCTCCGTGAAAACGGTGCCTCGGTTTTTGGCGGCATCGCGCTGGGCCTCGCCGCCATCCTCGGTTTCCAGGCCTTCCAGGCCCGCGGCGACGCCCACCGGGCCGAGGCCTCGATGCAGTTCGAGCGTTTCGTCGAGGCCGAGGATGCCGGCAACCTCGAATCGGCCACCGCCATCGCCGGCAGCCTCGGCAGCGAGTACGCCGACACCCCGTACCCGGCCCTGGCGGCGTTGCGGCTGGCCGCCTCGCAGCTCCGCGCCGGCAAGCCGGAGGAGACCCTCGCCGCCATCGAAGCCGGCCTGCCGACCGCCCGCGACCCCGCGTTGCGGCAGATGCTGCTGCTGCGCGCGGCCCGCGCCGAGCTGGTGCTGGGCCGCCACGACGCCGCGCTGGCCCGCCTGGCCGGCATCGACCTGCCGGCCTACGCGGCCCTGCGCCACGAGATCGAGGGCGACGCGCTGGCGGCCCAGGGTCGCCGCGACGAGGCCCGCGCCGCCTACGAGCGCGCCCTGACCGCGCTCGACGTGGCCTCGCCCCTGCGTGGCCTGCTCGAACTCAAGCTCGCCGATGTCGGCGGCACCGCCCAACGCTCCACGGAAGCCTGAAGCATGCGCAAGTCCCTGGGCCTCGCCCTGTTGTCGATCCTGCTCCTTCCCGGCTGCGCCACGGTCCGCGACTGGTTCCGGTCCGACGCCGAGCGGGCCGCGGCCCCGGTCGCCCTCGAGCCGATCCCCGGCGCGCGCGCCGTGCAGCGGCTGTGGTCGGACTCGCTCGGCGAACCCGAAATCGGCTTCGGCCTGCGCCAGCGCCCGGCCTTCGACGGCAGCACGGTCTACGCGGTCACCGGTGACGGTGCGCTGCGCGCCATCGACATCGAGACCGGTTCGACCCGCTGGGAAACCGTGCTGTCCCCGATCGAGAACCGTCGCGGCTGGCGCCTCTGGCGGAACCGCATCGCCGACGGCGGCCTGCATTCCTCGGTCGCGGTGGGCGAGGGGCTGGTGGTCGTGGTCGGCCGCACCGGCGCGGTGTTCGCGGTGGAGGCGGCCGACGGCCGCCTGCGCTGGGAATCGCAGGCCAGCGCCGAGGTGCTGGCCGCGCCGCTCGTCGTCCGCGGCCTCGTCGTGCTGCGCTCGCAGGATGGCCGCACCACCGCCTTCGACGCCGCCTCCGGCGAGCGCCGCTGGAGCCACCAGCGCAGCATCCCGAGCCTGAGCTCGCGCGGGGCCAGCGCCCCGGCCGCGGCCGTCGGCCTGGTGCTGGTCGGCAACGAGGACGGCACGGTGCTGGCCCTGCGCGCCGAGGACGGCGCCCCGGTCTGGGAAGCCCCGGTGGCCGAGCCGGAGGGGCGCACCGAACTCGAGCGCATCGCCGACATCGACGGCGACCTCGCCGTCGGCGCCAACCTGCTCTTCGCCACCAGCGTGCGCGGCATCACCGCGGCGGTGGCGCTGGCCAGTGGCCAGGTCGTCTGGAGCCGCGAGAACGGCGGCTCCACC
>JAGXSL010000128.1 GCA_018333835.1 Lysobacteraceae bacterium
CCGCATGCGAGAGTAGGTCATCGCCAGGGCCCTACACCAAAACCCCGCCCCACAAGGCGGGGTTTTTTCTTGCCGCTGCCAACACCCCTGCCCCACGGCCGGGCGTCGGGGGTGTGGTGTGGCCCTGTCGTGAAGGCCGCTCCCGTCCCGGCACTGGAGGTGTTCCCGGTGTTGAGCCATGGGTCGGCCGCGTGCTAGAATCCCGCGTCTCGGCAGGCGGCGACTCTTGCATCCACCCGTGTCCTCGTCTTCCGCGGAATCCCGACGTCTTCTTCGCCACATGGCCTCCGTCATGTCCTTGGTGCTGGTCGGCTGGACGGGCTTGCTGGCCCTGCTCTGGCCGGCCGCCCTCCTGGACGGGCTGGGCGGTGGTGTGGTGATGGTCGGGGCGATCCTGCTCTCCGGCGCCTACGCGCTGGGGGGCGGTGCCCAGGCGGGTGAGGGCGCGGCCTTCCGCAACCTCGCCGCGACCCTCGGGCGCTGGCTGCTGGCAGGGACTGGCCTGCTGCTGCTCGCGGCGCGCGAGGGGGCCGTGGTGTGGGCGGTGGCCGGCGGCGCGGTGCTGGGCCAGTTGGCCTACATCGCCGCGGCGGTGACATTCAAACGAGCATGAATCGGACCATGGCGAGCAGCGAACTGACCCCGACCGGCTACATCCAGCACCACCTGACCAACCTCAAGCTCCAGGTCGGCGAGGGCGGCTTCTGGGTCCTGCACCTCGACACCCTCATCACCTCGGTGTTCGTCGGCCTGTTCATGTGCTTCGCCTTCTGGCTGGCCACGCGCCGGGCCACGGCCGGCGTGCCGGGGCGCTGGCAGGCCTTCGTCGAGATGGTGCTCGAGTTCGTCGACCAGCAGTGCAAGGACAGCTACCAGGGCACCAGCCGGCTGGTCACGCCGATCGCCATCACCCTGTTCTGCTGGATCCTGCTGCTCAACGCCTTCAAATTCATCCCGGCCGATTTCCTCGCCATCCCCCTCGGCATGGCCGCGGTGGCGCTGGCCGAACTGTTCGGCGCCGCCGACCCGTCCAAATTCAACTACTGGAAGCCGGTGCCGACCACCGACATGAGCGCCACGCTCGGCATGTCGTTCTCGGTCTTCTTCCTGATGATCTTCTTCGCCCTGCGCGCCAAGGGCTTCGGTGGCTTCATCCACGAGCTGTTCACCGCGCCGTTCGGCAAGTGGCTGTTCCCGGCCAACCTGCTGCTCAACTTCGTCGAGCTGCTGAGCAAGCCGATCTCCCTCGCCATGCGTCTGTTCGGCAACATGTACGGCGGCGAGCTGGTCTTCCTGCTGATCTGGGTGCTGGGCAGCGCCGGCATCGCCGGCATGCTCGCCGGCGGCACCTTCGGCCTCGGCTGGATGCTGTTCCACCTGCTGGTGGTGCCGCTGCAGGCCTTCATCTTCATGATGCTCTCGATCGTCTACCTGGGCCTGATGGAAGAGCACCACTGACGCCGGCTGCTTCGCGCTCCAACGCCGAGGGCCGCGGCGTCGACACCCGGTTCCACCTTCGCTCCACCCGCTTCCCTCCAACGTTTCCCCTTCAACCTTGCAACACCCGGAGAATCCCATGGACACCGCCAACATCCTGACCGCCTTCGCCAGCATCCAGTCGTTCACCATCCTCGCCATCGGCTTCATGGTCGGTCTGGCCGCCCTCGGCGCCTCGATCGGTATGGCGAACATGGCGAGCAAGTTCCTGGAGTCGGCGGCCCGTCAGCCGGAGCTGATCCCGGTGCTGCAGGTCCGCATGTTCATCACCGCCGGCCTGATCGACGCCGCCTTCATCATCACCGTCGCCGTCGCCCTGATGTTCGCCTTCGCCAACCCGCTGATCGGCGGCCTCGGCGCCGAGCTCACGCAGCTGCTGGGCGCCTGATCATCGGCCCGGCTTCGGGGCGCGGCCGCGGCCGTGCCCGGTCCACGTCGACCGCCGGGGCCCTGGCCCCGGCACCCGGAACCACCGAGCGCATCCCATGAGCCTCACCCTTACCCTGTTCGCCCAAGCCCTCGCGTTCGCGGCCTTCGTCTGGATCATCGCGACCAAGATCTGGCCGCCCTTGCTCCAGGCCATCGAGGCACGCCAGCAGAAGATCGCCGAAGGCCTCGCCGCGGCCGAGCGCAGCCAGAAGGACCTCGTCCAGGCCCAGCAGAAGGTCGACGAGGTCCTGCGCGAGGCCCGCGCCCGTGCCAACGACATCATCGCCAAGGCCGAAGCCCGCGCGGCGCAGCTGGTCGAGCAGGCGCGGCTCGATGCCCAGGCCGAGGGGGTCCGCCAGATCGCCCTGGCCCAGGCCGAGATCGACGCCACCCTGTTCCGCGCCCGCGAGGACCTGCGCCGCCAGGTCGGCAGCCTGGCCGTGGCCGGAGCCAGCCGCGTCATCGGCCGCGAGATCGACGCCAAGACGCACGCCGCGCTGATCGATGAACTGGCCGAGCAGCTCTGAGGCCGCGCCGCGATGAGCCAGGCCTTCACCCTCGCCCGCCCCTACGCCCGCGCCGCCTTCGCGCTGGCCCGCGACCGCGGTGATTTCGCCGGTTGGTCGAGGGCCCTCGCGACGGCGGCCCGGCTCGTCCTCGATCCGCGTGTCGCCGCGCTGGTGCAGCACCCCGGCCTCGCCGCGGCCGATGCGGCCGGCCTCGTGGCGCCTCCGGGCGACCTCGACGCCAATGTCCTCCAGTTCCTCGCCGTGCTGGCGGAGAACCGCCGACTCGCCCTGCTGCCGGAGATCAGCGCGCTGTACGAGGCCCTGCGCGCCGAGACCCAGAACCTCCTCCGCGTCCGCGTCACCTCGGCCCTGCCGCTGGATGACGCCGCGCTCGCCAAGCTCCGTGAATCCCTGCGCGCCCGTTCCGGCCGCGACGTCGAGATCGAGGCCGCGGTCGACCCCGCGCTGATCGGCGGCGCCGTGATCGACACCGGCGACGAGGTGATCGACGGTTCCGTGCGCGGCCGCCTGGCCCGCCTCGAATCCGCCCTCACGACCTGATTCCCCATTGAACGTCGGCCCCGCGCCGGCCCAGGAACGACCATGCAGACGCTCAACCCGTCCGAAATCAGCGAACTGATCAAGCAGCGCGTCGAGAAGCTCAAGCTCTCGGCCGAGGCCCGCAACGAAGGCACCGTCACCTCGGTGTCGGACGGCATCGTCCGCATCCACGGCCTCGCCGACGCGATGCAGGGCGAGATGGTCGAACTGCCGGGCAACACCTTCGCGCTGGCGCTCAACCTCGAGCGCGATTCGGTCGGCGCCGTGGTGCTCGGCGACTACGAGCACCTCTGCGAGGGCATGGTCGCCAAGACCACCGGCCGCATCCTCGAAGTGCCGGTCGGCCCCGAACTGCTCGGCCGCGTCGTCGACGCGCTGGGCCAGCCGATCGACGGCAAGGGCCCGGTCAACGCCGCCCTGTCGTCCCCGGTCGAGCGCGTCGCCCCGGGCGTGATCTGGCGCCAGTCGGTGGCCCAGCCGGTGCAGACCGGCTACAAGTCGGTCGACAGCATGATCCCGATCGGCCGCGGCCAGCGCGAGCTGATCATCGGCGACCGCCAGACCGGCAAGACCGCGCTGGCCATCGACACGATCATCAACCAGAAGGGTTCCGGCATCCGCTGCGTCTACGTGGCGATCGGCCAGAAGAACTCGACCATCGCCGCGATCGTGCGCAAGCTCGAGGAGAACGGCGCGATGGCCTACACCACCGTAGTCGCCGCCTCGGCCTCCGAGTCGGCGGCGATGCAGTACATCGCCCCCTACGCCGGCTGCGCCATGGGCGAGTACTTCATGGACCGCGGCGAGGATGCGCTGATCGTCTACGACGACCTCTCCAAGCAGGCCGTCGCCTACCGCCAGATCTCGCTGCTGCTGCGCCGCCCGCCGGGCCGTGAGGCCTACCCGGGCGACGTCTTCTACCTGCACTCGCGCCTGCTCGAGCGCGCGGCCCGCGTCTCGGCCGAGTACGTCGAGAAGTTCACCAACGGCGCCGTCAAGGGCAAGACCGGCAGCTTGACCGCGCTGCCGATCATCGAGACCCAGGCCGGCGACGTCTCGGCCTTCGTGCCGACCAACGTCATCTCGATCACCGACGGCCAGATCTTCCTCGAGACCGACCTGTTCAACGCCGGCATCCGCCCGGCCGTGAACGCCGGCATCTCGGTCTCGCGCGTCGGCGGCGCGGCGCAGACCACGATCATGAAGAAGCTCTCGGGTGGCATCCGCATCTCGCTCGCGCAGTACCGCGAGCTGGCGGCCTTCGCCCAGTTCGCCTCCGACCTCGACGACGCCACCCGCAAGCAGCTCGAGCGCGGCCAGCGCGTCACCGAGCTGATGAAGCAGAAGCAGTACGCGCCGATGTCGATCGCGCAGATGGCGCTGTCCATCTACGCCGTCAACGAGGGCCACATGGACGACGTGCCGATCGCCCGGATCGGCGCCTTCGAGGCCGGCCTGCACGTGCACCTCGCCAACACCCGCAGCGAACTGGCCGCGAGGATCGTCGCCACCGGTGCCTGGGACAAGGAGATCGAGGCCGAGTTCAAGGCGCTGATCGCCGAGTTCAAGAGCAGCAGCGGCGGGTAAGCCGCGACATCCCCCGGATCCCCCGGCAGCGTAGCAGCAGAGCGAACGAACCCATGGCAGGCGGCCGCGAAATCAAAACCAAGATCAAGAGCGTGCAGAACACCCGCAAGGTGACGCGCGCGCTCGAGATGGTCTCGGCGTCGAAGATCCGCAAGACGCAGGAGAAGATGAAGGCGACGCGGCCCTACGCCCGCCTGATGAAGCAGGTGGTCGGCCACATCGCCCAGGCCAACACCGACCACGTGCACCCGTTCATGGCGGAGCGCGAGGAGGTCCGGCGGGTCGGCTACATCATCATCTCCACCGACCGCGGCCTCTGCGGCGGCCTGAACTCGCAGCTGTTCCGCCGCATCCTCGCCGACATGCGCGAGTGGCAGGGCAAGGGCGTCGAGGTCGACGTGGTCTGCATCGGCCAGAAGGCCGCCACCTTCTTCCGCCGCCTGAAGGTCGAGCTGCTGGCCTCGGTCACCCACCTCGGCGAGCAACCCCAGCTGGCGCAACTGATCGGCGTCACCAAGACCATGTTCGACGGCTACGTCGAGGGCCGGGTCGACCGCGTGCTGCTCTGCTACAACGACTTCGTCAACACGATGTCGCAGAAGCCGACCCTGCTGCCGCTGCTGCCGCTGCCGCCCTCCGATTCGCTCGAGGCCCGGCACGATTGGGATTACCTCTACGAGCCCGACCCGCACACCGTGCTGGACCACGTGCTCACCCGCTACATCGAGTCGCTGGTCTACCAGGCCGTGCTCGAGAACCTGGCCTCGGAGCACGCCGCGCGCATGGTCGCGATGAAGGCCGCCTCCGACAACGCCACCAAGATGATCGGCACGCTGAACCTGGTCTACAACAAGGCCCGGCAGGCGGCGATCACCCAGGAAATCTCCGAAATCGTCGGCGGCGCCGCGGCGGTCTGACGCGCGGCGCGCCTCACAGCACCCACTTTGCGAGGAACCCCACCATGAGCCAAGGCAAGATTGTCCAGATCATCGGCGCCGTCGTCGACGTCGAGTTCCCGCGCGACCAGGTGCCGAAGGTGTACGACGCCCTCAAGGTCACCGGCACCGAGATCACCCTCGAGGTCCAGCAGCAGCTCGGCGACGGCGTGGTCCGCACGATCGCGCTCGGCTCGACCGATGGCCTGAAGCGCGGCCTCGTCGCCACCAACACCCACAAGGCGATCAGCGTGCCGGTCGGCCGCGCCACGCTCGGCCGCATCATGGACGTGCTCGGCAACCCGATCGATGAGGCCGGCCCGGTGGAGGCGGAGACGCACTGGGAGATCCACCGCCCGGCGCCGGCCTACGCCGACCAGGCGGGCGGCAACGAGCTGCTGGAGACCGGCATCAAGGTCATCGACCTGATGTGCCCCTTCGCCAAGGGCGGCAAGGTCGGTCTGTTCGGCGGCGCCGGCGTCGGCAAGACCGTCAACATGATGGAGCTGATCAACAACATCGCCAAGCAGCATGCCGGCCTGTCGGTGTTCGCCGGCGTCGGCGAGCGCACCCGCGAGGGCAACGACTTCTACCACGAGATGAAGGACTCCAACGTCCTCGACAAGGTGGCGATGGTGTACGGCCAGATGAACGAGCCGCCGGGCAACCGCCTGCGCGTCGCGCTCACCGGCCTGACCATGGCCGAGTACTTCCGCGACGACAAGGACCCGGCGACCGGCAAGGGCCGCGACATCCTGTTCTTCGTCGACAACATCTACCGCTACACCCTGGCCGGCACCGAGGTCTCGGCGCTGCTCGGCCGCATGCCCTCGGCCGTCGGCTACCAGCCGACGCTGGCCGAGGAGATGGGCGTGCTGCAGGAGCGCATCACCTCGACCCGCACCGGCTCGATCACCTCGATCCAGGCCGTGTACGTGCCCGCGGACGACTTGACCGACCCCTCGCCGGCGACCACCTTCGCCCACCTCGATGCCACCGTCGTGCTGTCGCGCAACATCGCCAGCCTGGGCATCTACCCGGCGGTCGATCCGCTCGACTCGACCTCGCGCCAGCTCGACCCGAACATCATCGGCGTCGAGCACTACGAGACCGCCCGCAAGGTCCAGGCCACGCTCCAGAAGTACAAGGAGTTGAAGGACATCATCGCCATCCTCGGCATGGACGAGCTCTCCGAGGAGGACAAGCTGGTCGTCGCCCGTGCCCGCAAGGCCGAGCGCTTCTTCTCGCAGCCCTTCCACGTCGCCGAGGTCTTCACCGGCTCGCCGGGCAAGTACGTCACCCTGAAGGAAACCATCCGCGGCTTCCGCATGATCGTCGAGGGTGAGTGCGACCACCTGCCGGAGCAGGCCTTCTACATGGTCGGTGGCATCGACGAGGCCTTCGAGAAGGCCAAGAAGCTGGCCGCCTGAGCCACGGAGCGCGATCATGACGACCACCACCTTCCGCTGCGACATCGTCAGTGCCGAGAAGGAGATCTTCCACGGCGATGCGGTGTTCGTGGTCGCCAGCGCCGAGCTGGGTGAGGTCGGCATCGCGCCCCGCCACGCGCCGCTGATCACCCGCCTCAAGCCCGGCAAGGTCATCGTCACCCGCCCGGACGGCGAGAAGCTCGACTTCTACGTCTCCGGTGGCATGCTGGAGGTGCAGCCGCAGGTCGTCACCGTGCTGGCCGATACCGTGGTCCGTGCCGACGACCTCGACGAGGCGGCGGCGCTGAAGGCGAAGGAGGAGGCCGAGCGCGTCCTCGCCAACCGCGGCCAGGCTATGGACCTCGCCGAGGCGCAGGCCAAGCTGGCCGAGGCCATGGCCCAGCTGCAGGCGCTGGAGCGCCTGCGCAAGAACCTCAAGCACTGAAAGGCCGGGAGGGCACGCGCATGGCGGCCCCGCTGCACGTCGTCCTCCTCGCCGCCGGCGAGGGCAAGCGCATGCGCTCGCCGCTGCCGAAGGTGCTGCAACCGGTCGCCGGCCGGCCGATGCTGGGCCATGTGATCGATACCGCGCGGGCGCTGGGGGCTTCGCGCATCCATGTGGTGGTCGGCCATGGTGGCGAGGCCGTGCGCGAAGCTTTCCAGGACGAACCCGGCCTCGCCTGGGTCGAACAGGCCGAGCGCCTCGGCACCGGCCATGCGGTGCAGCAGGCCGCGCCCGACCTTCCCGACGACGCCCGCGTGCTTGTTTTGTACGGGGATGTCCCGCTCGTCCGCGCCGAATCGCTGCGCCCGCTGGTGGCCGCCGAGGGCACGCTGGCGGTGCTGGTGGCGGAGCTCGCCGATCCGACTGGCTACGGCCGCGTGCTGCTCGACGCCGACGGCCGCGTGCAGGCCGTCGTCGAGCAGAAGGACGCCACGCCGGAGCAGCGCGCGGTGCGCACGATCAACACTGGTCTGATCGCCGCCGATGCCGCCGCGCTGAAGCGCTGGCTGGCGCAGTTGCGTAACGACAACGCACAGGGCGAGTACTACCTGACCGACGTGTTCGCGATGGCCGCGGCGGAAGGCCGTGCCGCGACCGCGGTGCGCGTCGCCGATGCCGGCGAGGTGGAGGGCGCCAATGACCCGTGGCAGCTCGCCCGACTGGAGCGCGCCTTCCAGCGCCGCTGCGCGAAGATGCTCGCCGAGGCCGGCGTGCAGTTCGCCGATCCCTCGCGCTTCGACCAGCGCGGCACCGTGGTGGCCGGGCAGGGTGTCCGCATCGATGTCGACGTCATCCTCGAAGGCCGCGTCGAACTCGGCGACGGCGTGGCGATCGGCCCCTTCTGCCGGCTGAAGGACGTGGTGCTCGGCGTCGGAACCGTGGTCGCCGCGCACAGCGACCTCGAAGGTGCGACCACCGGCGCGGAATGCCGGATCGGCCCCTACGCCCGGCTGCGCCCGGGCACGCGACTGGCCGACGGCGTGCACATCGGCAACTTCGTCGAGACCAAGCAGGCCCGCTTCGGGCCCGGCAGCAAGGCCAATCATCTGAGCTACCTCGGCGATGCCGAGATCGGTGCGAAGGCGAACATCGGTGCCGGCACCATCACCTGCAACTACGACGGCGTGAACAAGTGGACCACGACCATCGGCGATGGTGCCTTCATCGGCAGCAACAGCTCGCTGGTGGCACCGGTGGTGATCGGCGCGATGGCGACCGTCGGTGCGGGCTCGGTCATCACCAAGGATGCCCCCGAAGGCCAGCTCACCGTCGCCCGCGGGAAGCAGACCAGCCTGCCGGGCTGGAAGCGGCCATCCAAGAAGCCCTGAGCCGTCGGGGCGGGTACCCCGGTTGCACCCGCCCGGAGCCATCGGCCGGACGCTGCCGGTAAACTGGCGGCTTACGGTCTGGATGCGGAGCATTGCCGATGTGCGGAATCGTGGGGGCCATCGCCGGCCGTGATGTCGTGCCGGTGCTGGTCGATGGACTGAAGCGCCTGGAGTACCGCGGCTACGACTCCGCTGGTGTAGCCGTGCTCGACGGCGAGCTGAAGCGCGTGCGCCGCACCGGACGGGTGGCCGAGATGGAGGCCGCCGCGGTGGCGGAGGGCTTGCGCGCCGGCATCGGCATCGGCCACACGCGCTGGGCCACCCACGGCGGCGTCACCGAGGCCAACGCCCACCCGCACATCAGCGGCGGCGAGCTCGCGCTGGTCCACAACGGCATCATCGAGAACCACGAGCAGCAGCGCGAGCGCCTGAAGGCGCTGGGCTATGCCTTCAGCTCGCAGACCGACACCGAGGTCGTGGCGCACCTCGTCCGCCACCACCTGCGCGCCAGCGGTGACCTGCTCGATGCCACGCAGCGCGCCGTCCGCGAGCTGAAAGGGGCCTATGCCCTCGCGATCATCGCCAAATCCGACCCGCAGCGCCTCGTCGTCGCCCGCATGGGTTGCCCGCTGCTGGTCGGCGTCGGCGAGGGCGAGGCTTTCGTCGCGTCGGATGTCTCCGCCGTGGTCGCGCACACGCGCCGGGTGATCTACCTCGACGAGGGCGACGTGGCGGAAGTGAAGCGCGATTCGGTGCGCGTGTTCGACGCCGACGGCACCGCCGTGCAGCGCAAGGAGCAGGTGTCGGGCGTGTCGCTGGCCTCGCTGGAGCTGGGCCCCTACCGCCACTTCATGCAGAAGGAGATCCACGAGCAGCCGCGGGCCATCGCCGATACGCTGGAACCGATCCTCGAGACCGGTTTCCTGCCGACGCTGTTCGGGCCGCGCGGACCGGAGCTCATGGAGGGCGTCACCGGCGTGCAGATCCTCGCCTGCGGCACCAGCCACTACGCCGGCCTCGTCGCCCGGTACTGGATCGAGGCGATCGCCGGCGTGCCCTGCGCCGTCGACATCGCCAGCGAGTACCGCTACCGGCCGATCGTGGCGAACCCCGGCCACCTCGTCGTCACCATTTCGCAGTCGGGCGAGACGCTCGACACCTTCGAGGCGCTGAAGTACGCCATCGGCGAAGGCCACCACCGCACGCTGTCGATCTGCAATGTCGCCGAGAGCGCCATTCCGCGCCTCTCCGCGATGCAGTTCCTGACCCGTGCGGGTGCGGAGATCGGCGTGGCCTCGACCAAGGCCTTCACCACCCAGCTCGTCGCGCTGTTCGCGCTGGCGCTGGTGATCGCCAAGGCCCGCGGTCGACTGGATGCGGACGCGGAAGCGGCCCACGTCGAGGTCCTGCGCCACCTGCCCGGCAGCGTGCAGCATGCGTTGAACCTCGAGCCGCAGGTCGCGGCCTGGGCGGAAGCCTTCGCCAGCAAGGAGCACGCGCTGTTCCTCGGCCGCGGCCTGCACTTCCCGATCGCGCTGGAAGGGGCGCTCAAGCTCAAGGAGATCACCTACATCCACGCCGAGGCCTACGCCGCCGGCGAGCTCAAGCACGGCCCGCTCGCGCTGGTCGACGCCGAGATGCCGGTGGTGGTGATCGCCCCGAACGACGCCCTGCTGGAGAAGGTGAAGTCGAACATCCACGAGGTGCGCGCGCGTGGCGGCGAGATGTTCGTGTTCGCCGATGCCGACAGCCACTTCGGCGGGGAGGAGGGCGTGCACGTGATCCGTACGCCGCGCCATGTCGGCCAGCTTTCGCCGATCGTCCACGCCATCCCGGTGCAGCTGCTCGCCTACCACGCCGCGCTGGCGCGCGGCACCGACGTCGACAAGCCGCGCAACCTCGCGAAGTCGGTGACGGTGGAGTAGGCCGGTGCGCGTCTGCGTCTACGCCGCCTCCAGCGGCAAGGTCGATCCCGCCTACCTCGCCGCCGCCCGTGAGCTCGGCGCCACGCTGGCCCGCGCCGGCTGCACCACGGTCTACGGCGGCGGAGGGCAGGGCCTGATGGGCGCGCTCGCCGACGGTGTGCTCGCCGAGGGCGGCGAGGTCGTCGGCATCATCCCGAGCTTCATGGTCGAGCTGGAATGGGGGCACCCCGGCGTCACCACGTTGCAGCTCGTCGAGGACATGCGCGAGCGCAAGCACCGGCTGCTGACCGGCAGCGACGCGGTGGTCGCGCTGCCCGGTGGCTGCGGCACGCTGGAGGAACTGTTCGAGGCGATCACCCTGAAGCGCCTTGGCCTGTACTTCAGCCCGATCGTGCTGCTCAGCGTCAACGGCTTCTACGACGGCCTGCAGGCCTTCATGCAGAAGGTGATCGACGAACGCTTCATGAACCCCGAGCACGCGGCGATGTGGTCGATGGTGCAGCGCGTCGACGAAGTGCTGCCGCGCATCCGCGAGACCCCGCGCTGGCACGAGGACGCCCGCGACCACGCCGTGGTGCGCTGAAGGCCGGCCAGCGCACCGGGGATGCGCCGCTCCGGCGCGGCAGCGGACGTCACAGGCTGTCGAGGAAGGCCGCGGCCAAGGCCTCCAGCCCGCGTGCATCCTCGGCGTCGAAGCGGTCGGGCACGGGGCTGTCGAGGTCGAACACGCCGATGAGCGTGTCGCCCTTGAACAGCGGCACGACCAGCTCGGAGCGCGAGGCGGAATCGCAGGCGATGTGGCCGGGGAAGGCCTCCACGTCGGGCACCACCTGGGTCTGGCGGGTGGCCGCGGCGGTGCCGCAGACGCCCTTGCCGAGGGCGATGCGCACGCAGGCCGGCAGGCCCTGGAAGGGCCCGACCACGAGCTCCCGGCCGTCGAAGAAGTAGAAGCCCACCCAGTTGAGCTCGGGCAGGGCGTGGAAGACGAGGGCCGAGAGGTTGGCGGCGTTGGCGGTGCGGTCGCGCTCGCCGTGCATCAGGGCGCGGGCCTGTTCGAGGAGCTGGGCGTACTGCTCGGCCTTGCTGCCGGCGAGGGCGGTGGCGGTGAAGGACATGCGGCGAAGGCCTCGGGCGGGCCGACGGTGCGGCCGGGGCGGCCACGATGGCGGCCCGTGGCCACCTTGGCAAGCCCCGCTTCCACGCCGGCATCGGCGACAATGGCGGCATGGACACCGCCTTCTTCGTGACCGGCACCGACACCGGGGCCGGCAAGACCTTCACCAGCACCGTGCTGCTGCACGCCCTGCGCCAACGCGGTCTGCGCGCCGTCGGCATGAAGCCGGTGGCGAGCGGCAGCGAGGCGACCGCCGACGGCCTGCGCAACGAGGACGCGCTCGCCCTGCAGGCCGCCAGCGACCCGCGCCCCGACTACGCGCTGGTGAACCCGTGGGCCCTGCGCGAACCGACCGCGCCGGAGATCGCCGCCCGCCACGACGGCGTCACCGTCACCCTGCCGCCGATCGAGGCGGCCTTCGCCGCGCTGCGGCGCCAGGCCGACGTGGTGCTGGTCGAGGGGGCCGGCGGCTTCCTCGCGCCGGTCAACGAGCAACTCGACCAGTGCGAGCTGCCGCGGGTGCTCGGCCTGCCGGTGCTGCTGGTGGTCGGCCTGAAGCTCGGCTGCATCAACCACGCCCGGCTGAGCGCCGAGGCGATTCGCGCGCGCGGCCTGCCGCTGCTCGGCTGGATCGCCTCCGAGGTCGAGCCGGCCATGCTGTTCCCGGACGAGTATTTCGCCGCCCTGGAGGCTGCGCTGCGGCCTTGGCCCTGCTTGGGCCGCCTGCCGCACGCGCCGGGGGCCGACCCGGCCTCGCTCACGCCCCACCTCCGGCTGCCCGAAGGCTTCCCGTCGGCCTGAGCGCGGGCGCGGCCCGCGGCGCTGCCGGCCGGCTCAGCCGAGGTGCAGGGTGGCGCGGTCGCCGGAGGCCGGGCGGAACACCGCTACCCGCACCAGCAACGGCAGGGCGGGGGCCAGCTCGCGGGCGATGAAGCCGCACAGGTTCTCCAGCGTGGCCGGGCCGATGCCCTCGACCTCGTCGAGGAAGCGGTGGTCCAGCCGTTCGCGCAGTCGGGACAGTTCGCGCCGCACCAGCCCGAGGTCCATCACCATGCCGGTCTCGCGGTCGGGTTCGCCGCGCAGGGTGATCTCGGCATGGTAGGTGTGGCCGTGGATGCGCCGACTGGCCTCGCCCTCGCCTTCGACGCAGCGGCGCAGGGTGTGCGCGGCCTCGAAGTAGAAGGACTGGCAGAGTTCGACGGCGGCCATGGCGGCGGGTTTCGGCAGGGGCAAACCGCCATTCTGCCACGCGCCGGGCCGCTGCCGGGCTCAGCCGGACCCGGCCGGCCGCAGGAAGGCCGCCACCCGCGTGGCCGTGGTGGCCGGGTCGACGAGCAGGAAGCAGTGCGAGCCGGCGACGCATTCGACCTCGACCCGCGGGTTGCAGGCCGCGAGCCGGCGCGCCGAAGGGGCGACGAAGGGCAGGCTGCGGTCGCCGTGCAGCAGCAGGGTGGGAGTGGCGAGCCGCGCCAGGCGCGGCCAGAGCCGGCGCGGCCGCGAGCCGAAGATCGCGGCTTCGATCGCGGGCGGGCATTTCAGCGCCACGCCGCCGTCCACCTCGCGCAGGCCGTGGCGGACATAGGCCGCGAGGGCGGCCTCGTCCCAGTCGGCGAACACGCCACGGCCGCGCAGGCGTTCGATGGCCTCCTCCCGCGAGGCCCAATGCGCGCGCCGGCGGCGGGTGGCGCGCACCAGCGGCAGCAGGCCCTGCAGGCGGGTGGCCTGAAGCAGGGCCAGCAGCGTCGCCAGCCCCGGCGGGTGGATCACCGGGTCGAGCAGCACGATGCGCTCGAACAACGTCGAATCGTCGCCCGCCATCAGCGCGGTCAGCACGCCGCCGAAGCTGTGGCCGAGGCCGAACACCGGCCGTGCCGGGGCCGGGTGGTGGGCGCGGAAGGCGCGCGCGGCCATCGCCGCGTTGGCGTCCCAGCCGAGGAAGCGCTCGCCGGCCTCGCTGTCGCCGTGGCCCTGCAGGTCGCAGAGCCAGAGGTCGAAGTCATCGGCCAGCAGGGCCAGCAGCGGCTCGTAGCTGCGCGTGCAGAGGCCGTTGCCGTGCAGCACGTGCAGCAGGGGTAGGCCGCGCGGCGGCGAGGCCCAGCCGCGCAGGGTGAGGCCGTGCTCCGGGTCGGTGGCCTGCCACGGGATCAGGTGCATCGCTTCGGGGTCTCCACACTCGCGGCCGCGCACTGTGCCACCCTTGGCCCGCGTCCCCCAAGGAGAAGCACCATGAGCCTGCAACAGATCCTCTACACCGCCGAGGCCAGCGCCAGCGGCGGTCGCGAAGGCCGCATCGTCGCCAGCGACGGCCGCTTCGACCTCGCCTTGAGCACGCCGAAGGAGCTGGGCGGAGGCGGCGGCCCCGGCACCAACCCGGAGCAGCTGTTCGCCGCCGGCTACTCGGCCTGCTTCCTCGGTGCGATGAAGTTCGTCGCCCAGCGCGACGGCCTGCGGGTGCCGGACGACGCCCGCATCACCGGCCGGGTCGGCATCGGTCCGGCCAGCGAGGGCTTCGGCATCGCCGTGGAACTGCGCATCGAGCTGCCGGGCCTCGAGGCCGGGGCGGCGCGCACGCTCATCGAGCGTGCGCACCGGGTCTGCCCCTACTCGAACGCCACCCGCGGCAACGTCGAGGTCACGCTGACCCTGGTCTGAGCCGGGGCCGGTTTCAGAACCGGCCGCCCAGCTCCAGGCCCCAGGTGCGCGGCGCGCCGACGATGAAGGTCGGCAGGCCGAAGTTGAGGCCGGTGTTGCCGGCGTCGATCAGGTACTCGCGGTCACCGAGGTTGCGCACGAAGGCGCCGAGCTCCCAGCGGCCGTCGCCGAAGCGCAGGCCGGCGCGCAGGTCGACGAGGGCGTAGCCGGCCTGCTCGATGCCGGCCTGGTTCTGGTCCTCGAAGAACACCTGCGAGCGCCAGTTCCAGCTCGGCCGGACGAAGCCCTCCATGCCGCCGGCGACCGGGAAGCGCCAGTCGAGGCCGGCCGAGGCGCTGTGCTCGGGCGTGAGGCGGAAGCGGTTGCCGGCGAGCGTCTGCCGGCGGCCCTGGTCATCGCGCTCGTCGAAGCTGGCATCGATGTGGCCGTAGGTGAAGAAGCCCTGCAGCTGCTCGCTGGCGCGCACGATCAGCGAGACCTCGGCGCCGGTGGCGCTGGCGTTGCCGCCGTCGGCGGTGATGGTGCCGACGCCGGCCGGGTTCAGCACGCTGGCCTGGAAGTTGCTGTAGTCGTAGTTGAAGACGGCGACATCGAAGGCCAGCACGTCGCCCATCAGCGCGCCCTTGAAGCCGAGCTCGTAGCTCAGCACGATCTCGGCCGGGATGAAGTTGGGCGTGCCGGTGCCGCCGAGCGGGAACTCGATCACGTCCGGGCGACGGCCGCGGGAGACGCTGGCGTAGGCGTTCAGGGTGTCGCTGAAGCGGTAGGCCGCCACCGCGCGGCCGACCATCGAGTCGTAGCTGTCCTCGGCGAAGCGGCGCGCCACCGGGCGGAACAGGATGTTCGGGATGGCGACGTTGGCCGGCGCGCCCGGCAGCACCTGGCCCAGCGGGCTGACGCCGCCGAGGGCCAGCGCCTCGTAGCCGGAGCGCAGGTCCTCGCGGGTGGCGCGCAGGCCGAGGGTGAGGTCGAAGCGGTCGGTCACCGACCAGGTGCCGTCGGCGAAGACGTCGAAGGCCTCGGTCTCGCCGAAGTTGGTGGTCTCCTCGCGATGGCTGGCGCGCAGCGGCAGCGGCGTGCCGAGCGGGATGCCGGGGATGCCGAGCGCCGGGAAGGTGGTGTAGCCGAGGAAGGGCGTGCGGTCCGGGTTCAGCGGGCTCACCACGGGCAGCTGGATCAGCCCGCCGGTGGCCGCCGCCACGCCGGCGCGCAGGGCCGGCGAGAGCAGGGCGGCGAGCTGGCGCTCGTCGGTCTGGAAGGGCACGCGCTGCGAGCCTTCCTCGTGGAACCAGCTCACCCCGGCGAAGCCCCGGAAGGCGCCGCCGGCATCGTAGTTGAAGCGGAACTCGTGGCTGAGCTGGGTGCCTTCGGCGTCCTCGGCGAACTCCAGCGCATTGAGTTGCGAGCCGTCGGCGTCGAACTGCTCCACCGAATCGAACTCGCGCCAGCCGCTGATGGTGGAGAGGCTCCAGGCTTCGGTCAGGCGGAACTCGCCGAGCAGGGTGACGCCGTTGACCGTGCGGTCGAGGCCGAGCTGCTCGCCGCGGTTCAGGTCGGCGGTGAAGTCGAACACGTCGCGGCTGCCGGCGCGGGTCGGCAGCACGTTGGTGCGGAAGGCGGTGCCGGGCGGGGTGTCGACCTGGTGGTTGAGGATGAGGTCGAGGCGGTTCGCCTCGCCCAAGTCGAGGCCGAAGCTCAGGCGCGCCGCGGTGGTGTCCTTGCCGTTCAAATGACCGCCGGCGAGGTTCTCGACGAAGCCCTGGTGGGCCTCGTGGTGCAGCGCCAGCCGCATCGCCAGCACCTCGGAGAGCGG
>JAGXSL010000129.1 GCA_018333835.1 Lysobacteraceae bacterium
CGGCCCTGCGCAAGGCGGGCGAGGAGATCGGCGGTGGCCGGCGCGATGAGCACGCGGGTGGCCCAGCGGGCGAGTTCGATATGCCCCATCGCGGCCTCGGCGGCGGCATCCCACAAGGAGCTCCGGACCGGATGGCCGGAGACCGCCTGCAGCGTGGTCGCGGTGATGAAATGCTCGGCGCCGGCGGTCATCACCACCCGCACCTCGGCGCCGGCCTCGCGCAGGCGGCGCACGAGCTCGGCCGACTTGTAGGCGGCGATGCCCCCGCTGACCCCCAGCAGCACCCGCTGTCCGTGCAATGCCGACACACCCTGCTCCTCGCCGCGATCGAGCCGGAAGCTTACCCCAGCGGCCACGGGCTTCCGACAGCCGGCGGCCGGGTCGGCCGCCACCATGCCGGCATGGGAATCAAGGACTGGCCCGCTTCCGAACGCCCGCGCGAGCGGCTGCTGCGGCACGGTGCCGAGGCGCTGGCCGATGCCGAGCTGCTGGCCCTGCTGCTCGGCACCGGCCCACGCGGCACCGATGCGGTCAGCCACGCCCGCACCCTGCTCGCCCAGTGCGGCGGCCTGCGACCCCTGCTGGAACGCGATGCCGCCGGGCTCGGCGCCCTGCCCGGCCTCGGGCCGGCCCGCGCCGCCCTGCTGCAGGCCGCGCTGGCCCTGGGTCGCCGGCACCTGCAGGCCGAACTCCACCGCGGCGGCGCCCTGGAGAACCCGCACCGCGCCGGCGAGTATTTCAGCCACTGGCTGCGCGACGCGCCGCACGAGCGCTTCGCCGCCTTGTTCCTCGACAACCGCCATCGCCTGATCGCCGAGCGCATCCTCGCCGAGGGCACCATCGACAGCGCCAGCGTGCACCCGCGCATCCTCGTGCAGCAGGCCCTGCGCTGCAACGCCGCGGCCGTGCTGGTGGCGCACAACCACCCGAGCGGCATCGCCGAGCCGAGTGCCGCCGACCGCCAGCTCACCGTCCAGCTCAAGCAGGCCCTGGCCTTGGTCGACGTGCGCCTGCTCGACCATTTCGTGGTCGGCGACGGGCGGGCCGTCTCGATGGCCGAGCGCGGCTGGGTCTGAGGCCATGCGGGCGCGGGAGGCGGAAACGACCAGGCCGCCCGGAGGCGGCCTGGAGGGTGGCGACGCGGGGCCACGAGACCCCGCGCGCCGGCTTCGGCAAGACCCTTACGGGTTGAACGGGCGGCTCCAGCCGGTGGTCCAGTTGTCCTCGGCCGCGTTGCTGCGGAAGGCGCCGACGAAGTCGGTCGGCTGGAACCAGTCGGTGAGCGCCGGCAGGGTGGCACCGGCCGGCGGGAAGCGCCCGGCCGGGGCGGGGCCGTTCGGCAGGCCGCCGGAGTTGGCGATCAGCGGGTTGGCGGCCAGCACCTCGTTGCCGACCTGGCTGGCGAACCAGTTGCCGGTGTAGCCCGTGGCCACGCCGGTGCCCTGGCTGGTGTTGGTGCCGCAGCCGAAGGTGCGGATGTTGTTGCCGGTCAGCACGCCGGTCAGGCCCAGCGCCGGGTCGCCGGCGGCGGCGGCGGTCGGGGCGCCGGCGATCTGGATGCAGCTGCGCGGCGAACCGACCAGCAGCATGTTGTAGAAGTTGCCGCCGGTACCGCTGTTGAGCTGCATGGCGTCGCTGCTGGAAGACTGCGAGTTGCCGACCACGGTGACGTTGGCGAACACGCCGCGGGAGCGCGGCGAGCTGTCGGGCGCGGTGGCGCTGTTCGACAGCTCGAGGCCGTGGTTCGAACCCGGGCAGTTGCGCATGTCGACGACGCCGAACTGCAGCTTGCCGGTGAAGCCCTCCTCCCAGTCGAAACCGTCGTCGCCCGGGCAGGTGACGATGGCGTAGCGGGTGTTGACGTTGCCGCCGAACCACTCGAGGCCGTCGTCCTGGCCACGGAAGGCCTGCAGGTACTCCAGCGTGGTGCCGGCGCCGACGCCGGAGAAGGTGAAGGAATTCAGCTCGCGGCCGGCGGTGAACACGAAGCCGGCGAAGCGGACCTGCATGAAGCGGACGACGCCGCTGTTGTCGGTGCGGGACAGCGCCGAGCCGTCGCCGCCGTAGGGCGAGGGCGTGGCCGGCTCCCACTCCGCCGTGCAGTTCGGGAAGCAGTTGGAAGGACCGGCGCCGTAGATGACGAAACCGCCGACCTGGCCCGGCGCCGGCGCCGAGAGCGCACCCGGCAGCTCGTTGGCGGTGGTCAGGACGATCGGCGCCTCGCGGCTGCCCTCGGCGAAGATCTGCGAGCCGCGGTTGACCGCCAGGTGGTCGAAGGAACCCGCCGCCGCGGTGCCGACCAGCAGGGTACCCGGCTGGATGCGCAGGGTGGCGGCCACGCCGTTCGGACGGGTGGCGGTATCGACGCCCTGGCCGACCGGACGGCCGGTGTCACGGCCGACCTGCACCTTGCCGCGCAGCAGCCAGGTGATGTTGTTGGTGAGGGTGACGTCGCCGGTGATGGTGGCCGGCAGTTCGCAGACGCGCGGGCCGAAGGCCGGCGCCGCGGTGGCGAAGGACGGGCAGGCGGTGAAGGGCTGCTGCCAGACGCAGGCGCTGGCGTCGGCGGCGGCGCCGACGCGCTGCAGGGTCAGGGTCTGGTCGGCGAGGCCGGTCGAGGCGTCCATGTCGAGGGCGACGACCATCTCGTTGCAGTGGTTGAGCGTGACCGTGGCGGTGCCGATGCGGGTGTTGGTGGCGGCACCCGGGCTCGCCCAGCTGCCGGCGGCGGTGCGGAAGATGCCGACCGTGGCCGAGCGGAACTGGAACTCGGAGACGGTGTCCTGCAGCGTGATCCAGAACGGGTTGCCGGCGTTGTCGTAGATGAAGGTGGCGGCGAAGAAGGTGCCGCCGGTGCGGGTGGCGTTGGGGATGAAGTCCACCGACACGCCACGGCCGTCCTGGGCCGGGTTGAACCAGTTGCCGTCGAAGGCTTCGGCGAAGCGGACCGAGGCAGCGGCCTGGGTGGAGGCGAGGGCCACGGCGGTGGCCAGGGCGAGACGGGAGAGGCGGGAGGTCGGGCGCATCACAAAACTCCAAGGGCAAAGGGACCGGGCCGGCCAGACGGGTCGGTTCAAGTCCGTGCAGCATCGGCCGCCTCCATGACATCCAGGTTTCAGCCGGTTCCTGGGCCTTCCGGTACACTGGGCGGTCTCCTGCCGGGGCGGGCCGCCCGCACCCGCGCCGGTCCCAAGCCCCCGCCGGATCCCCCGTGAAAGACCACCTCCGCGAACTGCTCGCCCAGGCCCTGCTCGACCTGCGCCGCAACGACCGCCTGCCGCCCGACACCGAGCTGCCCGAGATCGGCATCGACCGCGCCCGCTCGGCCGAGCACGGCGACTACGCGAGCAACCTCGCCCTGCTGCTCGCCAAGCCGGCCGGCCGGCCGCCGCGGGAACTGGCCGAGGCGCTGGCCGCGGCCCTGCCGAAATCCCAGCACGTGGCGAAGGTCGAGATCGCCGGCCCCGGCTTCCTCAACTTCCACATCACCGCCGCCTGCCGGCTCGCCACCCTGCGCCGCATCTTCGAGCTCGGTGCCGACTACGGTCGCGCCGAGCCGGGCTCGCGGGAGAGGCTGACGGTCGAGTTCGTCTCCGCCAACCCGAACGGCCCGCTGCACGTCGGCCACGGCCGCGGTGCGGCCTACGGCGCCTCGCTCGCCAACCTGCTGGAGGCCGCCGGCCACAAGGTGCAGCGCGAGTACTACGTCAACGACGCCGGCCGGCAGATGGACATCCTCGCGGTGTCGGTCTGGGTGCGCTACCACGAGCTCGCCGGGTTGGCCCTGCGCTTCCCCGACAACGGCTACAAGGGCGAGTACGTGGTCGAGATCGCCCGCCGGCTCCGCGCCAAGGCCGGCGACGCGCTCAAGCGCGGTGCCGCCGAGGTGCAGGAGGGCCTGCCGCCGGACGAATCGCAGGGCGGCGACAAGGAAGCCCATGTCGATGCCCTGATCGCCCGCGCCAAGGCCCTGCTCGGCGAGGCCGACTACCGCAGCGTGTTCGACGCCGGCCTCGCCTGGTGCCTCGCCGACATCAAGGACGATTTGAAGGGCTTCGGCGTGGTCCACGACAGCTTCTTCAGCGAACGCTCGCTGCTGACCGACGGCTTCGTCGAGCGCGCCATCGCCACCCTGCGCGCCAACGGGCACCTGTACGAGCAGGACGGCGCGCTGTGGTTCCGCGCGACGGCCTTTGGCGACGACAAGGACCGCGTGGTGCAGCGCGAAAACGGTGCCACCACCTACTTTGCCTCCGACCTGGGCTACCTGCTCAGCAAGTTCGAGCGCGGCTTCGAGCGCGCCCTCTACGTCTTCGGCGCCGACCACCACGGTTACGTCGCCCGCCTCAAGGCCGCGGCGCAGGGCCTCGGGCTCGATCCTTCGAGGATCGACATCGAACTCGTGCAGTTCGCCATCCTGTTCCGCGGCAGCGAGCGGGTGCAGATGTCGACCCGCGCCGGCAGCTTCGTCACCCTGCGCGAGCTGCGCGAGGAGGTGGGCAACGACGCCGCCCGCTTCTTCTACGTGATGCGCGGCAACGACCAGCACCTCGACTTCGACCTCGAGCTCGCCAAGAGCCGCTCGAACGAGAACCCGGTCTACTACATCCAGTACGCCCACGCCCGCATCTGCTCGCTGTTCCGCCAGCTCGACGAGAAGGGCCTCGCCTACCACCGCAACGCCGCCGAGGCGGCGCGCGGCCGGCTCGGCGAGCCGCAGGAACTCGTCCTGCTCACCGAACTGATGCGCTTCCCCGAGGTGGTGCAGGCGGCGGCCGCCCAGCGCGGCCCGCAGATCATGGCGACCTACCTGCGCGAGCTGGCGGCCGGCTTCCATGCCTTCTACAACGCCCAGCCCATCCTTTCGGCCGAGGAGGAACTGCGCAACGCCCGGCTCGGCCTCGCCGCCGCCACCCGGCAGGTGCTGGCCAACGGGCTCGGCCTGCTCGGCGTCTCGGCGCCGGAGAGCATGTGATGGCGGGCCGGCGCGGCAAACCGCAGGCCCGCCGCGGCAACGGCGCGAAGTACGGGCTGGTGCTGGCCTTGGGCCTGCTGCTCGGCCTTGGCCTCGCGGCGGCCTACCTGATCTTCGGCGAGCGCGAACCACTCGACGCCCTGCTGCCGCGCCCCGACCCGGCGGCCACGGCCCCGGCCACGCCGCGTGATGCCGCGCCGGAGCCACCGGAAACGCCCCCTGCGCCGCGCTTCGATTTCTACACCCTGCTGCCGGAACGCCAGGTCGAATTGCCCGGCGTGGCGGAAACCGAAGCCCCGGCGGCCGCACCGGTTCGTCCGCCGTCGGCGGATGCCGTGGACGCTGCGGCTGCCATGGGCACCGCCATGCCCGGAGCCACAGGCGGCCTGTTGCAGGCCGGTGCCTTCCGCAACGCCGCCGACGCCGAGGCGATGCGCGCCCAACTGGCCCTGCTGGGCCGGGTCGCCCGCGTCGAGACGGTGGAGGTCGAAGGCCGCCCCCTGCACCGGGTGCGGCTCGGGCCGTTCGCCGACGTCGCCGAACGCGAGCAGGTGCGGCAGGCCCTGGCCGAAGCCGGCATCACCGCGACACCGGCGCGGTAGTCTCCACGCGTCGAGGTTCGCAACCGGCCGGTAATGCGTGGGCGGTGGCGCGCTTATCCAACCGCGCAGCCCGTTGCACGGACGGCTTCAGCCCTTGAGGGTGATCAGGGCCGAGGTGTCGAGCTCGCCGTCGCCGCGGGCCACCAGTTCGCGGTAGTCGGCGAGCGCGCGGTCGATCACCGGGTGGCGGATGCCGGCCCGCTCGGCCATGGCCTGCACGATGGCGAGATCCTTGGCCATGTGCGCGCACTTGAAGCCGGGCTGGAACTCGCCTTGGAGCATGGTGGCGCCACGCTTGTCGAGGAACCAGTTGCCGGCGGCACCGGCCATCAGGGTCGGCAGCAGGCGCTCCGGGTCGAGGCCCAGCTTCGCGGCGAAGGCGAGGCCCTCGCAGACGGCCTCGTTGATGCCGGCGACGAGGATCTGGTTGACCGCCTTGGTGGCCTGCCCGGCACCGGTCGGGCCCATCCGGGCGATGCGCGCGCCGTAGGCTGCGAGCACCGGACGAGCGCGCTCGAGCGTGGCCTCATCGCCGCCGACCATGATCGAGAGCTTGCCGTTCCTCGCGCCCTCGACGCCGCCCGAAACCGGGGCGTCGAGGAAGCCGATGCCGCGCACCGCCAGCCGCCGTGCCGCCTCGTGCGCGGTTTCGACGGCCACCGTGCTGTGGTCGATGACGATGGCCCCCGGCGCCAGGTGCGCGGCGAGGCCGTCGACGTTCTGCAGCACGTCGGCGTCGGCGGGGACGCACAGGGCCACCACGTCGCAGCCGGCGTAATCGGCAAAAGCCTTTGCCGCATGCAGCGACACGCCGCTTGCCATCGCCACGGCGTCAGCCTGTAGCCCCGACGCCGCCGCATGACGGGCCGCAACGAAGGCCTGCGCCTTCGCCAGCGTGCGGTTGCCGACCACGGCGAGCAGGCCGCGATCGGCCAGATGCCCGGCCATCGCATGGCCCATCGCCCCGAGGCCGAGGAAGCCCGCCCTCATTCCAGCGGCTCTTCGGACAGGTAGGTGTAGCCGGTGAGCCCCGCCTCGAGCGCGGCGAGAAACTGCTCCGCCGTCGCCGCCGGCAGGCCCGCGGCCTCGACCTGGGCGCGGTAGCGCCCGCGCAGATCGGCAAGCTTGTAGCCGACGTAGTCGAGCATCACGTCGGTGGTGTCGCCGCGGCGCTGGGTCGACAGCGTGTAGCCGTCCTCGCCATCGAGGCGCACGGCCACCGTGTCGGTGTCGCCGAACAGGTTGTGGATGTCGCCCAGCGTCTCCTGGTAGGCGCCGACCATGGCGATCGCGAGCAGGTAGGACTCGCCGGCGCGCAGCGGGTGCAGGGGCAGCGAGGCATCCAGCGCCTCGCTCTCGACGTAGGTGTCGATGCGGCCGTCCGAGTCGCAGGTCAAATCGGCGATGACGCCGCGGCGCGTGGGCTCTTCGTCGAGGCGCTCCACCGGCAGGATCGGGAACACCTGGTCGATGGCCCAGACGTCGGGGATCGACTCGAACACCGAGAAATTGACGAAGTACTTGTCGACCAGGCGCTCGTTCAACTCGTCGAGCACCGGGCGGTGGCTCTTCTCCTCGGCCGAGAGGCGCTGCCGCACCGCGTGGGCGATGGCGTAGAACAGGTCGTCGAGCTGGGCGCGCTGCTCCAGCCCGAGCCGGCCGAGCGCGAACAGGGTCTGGCCTTCGGCGAGGTGGTGCTGGGCCTCGTGGAAGAGTTCCACCGGCGGCCGCACGTCGAGTTCGGCCTGCACCTCGCGCAGGTGGCGGATCACCGCCGGCTCGCCGGGCTGCGCGGGAGCGACGCGGCCTTCCGGCGCGCGTTCCACCTCGGAGACGTTGACCACCATCACCGCGTGGTGGGCGGTCATGGCGCGACCGGCCTCGGTGACCAGCCGCGGCTGGGCGAGGCCATGCTCGGCGCAGGCTTCGGCCAGCGGCTGCAGCAGGGTGTAGGCGTACTGGTCGAGGCCGTAGTTGATCGAGCAGAAACTGCGCGAGCGCGTGCCCTCGTAATCGACGCCGAGGCCGCCGCCGGCGTCCATGATGCGGATCCGGCAACCGCGCCGGGAAAGCTCGACGAAGTGGTTCACCGCCTCGCGCATGCCGCTCGCGATATCGCGCACATTGCTGATCTGCGAGCCCATGTGGAAATGCAGCATCGCCACGCTCTCGCCAAGGCCCGCGGCCTGCAGCTTGTCGACCGCATCCAGCACCTGGCGCGGCGAGAGCCCGAACTTGGCTTTGTCGCCGCCGCTGTTCTGCCACTTGCCCGCTCCGATCGAGGCAAGCCGCAGGCGGATGCCGACCACCGGCGTGATGCCGAGCGCGCGCGACTCCTCGAGGATCAGCGCCACTTCCGAGGGCTTCTCGATCACGAGGATGGTGTCGAGGCCAAGCCGGCGGCTCATCAGCGCGAGACGGATGAACTCGCGATCCTTGTAGCCGTTGCAGACGACGAGGCTGCCCGGCCGCGCCAGCGCCAGCACCGCCATCAGCTCCGGCTTGCTGCCAGCCTCGAGGCCGAAGTCGGCGGCGTAGGGCGCCTCGCCGACCGGCGCGCCGACGCGGGCCAGTTCGCCGGCCACGCCGGCGTGCTGGTTCACCTTGATCGGGTACACCGCGGTGTAGCCGCCGCGGTAGTCGAGCTCGCGCATGGCCTCGGCGAAGGCCGCCTGCAGCTTGCCGAGGCGATGCCCGAGCACGTCGGAGAAGCGCAGCAGCAGCGGCAGCTTGTGCCCCATGCCGCGCGCGCGCTCGACCACGTCGGCGAGCGCCACGGCGGGACCGTCGTCGCCACGCGGGCGGGCGACCAGCCGGCCGCGGCCGTCGATGTCGAAATAGCCGTCCGACCAGTAGGGCACGGAATAGGTGTGGCGGGCGCGGTCGAGCGTCCAGGCGGTCATGGGCGAGGCCGGTGGAACCTAGGGGCGCGTAGTGTACGGCCGAGGGGTGAACGCGGGGCGTCGCCCTGGGCCTACAATGCAAGGCGACGTTGGAGGAGCACCCCATGCAGCTGACCGCCATCCTCATGCCCGCAGCGGAAGGCGGGTTCACCGCCCTCAATCCGGAAACCGGGACCACCAGCCAGGGCGAGACCCTGGAAGAAGCCCTCGTCAACCTGCGTGACGCCACGGCGCTGTACCTCGAAGAGTTCCCGCTCGTTGCCCAAGGCCGGCCGGTGCTGACCACCTTCGACCTGCCGGCCCATGCCGCCTAGCCTGCCGCGGGTCTCGGGCACCGACGCCATCCGCGCGCTTCAGCGACTCGGGTTCGTGGTTGCACGCCAGAGGGGCAGCCACGTCGTACTCAAGCGCAGCGGTGTCGGTTGTGTCGTACCGCTGCACGCCGAGCTCAAGGTCGGCACCCTGTCCGGAGTACTCAAGCAGGCGGGCGTCAGCGCGGACGACTTCATGGCGCAACTCTGAGGTCGCTAGACTCGCCAACCGTTGCGCGGCGCGGGGCACGGAAGCCCGCGCCCCGGCATCCAAAGCCCAGTGCGCGCCCCATCGATCCCGAGCCAAGCTCGCGCCCCACCGGCCCCGCTTCACCTTCATTCCTTCGAGGAACACCGACGATGAACCCTTCCCCGACTTGGCTCCACGAGACCTTCGACCCCACCGGCTCGGCCTTCGGCCTGCGCGTGACGGCGAAGCTGGACGAGGTGCAGTCGCCGTTCCAGAAGATCGAGATCTACGACAGCACCGACTGGGGCAAGGTCATGCTGATCGATGGCGCGATGATGGTGACCACGCGCGACAATTTCTTCTACCACGAGATGATGGCGCACGCGCCGCTGTTCACCCACGCCAACCCGCAGAACGTGGTGATCATCGGCGGCGGCGACTGCGGCACCCTGCGCGAGGTGCTCAAGCACCCCGGCGTGAAGACCGCCGTGCAATGCGACATCGACGAGCAGGTCACGGTGATGGCGCGCAAGCATTTCCCCGAGCTGTGCGAGAGCAACGACGACCCGCGCGCGACGGTGATGTTCGACGACGGTATCGCCTACATGAAGAACGCCGCCGCCGAGAGCATTGATGTGGTGATCGTCGACTCCACCGACCCGGTCGGCCCGGCCGAGGGCCTGTTCAACCGCGCCTTCTACGAGGATTGCCTGCGCGCCCTGAAGCCGGGCGGCCTGCTGGTGCAGCAGAGCGAGAGCCCGCTGGCGCTGATGCACCTGATCCTCGACATGCGCGCCGCCATGCGCGACGCCGGCTTCCAGGGCTTCCAGCTGCTGCCCTTCCCGCAGCCCTGCTACCCGACCGGCTACTGGAGCTGCCTGATCGCGTCGAAGGAGCCGCGCGACCTCGCCGCCTTCCGCGAGGCCGACGCCGCGGCCAAGCCCTTCGACACCGGGTACTACAGCGCCGCCGTGCACCGTGGCGCGCTGGCCCTGCCGCCGTTCGTGGCGAAGGCGCTGGCGGGCTGAGCCCTCACAGCGCGTCGCCGTCCAACTCGCCGGTACGGATGCGCATCACCCGCTCAAGGTCGTAGACGAAGATCTTGCCGTCGCCGATCTTGCCGCTGTTGGCGGCATGGGCGATCGCCTCGACCACGCGCTCGGCCTGGTCGTCGGTGACCGCCACCTCCAGCTTGATCTTCGGCAGGAAGTCGACCACGTACTCGGCGCCGCGATAGAGCTCGGTGTGGCCCTTCTGCCGGCCGAAGCCCTTGACCTCGGTGGCGGTGATGCCGGTGACGCCCACCTCGGACAACGCCTCGCGCACGTCGTCGAGCTTGAAGGGCTTGATGATGGCCATGACCATTTTCATGCGGGGCGTCCGTCGTGGGGTCGGCCGCCAGCCTACGGCGCGCGGCGGTGGGCGCGCCACGGGGTCGGCCACGGGGTCGGCCGACACGGTGCCGGGGTATCCTCCGACGCCGGCGCCACGCCCGACCCGCCATGCTCGTCCCCAGACCCCACGGAGCACTGCCATGATCGACCTCAAGGCCATCGACGAGCTCGCCCGCCGCCTCGCCGCGCACCTGCCGCCCGGGCTGGAGGACGCCCGCGCCGACCTGGAGAAGCACCTGCGCGCCGGGCTGCAGGCCGGCCTCGCCCGGCTCGATCTCGTCACCCGCGAGGAGTTCGAGGTGCAGGCCGCGGTGCTGCGCCGCAGCCGCGAGAAGCTGGCCGCGCTGGAGCAGCGGGTGGCCGAGCTCGAGGCCGCCGCCAAGCCGCCCACGCACTGAGCGCGCCGCCATGGGCCTGGCCTTCGTGCACGCCCGTGCACGCTGCGGCGTGCGCGCGCCGGAAGTGCGCGTCGAAGTCTTCACCGCCGGCGGACTGCCGGCGATCAGCATCGCCGGCCTCGCCGGTGCCGCCGGTCGCGACGCCCGCGACCGCCTGCGCGCGGCGCTGGCCGCCAGCCAGTTCGAGGTGCCGAGCCAGCGCATCACCATCAACCTGGCGCCGGCCGACCTGCCCAAGGAAGGCGCGCGCTTCGAGCTCGCCATGGCGGTGGGGCTGCTCGCCGCCAGCGGGCAACTGCCGGTCGAGGCCCTGCGCGAGGTCGAACTGCTGGGCGAGCTCTCGCTCGGCGGTGGCCTGCGGCCGGTCGGGGCGGTGCTGCCGGCCGCACTGGCCGCCACCGCCGCCGGGCGGGCGTTGGTGGTGGCCGCCGAGGACGCCGCGCAGGCCGCCGCCGCGCCCGGTGCCACCGTCTACGCCGCCCGCAGCTTGTGCCAGGTGGTGGCCCATCTGCGCGGCGAGGCCCGGCTGGAGCGTGCCGTCGCGCCAGCACCCGCCTCGACGGAGGCCGTGACCGGCCCCGATCTTGCCGACGTGGCCGGGCAGGCCCTGGGCAAGCGGGCCCTGGCGATCGCCGCGGCCGGTGGCCATGCCCTGCGCTTCCTCGGTCCGCCCGGCTGCGGCAAGACCCTGCTGGCGCGCTGCCTGCCCGGCCTGCTGCCGCCGCTCGATGCCGACGAGGCCCTGGAGGTGGCACTGGTCCACAGCCTGGTCCCGGCGGCACGCGGCCTCGCCGTCTGGCCGCAGGCCCGCCCCTTCCGCGCCCCCTTGCACGGGGCCAGTGCCGCCGCACTGGTCGGCGGCGGCGCATTGCCGAGGCCGGGCGAGCTCTCGCTGGCCCACCACGGCGTGCTGTTCCTCGATGAGCTGCCGGAATGGCCACGCGCCAGCCTGGAGGCCCTGCGCGAGCCGCTGGAATCCGGCCAGGTGCATATCGCCCGTGCCGCCCTGCAGGCCGAGTTCCCGGCCCGCGCCCTGCTGGTGGCGGCGATGAACCCCTGCCCCTGCGGCTGGGCCGGCGATCCCTCTGGCCGCTGCGCCTGCCCCGCCGAGGCGATCGCCCGCTACCAGGGTCGGGTCAGCGGACCGCTGCTCGACCGCATCGACCTGCACGTCGTCCTGCGGCGGGTACCGGCCGCGGCGATGGCGCAGGCAACGCGTGGCGAATCCTCGGCACAGGTGCGTGAACAGGTCCGCACCGCCCGGGCGCGGCAGCAGGCCCGCCAAGGCCGGCCGAACGCCCACCTCGATCCTGCCGCCCTGCGCCAGCACGCGGCGGCCAGCCCGGCGGCCTTGCATCTTCTCGAAACCGCCGGTGAACGGCTCGCCCTGTCCGGCCGTGCCCTGCACCGGTTGCTACGGGTGGCGCGCACGATCGCCGATCTCGCCGGCGAAGCACGGGTCGAGGCCGCGGCGGTGGCCGAGGCCCTCGCCTTCCGCGCCAGCGATGCCTGCGCGGCGGCTCCCGTCGGCGATGCCTGCGCGGCGGCTCCCGTCGGCGATGCCAATGCGGCATCGCGGCACGCTAATCTGGAAGCCCTTCGGACGATGGACGCCCCGGCCCGGCATGGAGTGGTTGACGCGCATTGACACTTGGTTGCTGAGCGGCGCCGTGATCGCGCTCGCCGGCATCGCCTCGTCGCTCGTCGCCCGCCGCTTCGGTGCCCCGCTGCTGCTGGTCTTCCTCGCCCTCGGCATGGCGCTCGGGCCCGAGGGGGCCGGCCTGTCGATCACGCCGCAGACCGCCTACGGCATCGGCGCGCTGGCACTGGCCGTCATCCTCTTCGACGGCGGCCTGCACACCCGGCTGGCGCCGATCCGCAGTGCGGTCGCCCCGGCCGCGCTGCTGGCCTCGGTCGGGGTGTTGCTGACCGCCGGGCTGACCGCGCTGGCGGCGCGCTGGCTGTTCGATCTGACCTGGGTCGAGGCCCTGCTGGTCGGTGCGGTGATCGCCTCGACGGATGCCGCCGCGGTGTTCTTCCTGCTGCGCGGTGCCGGCCTGCGACTGCCCAAGCGCATCAACGGCGTGCTGGAGATCGAATCCGGCGCCAACGACCCGGTCGCGGTCTTCCTCACCCTGGTGCTGTGCAGCTGGCTGGCGCTCGGCCAGCTGGGCGACGGCGGCGACCTGCTCGGCCGGCTGGTCGTGCAACTCGGCGCCGGTGCCGTGCTCGGCTGGGTCGGCGGCCGCCTGCTGGCGCTGGCGCTCAACCGGCTGGCCCTGCCCGACGGCCTGCACGCCCTCCTCGCCCTGGCCGGCGCGGTGGTGGTGTTCGCCGGCACCAACCTGCTCGGCGGCAGCGGCTTCCTCGCGGTCTACATCGCCGGGCTGGTGCTGGGCCAGCGGCCGGTACGGGCCATCGCCACCATCACCACGGTGCAGCATGCCGCCACTTGGCTCGCCCAGGGCGTGATGTTCCTGCTGCTCGGCATGCTGGCGCGGCCCTCGACCCTGGCCGAGGTGTTCTGGCCGGCGCTGGCGCTGGCGCTCTGGCTGATGCTGGTGGCGCGGCCGCTGGCGGTGGCGGCCTGCCTCGTGCCGTTCGGGTTCCGTCGCAGCGAGATCGGCTTCGTCGGCTGGGTCGGTCTGCGCGGTGCCGTCGGCATCTTCCTCGCCTCGCTGCCACTGCTGATGGAACTGCCGAACGCGGCGCTCTACTTCGACGTCGCCTTCGTCATCGTGCTGGTCTCGCTGCTGGTGCAGGGCTGGACCCTGAAGCCGGCGGCGCGGCTGTTCGGGCTTGCCCTGCCGCGCAGCACGGCAGAGGCGCGGCGCATCGAACTCGACCTGCCGGGGCAGCTGGTCTTCGAACTGGTCGGCTACCCGGTCGGGCCGACCAGCGCCGTGCTCTCGCACCGGGCCCAGGTGCCGGGCTGGGCGCGCCCCACCCTGGTGGTGCGCGAGCAGCAGGTGCTGCTGCCGCCCGAGGCCGGCCCCCTGCGGCCCGGCGACATCGCCTACTACCTGGCTCCGCCCGGCGAGGTCTACCGGCTGGACTGGCTGTTCGCGGAGGGGCAGGAGGCCCGCGAGGCCGAGCATGCCGCCTTCGGCCAGTTCCTGCTGGCCGGCGATGTGCCGCTGGGGGAACTGGCGACCTTCTACGACCTGCCCATCCCGCCCGACTACGCCACCTGCACCGCCGCCGAGATCTTCGCCAACCGCTTCGAAGGCGAGGTGCAGATCGGCGACCGCCTGCCGGTCGGTCCGGCCACCCTGGTGGTGCGCCGGGTCGAGGACGGCCGCGCCGCGCAGGTCGGCATCGTGCTGCCCGAGGCCCCGCTGGCCGGCCTTGGCCGCTGGTGGCCGCGAAGGCGGTGAAGCCGGCGTGGTGTCCTGCGCGGACAGGCTTGCAGAGGGTCCGGCTTCACGCTACACCGTAGGGGTTGTCCACCGCGTCCGCCCCCGGCCGTTCGCGGTGCCGCAGCAGGCGGGAACACGTCGGCCCAGTCCGCCACGCTCCGCCACGGTTTCGTTCCCATCGCCGGTTGACTGTTTCCAGGGGAGTTCCAGATGGTCCGGTTGCAACGCAAGAGGTGTTCGGTGGCCGTGTCGGCGGCTTTGGTGGCGATGGTGGGCACGGTGGCTTCGGCCGCTGTGCCGAAGCTCGCGGCCGAGGCCGTGGTGAAGCAGTCCCCGGTCCTGGAGGCCTTCGCGGAAAGCGGCCGGATGCCCCACATCATCGGTTTCCGCGACGTCCCGGCGGTGACCTTCAAAACCCAGTTGAAGGCCTCGTCGCCGCCGTTGCGCGGCAAGAAGGCGCTCGACCTTGAGGCCAGCGTGGCCCAGTACGCCGAGACCCTGGAAGCCCGCCAGAAGGCCCTCGAGACCCGCCTCAAGTCGGTTGCCGGCCGCTCGTTCGAAGTCACGCACCGGATGCAGCACGCCTTCAACGGCATCGTCGCCACCCTCAGCCCGGCCGAGGCGGCGGCGCTCGCCCGCGATCCCGCCGTGACCCTGGTCGAGCCCTACAAGGAGTTCGCCCTCGACGACGACACCGGCCCCGGCGTGATCGGCGCACCCACGGTGTGGAGCAGCGGCACCGGCATCCATCGCGCCGCCTTCATGACCCGCGAGCGCACCGGCGTCTCGCTGTTCAACCGCCGCGCCCTGGGCGAGGGCGTGCTGGTCGGCATCATCGACACCGGCATCAACCTGCGCAGCCCCTCCTTCGCCGAGGTCGACCCGCTCAGCGGTTTCGAATTCAGCAACCCGCTCGGGCCGGGCAACTACCTCGGCCAGTGCCGCCCCGGCGGCGTCGATGCCGGCCGCTGCAACGACAAGCTGATCGGCGGCCACGACTTCGTGTTCAGCGCGGTCTGCACGCCCAACGCCCCGGCCACCGACCCCTGCCGGCCGGGCGGCACCTTCCGCGAGGAGGCCAGCTTCGGCGACAACGACGGCCACGGCTCGCACGTCGCCGGCACCTCGGCCGGCAACAGCCGTTTCGTCAGCTTCCGCGGCAACGTCGTCGAGATCAGCGGCATCGCCCCGCGTGCCCACGTGGTGGGCTACGACGCCTGCTACACGCTGGTCGCCACCGGGCAGGGGTTGTGCCCGAACGTCTCCACCCTGGCCTCGATCAACCAGGCGGTGATCGACGGCGTCGATGTCATCAACTACTCGATCGGCGGCGGCGCCCAGCCGTGGTCGGAGGCGATCTCGCTGGCCTTCCTCGCCGCCGCCGACGCCGGCATCTTCGTCGCCGCCTCGGCGGGCAACAGCGGCCCCGGCCCCTCCACCAACGGCCACAACCAGCCTTGGGTCACCACCGTGGCGGCCGCCCAGTCCGGCCGGGACGGCTTCGAATTCACCCTCAACACCAGCGGCGCCAACGTGCCGGCCAGCCTGCAGCGCGTCGTGCTGAGAGCCGGCAGCGGCGGCGTCGAGCTCTCGGCCACCGTGCCGGCGCTGCCGCTGCGGGCCGGGCCGGGCTTCGCCGGTGCCAGCGACGGCTGCACCGCCAGCGGCGCCTTCCCGGCCGGCTTCTTCACCAACCGCATCGCCTTGGTGCGGCGCGGCGGCTGCACCTTCATCGAGAAGGCCAACAATGCCGCCGCCGCCGGGGCGCGCGCCGTCATCCTCGTCAACAACGCGGCCGGCATCCTCACGCCCTCGGTGCCCGGTGCCACGGTGCCGGTGTTCATGATGCCGCAAGCCGAAGGCGTGGCCCTGCAGGGCCTTGCCGCCACCGACCCGACCCTCACCGCCAGCATCCCCTTCCCGGCCACCCGGATCACCAACACCGTCGACCAGCTCGCCGCCTTCAGTTCGCGCGGGCCGGCCCCGTTCTCGCTGCTCAAGCCCAACATCACCGGCCACGGCGTCAACATCCTGGAACCGGTCGCCTGCCCTGACCCGGCGCAGTGGGCCACCCCGGCCTGCATCAACGCCGCCGGCCTGATGTCCGGCACCTCGATGTCCGCGCCGCAGATCGCCGGCGCGGGCGCGCTGCTCCGCCAGCTCTTCCCCGACTGGAGCCCAGCCGAGGTGCAGTCGGCGCTGATGATGACGGCCACCCAGACCGTGCGGCTGGAGGATGGCGTCACCCCGGCGCACCCCTTCGCCGCTGGCGCCGGCCGCGTGCAGGTGGACCGCGCCGCTCGTGCCGGCCTGGTGCTGGACGAGCAGCGCGCCGATTACCTCGCCGCCAACCCGGGGATCGGTGGCGACCCCGCCGGGCTCAACCTGGCCGGCCTCGTCAACCGCGGCTGCGGACCGGCCACCTGCACCTTCACCCGCACCTTCCGCAGCACCCGCGGCACCTTCCAGACCTTCAGCGCCAGCCTGAGTGGCGTCACCGGCTCGATCAGCACGCCGGTGTTCACGCTGGCACCGTTCGGCACCGCCACCGTCACGGTCACGGTGAACACCGCCGGCCAGCCGGCCGACGGCAGCTTCCGTTTCGGCGCGCTGACCCTCACCTCCACCGGCAACGACCACGCCAGCCGCTCGCCCGACCTGCGGCTGCCGGTGGCGGTGGCGGTGCGGGCTCCGGAACTGACGCTCAGTACCGAAACCATCGCCATCAGCGCGCCGGCCAACAGCAGCCGCAGCGCCAGCTTCTCGGTGTGGAGCAACAGCAATCCGGTCGAGTTCAGCGTCAGCACCACCGGCACCGGAACCGGTGCGGTGGTGAGCCAGAGCCGCCTTGGTGCCACCAGCGGTTTCGCCACCGGTTTCTTCACCGATTTCGGCATCGGCCTCTACGCCGGCGACGATTTCGTGGTGCCGGCCTCCAGCCGCATCGCCCGCATCAGCACCGACCTCTTCAACGTCGGCGCGCTGGCCACGCCGGCCACGGTGGTGCAGTGGTCGATCTTCCCGGATGCCGGTGGCGTGCCGGCCGGCAACCCGGAGACCTCGCCGGGTGCAGCGGTGTGGCGCTTCAGCAGCCCGCTCTCCGGACCGGGGGTGTCGCTGGTGGGGGGCGTGCTGCGGCTCGACCTCGCCGCCGCCGGGCAGAACGTCACCCTGCCGCCGGGCCGTTACTGGCTGGTGCCGCAGATCAACACCACCTTCGCCAACCGCTACGCCTGGTTCGTCTCCAACGAGGGCAACGGCACCCCGCCGCGTCTCATCCAGCCCAGCCTGGCCCCGCCCGGCAACACTTGGAACGTGCCGCCCAACCCGCCGGCCGGCATGGCCTTCGGCATCATCGGCACGGTCGGCTGCGGCGCGCCGTGGATCGGTGGCGTGGCCCCGGCCAGTGGACGCGGTCTGGCCGGTGCGCCGGCCACGGTCGGCTTCACCGTCAACACCCAGGGCCTGGCACCGGGCAACTACACCGGCTTCGTCTGCGTCAACAGCAACGACCCGGCCCGTCCGCAGGCCAGCGTACGGGTCAATCTGACCGTCACGCCCTGAAACCGACCGCCGGCTTCATCGCCGGCGGTCTCCCGCAAAGCACGACGGGCCCGCGAGGGCCCGTCGCTGCATCCAGCCCACCGCCACTCAGGCCGCGACGGTCTCCCTGCCCGTCGCCGCGCCGTGGCCGTGGTGGAACTGCTCCTCCTCGGTGCTCCCCTTCATCGCGGTGGTCGAGCTCTGGCCGCTCTGGATGGTCTGCGTCACCGCGTCGAAGTAGCCGGTGCCGACCTCGCGCTGGTGCTTCACCGCGGTGAAGCCGCGATCGGCCGCCGCGAACTCGCGCTCCTGCAGCTCGACGAAGGCGCTCATCTGCCGGCGGGCATAGCCGTGGGCGAGGTCGAACATGCCGTAGTTGAGGCTGTGGAAGCCGGCCAGGGTGATGAACTGGAACTTGTAGCCCATGGCCGCGAGCTCCTTCTGGAAGCGCGCGATGGTGGCGTCGTCGAGGTGCTTCTTCCAGTTGAAGGACGGCGAGCAGTTGTAGGCCAGCAGCTTGCCCGGGTACTTGGCGTGGATGGCCTCGGCGAAGCGCTTGGCAAACGCCAGGTCCGGCTTGCCGGTCTCGCACCACACGAGATCAGCATACGGCGCGTAGGCAAGACCTCGGCTGATCGCCTGCTCGGCACCGGGACGCGTCTTGTAGAAGCCCTCGACGGTGCGCTCGCCGGTGCAGAACGGGCGGTCGTTGGCGTCGATGTCGCTGGTCAGCAGATCGGCGGCCTCGGCGTCGGTGCGGGCGACGATCAGCGTGGGCACGCCCATCACGTCGGCGGCGAGGCGCGCGGCGTTGAGCTTCTCGATGGCCTCGCGGGTCGGCACCAGCACCTTGCCGCCCATATGGCCGCACTTCTTCACCGAGGCGAGCTGGTCCTCGAAGTGCACGCCCGCGGCACCGGCCTCGATCATCGCCTTCATCAGCTCGAAGGCGTTCAGCACGCCGCCGAAGCCGGCTTCGGCGTCGGCCACGATCGGTTGCAGGTAGTCGATGCCGCCGCTCGCGCCGGTGGCGTGGTTCTCGGCGCACTGGATCTGGTCGGCGCGCAGCAGGGTGTTGTTGATGCGCTTGACCACCTGCGGCACCGAGTTGGCCGGGTACAGCGACTGGTCGGGGTACATCTCGCCGGCGAGGTTGGCGTCGGCGGCGACCTGCCAGCCCGAGAGGTAGATGGCCTTCAGCCCGGCCTTGACCTGCTGCATGGCCTGGTTGCCGGTGAGTGCGCCCAGCGCGTTGATGAAATCCTCCGTCTGCAGGTAGCGCCAGAGCTTCTGCGCGCCGAGCTTGGCGATGCTGTGCTCGACCGCGACGGTGCCGCGGAGGCGCACGACGTCATGCGCCGTGTAGTTGCGGGTCACACCCTTCCAGCGGGGGTTGGTGGCCCAGTCGTGCTTCAGTTGTTCGGCGGTCGGCAGCGTGCTCATGGCGGGATCCTTGCGAGTAACGAGGGGTGGGGCGAGGAGGGAGGGGTGAAGCGAGGAGAGAGGAACGAGTGGCGAGGCGAGCAGCGAGTGGCGGAGCGAGTGAGAGCGGCGCACGTCACCCGTGTTGGAGCTCGCTCTGCACGAGCTGCGGATACGCGGCGCTGGTGAGGAAGGGTTCGAGGGTGTCGGCGTGGGTGAGGCGGTCGAGCAGGGCGATGGCGGCGTCGATGCGGTCGCCACCGGGCAGCGCGCGGCGGTCGCCGATGACGGAGGGCAGGTTGATCAGCGCGCGCTCGAACAGCGCCCAGTCCACCGGCGTGCCGTCGTTGAGCAGCAGCGGCACGGCAGGCACACCGTTCTTTGCGGCGATCCGTGGGTGGTGCAGCCAGCGCCAGAGCTGGGTGCGGCTGATCTCGGCGGTGGCGGCGTCCTCCATCAGATGATGGATCGGCACGCAACCGTTGCCGGCCAGCCAGGCCGCCAGGTAGCGCACGCAGACCTCGACGTTGTTGTCGAAGCCGGCGCGGCTGATCGTGCCGAGGCAGGGCTGGAGCAGGTCGTCGCGGGTCACCTGCACGTCCTCGCGCCGGACGTGGTGCTGGTGCGGTGTCGGCATGTGCGCGTCGAAGATCTCGCGCGCGATCGGGATCAGGGCCGGGTGCGCCACCCAGGTGCCGTCGTGGCCGGCGGTGACTTCGCGCAATTTGTCGGCGCGCACGCGCTGCATCGCGCGCTCGTTGGCCTCCTCATCGCCCTTGATCGGGATCTGCGCGGCCATGCCGCCCATCGCATGCGCGCCGCGGCGATGGCAGGTCTGGATCAGCAGCTCCGAGTAGGCCTTGAGGAAGGGCTGGGTCATCGTCACTTGGCCGCGCTCCGGCAGCACCTTGTCGGGGTGGCGACGCAGGGTCTTGAGCCAGCTGAAGATGTAGTCCCAGCGACCGCAATTGAGACCGACGATGCGACCGCGCAGCGCGTGCAGGATCTCGTGCATCTCGAACACGGCCGGCAGCGTCTCGATCAGCACCGTCACCTTCATCGTGCCCACCGGCAGGCCGAGGCGGACTTCGAGGAAGGCGAGCACGTCGTCCCACAGGCGCGCCTCCTCCATGCACTCCATCTTCGGCAGGTAGAAGTACGGGCCGCGGTCGCGCCACGCGAGCGTCTTGGCGTTGTGGAAGGCGAAGGTGGCGAGGTCGAACAGGCCACCACCCATCGGCTGGCCGTCGACCGTCACGTGCACCTCATCGAGATGCCAGCCGCGCGGGCGCACGATCAGCACGGTGCTGCTGGCCGGGTCGAGCGCGTAGCGCTTGCCGGTCTCGGGGGCGGTGAAGCCGAGGGTGCCGCCGACGGCGTCGCGCAGGGCGCGCTGGCCGGTGATCTGGTTGGCGAAGGACGGCGCGTTGCTGTCCTCGAAATCGGCCATGAAGCAGTTGGCACCGGAGTTCAGCGCGTTGATGACCATCTTCGGGTCGACCGGGCCGGTGATCTCGACGCGGCGGTCCTGCAGGGCCGCCGGGATCGGGGCCACGGTCCAGTCGCTTTCCCGGATCGAGCGCGTGTCGGCGCGGAAGTCCGGCAGCCTCCCGGCGTCGAATTCGGCCTGGCGGGCGATACGGGCGGCCAGGCGCTGGCGGCGGACCGGCTCGAAGAGACGATGCAGGTCGGTGAGCAGGGCCTGCAGCTCCGGCACCAGGATCGTGGCCTCGCCCTCGACCGGGCGACCGACGCGGCGGAAGCCACTCGCGACCTGCTGGGGGGCCTGGGGGCTGCGGGAGGGCTCGGTGGCGGTGCTCACGGGGTGGCGAGGTCCGGCGGCGGGCATGGCCCCAAACTCACCCCGCCACCCATTGTTGACAAGACAAATCTTTGGATACGATCCATGAGTTCAGCTAATAATTACTAGAAAGGCAGGCCAACATGAGGCGATCAAGCGGCCAAAAACCGGCAACGGCACCGGGTCTCGAGCGCGAATCGGGGCGTTTCTACTACAAGGGCAGCCGTCTGAAGCCGCTGCAGGCCTTCTGCCAGGTGGCCCGGCTGGGCTCGGTCAGCCGGGCGGCCGAGGCCTTGTTCCTGAGCCAGCCGGCCGTCTCCTTGCAGCTCAAGGCGCTGGAGAGCCACTACGGCGTGACCCTGCTGGAGCGCGTCGGACGGCGGCTTTCACTGACCCGCGAAGGCCAGGCCCTGTACGAACTCGCCCGGCCCTTGGTCGACGGCTTCGAGGCCCTCGACGAGGCCTTCCGCGGCAGCCAGTCCGGCCTCGACGGCGGCGAACTGCATCTCGCCGCCGGCAATTCCACCCTGCTGCACCTGCTGCCGGAGCCTCTCGCCGCGTTCCGCGCGCTGCGGCCCGAGGTGCGCCTGCACCTGCACAGCGTCACCGGCCAGGCCGGCCTCGCCAAGCTGCGCGCCGACGAGGTGGATTTCGCCGTCGGCGCGATGTGGGAGGTGCCCAACGACATCGACTACGCGCCGGTGCAGCGCTTCGACGCGATGCTGATCACCGCGCCCACGCATCCGCTGGCGAAGAAGTCGGCGATCAAGCTCGAGGACCTCTCGCCCCACGGCCTGATCCTGCCGCCGAAGCAGCTCTCGACCTGGCGCATGGTGACCACTGCCTTCGAGCAGCGCCGCGTGCCCTACCAGGTCGCGATCGAGGTCGGCGGCTGGGAGGTGATCAAGCAGTACGTCGCGCAGGATCTCGGCATCTCGGTCGTTTCCGCGCTCTGCCTCACCGACGCCGACAAGACACGCATCGTCGCGCGGCCGCTGCGCGAGTACTTCCCTTCGCGCACCTACGGCGTGCTGGTGCGGAAAGGAAAAACGCTGAGCGGCCCCGCGCGCGCCTTCGTCGACCTGATCAAGCCGGGACTGTTCCGGCGCAAGGACTGGTTCGAGGCGGGGCATTCGGAGCGGTGAGTCCCCCCGGAGCCGAATCCGGGCTCTCGTGGCGGCCGCCGCCTGCCTCAGAACCGCCCGGCCTGGTAGTCGGCGATGGCCTCGCGGATCTCCTCGGCGGTGTTCATCACGAAGGGCCCGTGCCAGGCCACCGGCTCGCCGATCGGGCGGCCGGCGACGAGGATCAGCCGCGCGCCCTCCGGGCCGGCCTCGAACCCCACCCCGTCGCCTGGCGAGAGCACGGCGAGCTGGCCGGGCCGCAGCTCGGCCACGCCCTCGGCGGACGGCAGCCGGGCGCTGCCGGCGAACAGGTGGACGAAGGCGTTGTGGGTGGCCGGCAGCGGCACCTCCAGCCGGGCCCCGGCGGCCAGCACGAGGTCGAGGAAGAGCGGGTCGGTGGCGATGGCCTGCACCGGGCCTTCGGCCCCGGCGAAACGGCCAGCGACCAGCTTGGCGGCAGCCACCGCGCCGGGCGTGCCGATGGCCGGCACGGCATCGCCAGTGCGGCGCGCCAGCACCGTGCCGGCGGCGTCGAACTCCAGTACCGGCAGGCGCTCCGGCGCGATGTCCTGGTAGCGCGGCGGCTGCATCTTGTCCTTCGCGGGCAAGTTCACCCACAGCTGGAAACCGCGCATCTCGCCCTCGACCTGCTCGGGCATCTCCGAGTGCACGATGCCGCGGCCGGCGGTCATCCACTGCACGCTGCCGGGCACCAGCAGGCCCTCGCCGCCATGGTTGTCGCGGTGGCGCATGAGGCCCTTCAGCATGTAGGTGACGGTCTCGAAGCCGCGGTGCGGGTGCGGCGGGAAGCCGGCGATGTAGTCCTGCGGCTGGTCGGTGCCGAAGGCGTCGAGCATCAGGAAGGGATCGACGGGCGGCTGCCGCGGCGTGCCGATCAGGCGGGTCAGCTTGACGCCGGCACCGTCCGAGGTCGGCAGGCCTTCGGACAGCCGCACTACGTGGCGGGGCTGCGCCAGCAGGGGCCGCGCCGCGTCGGCGGGGCAGGAATCCGGAATCGTGGTGGTGTCCATGCCGCCATGCTGGCGGCACCGCACGGGCACCTCAAGGCGCGGCCCGCAACGCGCTATTGCGCGCCCGCAACGCCGCGCCCGACCTCCCCTTGCCCGGTCTCCCCTTGCTCGGCCTCCAGAAGCGCCTTGAGGCGTTCGCCCTGTTCCTTGCCCGGCCAACCCCGCAACGTCGCCCGGTGTACGCCTTCCTCGAGCAGGACGAAGGTGGGCAGATCCCAAATCCGGTGGCCGAATGGCCAGTCCCCTTCGCGGTCGGCGAAGCGGTGCTCCTGCGTCGGGAACTCCGCGTTCCAATGCCGCAGGCGGGGGATGTCGATCGAACCCAAGGGCGGCACCACGAAATAGGTGCGCGCTGGCAGCCGATCGCGCAGGGCCGGTTCGCGCAAGGCCGCCAAGGCGCGGCGCGAGGGGCCGCAACCCGGGTGCGAGATCACGATCAACACCCGCCCGCGGGACAGATCCAGGGGCTCGCGGTGGATCGCGTCCTCCACCTGCGAAACGCGCCAGACCGCGGGGTGCCCACCGGGGTCCGGTCCGGGATCGATCGTCGCGGGGATGGGTTCCAACGCGAGTTCGGGGAAGCGCCCGACCAAGCGCCGCGCGTCTTCCCAACGCCGGGCCGCGATATAGGTCCGGTGCAGTTCCCTGACCTCCAAGGGCCCTGCCAGGCCACGGGCCAGCAGGGCAGCGAAGACCCTTTCGTGCGCTTCGATCCGCAGGCCCGGGTGGTAGGCATTCACCGCCGCGGCGGCCGCCGCGAGATCGAGAAGGCGGGCGTCGGTGAGGGCGGGGCGGTTGCAGTCCGCGCCGCAAAGACGCGCCATCGTCCGGTCGAGGAAGGCCGCCATCGTTCCCGCCTGCTCCGGGCGGTCCGTCCGCAGCTGCTCCACCCGATCGAGCAGGCCCGGTGCGCCCTGCGGGGTGGCGCAGGCGGCGAGCAGCAACGCGGGCAGCACAAAAAGGATCGCCAGTCGATGGGTCATCTTACGGCCCCCCTGCGAACACGCCTGCCAATACGCGCAACACGCATGCCATACCCAAGCACCCCCACCATACGGCAGGGGTGACAGGGCATCAACAAGTTGCTTTGCAGATGTAACGGGTGATCGCGCGGCAAGTCGCACGGGCCACGCACTGGAAGTCCACCCAGTCCCCATTCGAGCATTGCAACTTCGAGGTCGCCTTCAGCTCTCGGTCGAGCGAAGTTTTTTCGCGCAGCTTCGGAAACCTTGCGACATCGCTTTGGGAGCCGAACAGCGCCAGGATCAAGTAGGCTTGCGTCGCCGTCAGCTCCCTTTCCAGATCGTCGTAACGATACCCCGTAAGCCCGTTCTCGTTGAAGCTCAAGCTGGCCAGGAACCGCCGGCGTGCCTCGTTGGACAAGGCAAACAGCGGGGAACCCTCGTCCCGCGCCAGCCGAAGATGCCTCGCAAGATCCCGATGTGAGCGGATCGGCGCATTCAGGAGGTCCATATGGTCCCTGAGGCGCTTGACTTGGCAGAACTTGGCCGTGGCGGCATCGCTCGCCTCGGCATCCTCCACTTCGACATTCTCCACTTCGGCAGCCGCCTCGGCGGACCGGGGCGAAACAGGCTGGCTGGCTTGCACGGGGGCAGCAAGCAAGAGCAGCAAGGCACAGCACAGGGTAACAAGCAGAACCGATAAGCGCATGGTGAGCACTCCTGAGGTTTTCATGCCGTGGACGCACCGGCCACCCGGTGCCCGCGGAACCCTACCCCCCCCCCTCCAAACTTTGTCAATCCGCTTCAAACGCCGCGGTTCTTGCCGATGAAGGGCCGGTACCAGGCCCGAACCCGCGCCATCTCGGCGGCCAGATCCTCGCCCATGGCCAGCACCGGGCCGAGGTGGATGGTGCGCGAGGGGTAGTCGAAGGCGACGCAGAGCACCGGGGCGTCGGCGGCACGGGCGATCTTCCAGAAGCCGCTCTTCCACTCGCGGACTTGGCGGCGGGTGCCCTCCGGGGCCAGCAGGAACCAGCTGCGCCCGCGTTGGCGCATGCCCTCGGCGACCTGGGCGGCGATGCCGCCCGGCGCGGCACGGTCCACCGGCAGGCCGCCGGCCCAGCGCAGCAGCCAGCCCAGCGGGCCGATGAAGGCCTCGCGCTTGGCCATGAAGGCGATGTCGAGGTCGAGGCCGATCTTGGCGGCAAGGCCCCAGATCGCGTCCCAGGCCGAGGAATGCGGGGCGACGATGATGACGAGGCGCGGCACGTCGGGGAAATCGCCCTCGAAGCGCCAGCCGCCGAGGCGATGGAAGAACCACCAGCAGGCGCGGCGCGGCCAGGCCGGGATGCCGGAGCGCGGAGCCGATGCCGGAATGCCGGGCAGGCCGTCGCCGTCGTGCAGGTCCCGCGTGCCGACGCTCACGAATCGCGCTCCCAGCGCCGCGAGCTGCGCTCGCGCTTGACCTGGGCGCGCTCGCGTTTGCTGCCCAACCGGCGTTCGATGGCGCCGCGGCTCGGGCGGGTGGCGATGCGCGGCTTCGGTGCCTCGCGGCAGGCTTCGATCAGGGCCTGCAGGCGTTGCCGGGCATCCTCGCGGTTGCGCTCCTGGGTGCGGAAGCGGCGGGCCTGGATCACCAGCACGCCATCCTCGCTCAGGCGCCGGTCGCGGCGGGCCAGCAGGCGCTCGCGCACCGCCTCGGGCAGGGTCGGCGAGGCGCGCACGTCGAAGCGCAACTCGACCGCGCTGGCGACCTTGTTGACGTTCTGGCCGCCCGGTCCGGGGGCGCGGACGAAGCGTTCGACCAGCTCGTTCTCGGGGATCGACAGGGGCGGGGGCGCGCTCATGCCGCTTCAAGCAGCCGGCAAGCGGGGATGGCCGAACTCGTCGCGTTCCTCGGCGGTCGCGGCATCGCCGATGCGCTCGCGCAGGCCGCGACCCGGCAGCTCGCGGGCCGGCTCGCCACGGGCGAGGCGCAAGGCGTTGGCGTAGGCCTGCGCGGCCCGCGGATCCTGGGCGGCGGCGAGCAGGTCGCCGAGGTCCTCCCAGGCCGCGCTACCCGCCCCCTGGGCCAGGGCCCGGTGCAGCCAGGCCTCGGCGCGGGCCGGTTGGCCGGCGGCCGCGCTCAGGCGGCCCAGCGCCCGCAGCAGGCCCGGCGAAGACGGATGCGCCGGCAGCCAGGTCTCGGCGCGAGCCAAGCGGGCATCGCCCACGAAGGCCGGCAACTGCCCCCAGGCCTCGACCACGGCCTCGTCCCAGCGGGCCTCCAGGGCTTCGGCCAGGGCCTGTTCGGCCTGCGCCTCGACGTGCAGCAGGCTGGCGCGCCGGGCCAGCGCGAGCAGCACCGGAGTCTGGGCGCGCAGGGCCGGGGCGAGGCCCTTCCAGCGGATCAGCAGGGTGCTGGCCTCGGCGGCGTCGGCCAGGGCCGCCACCGCCAGGCGGGTCTCCAGCGCGGCCAGCGCCGCGCCGTCGTGGCCACGCTCGGCGCGCAGCCGGGCCACCATCGGCAGGGCCTCGTCGGCGCGACCGAGGCGGGCCAAGGCCTCGGCCTTCAGGCGCAGGCCGGCCGGCGGCAGCGAACTGCGGGCGGCGGCGGTCTCCAGCGTGGCCAGCGCCTCGATGGCGCGCCCCTCCTCCAGCGCCGCGGCGGCCAGTTCCAGGGCACCGGTGAGCGGATCGAGCCGCGACAGGGCGATGCGGTGCTCGCGCAGGCGCCCGGCCAGACCGGCCGCCTTGGCCGCGGCGATGGCATGGAGCAGGGCCGGCACGCGGTCGATGCTGGCGCGCTGTGCGGCCAGCGACAGCAGGGTCTCGGCGCGCTCGGGCCGCCCCTGCTGCAGGGCCAGCAGGCCATTGCCGAGGCGCTCCCGGGCGAGCCGGCGTGCGTAGCGCCGCATCGCCCGGAACGGCAGCCGCAAAAGAGCGAACAGGCCGAGCAGGGCCAGGGTGGCGAGCAACCAGAGCAGCACGGCCACCTCGGCCCGCAAGCTGGCGATGTGCTCGCCCCATTGCACCACCAGCAAGCCCTCCTGCTCGCGCAACAACTGCCAGCCGATGCCACCCAGCAGGGCGAGCAGGAGGCCGGCCAGCAGCCAGGGGAAGAGCTTCACGGCAGCCCTCCGCCGCGGCGCAGGGCACGCATCTGCGCCAGCGTGCTGCCCAGCACCGGCACGTCGATGACCAGCGGCGTACGCCCGAGGGCCTGCAGGGCCGCGGCCTGCTCTTCGAGCGGCGCACCGCCGGCATACAACCGGCGCATCCAGCGTTCGGCGCGCTCGCTCGCGGCGCGCAGGCCGGCCTCGTCGCGGCGCTCGATGGCGATCCGCGCCAGCGCCAGTTCGAGCCGCAGGGCGGCCTCACCACGCTGGCGGTCGGCCGGGGCCAGCAGGTCCTGGGTGCCGCGCGGCCTGACGTCGACCAGGGCGGCAAGCAGCCGGGTCGCGACCGCGGCATCGGCCGGCGGCGGTGCCGGCTCGGGCAGCACGGGCAAGCCCGCGAGCGCCGCCTCGATGGCATCGACCCGACCGCGTGCCGCCGCGCGCGGGTCGGGCGGCAGCGCGGCGAGCGCGGCCTGCTCCTGCGCCAGCGACTGCCGCAGGTTGACGAACTGCGGCGCGGTGAGGGCGGCCAGCAGGCCGTCGGCCAGCACGTAGGCGCGGCGCGCGCCCTCGACGTCGCCGGAGAGATCGAGCCGGGCCTCGGCATAGGTCAGCAGCAGGTCGATCTCGTCGAGGCGCAGGCTGACGCCGGGATCGGTGCCGGCCGCCGCCGCCGCCACCACCTGCTGCACGCTGTCCTCGATCAGCGCGGCACGCTGGCCGAGGCCCAACACCTCGTCGCGCAGCACGGTGCTGCGCGCCTCGACGTCGGCGAGGCGCTGCTCGCTGCGCTGCTGGCCGCGCTGCAGGGCGGTGAGGGCCTGCTCGACCGCCAGCAGGCGGCGATCCAGTTCCTGCGGCGAGAGCGGATCGACAGTGGCCACCGGCCCCGGTCGCGCCGTCCACCACCAGGCCGCTGCGCCGAGGATCACGAGCAGCAGGAGCAGGAGCGGCCAGAAACGGGACAGGGATGCGGCGGGGCGGTCCATCGACGGCAGCGGGAACATCGGCGGGGGAGCGCCGAGTCTACGGCTTCGGCGGCCCCAGGGCAGTGAGCAGGGCCGCCGGCCGCGGATCCGCAGCCACCCTCGGTTCACGAAGGCCCAGCGCGCGCAGCCGCTCGGCGAGGCGCTCGCTCGGCACCACCAGCAGCCGAGCGCCCAGATGCACGGATGCCGCAGGGCCGAGCCGTTCCAGCAGGCGGTCGAGGGCCTCGCCACTGCTCAGCAGCAAGGGCGCGCCGGGGTCCGCGGCGAAGGCGGCGAGGCGCCGCGCCCCGCCATGCAGGGGCCGGCGTTCGTAGACCATGGCGAGGTGCAGGCGCACGCCGCGCGCCGCCAGCGTGGCGGCGATCAGGCCGCGCCCGCCGGGCGCGGTGAGGAGCCCGAGCGGACCGTCGCCGATCGCGGCCAGCTCCGGCAGGTCGAGCAGGCCCTCGCTGTCCATCCGCGCCGGTTGCAGCACCCGCCGCGCACCGGCCGCGGCGAGCGCCGCCGCGGTGCCGGCGCCGACCGCGAAATCGACCCCGGTGGACGGCCAGGGGCCCAGCCGCGCCACCCTTCGCACCGCCAGCGGGCTGGTGGCGATCCGCCAGTCGCAGGCGAGCGCCGCGGCCAGCGCCGGCCCGGCCTCGCACCCGCGGGTGCGCAGCAGCGGCAGCACGCGCAGCCGCCAGCCGGCGGCTTGTGCCGCCCGCCGCAGCGCCGCATGCTCGCCGGCCGGCCGCAACGACCAGAGCGTCGGCGGCCCGTGCTTCCCTCGTGCCATCGCCCTACTTTCGCACAGCCCGCCATGCCCCACGCCGATACCGCCGGGATGCTCCGCCTGCAGGCCCTGCTCGACGCCATGCCGCCGGTGCGGGCCCTCGGCCTGCGCGTGGACCACCTCGGGGCGGAGCGGATCCGCCTCGCGGCGCCGCTGGCGCGCAATTTCAACGACAAGGGCTGCGCCTTCGGCGGCAGCCTCGCCTCGATCCTCACCCTCGCCGCCTGGGGTGCGCTGGAGGTCGCGCTGCACCGCGCTGGCGAGGACGTCGACCTCTACATCGCCGACAGCCGGCTCGAGTACCTGGCACCGCTGTACGACGAGTTGCAGGCCGAGGCCGGGCTGCCCGATGCCGAGACGCTGGCGACGCTGCGCGCCAAGTTGGCCGCCCGCGGCCGCGGCGGGCTGACGATGCAGGCCGAGGCCCGCGATGCCAGCGGTCGCCTCGTGGCGCGGCTGGAGGGCCGCTATGCCGCCGTCCGGCGCGACTGACATACTCGCCCGGCCCACCCGCCGGGAGCCGCCCATGCCGTACCGCCTCGTCCTGCTCGCCCTCGGCGTGCTGCTGCTCGCCGCCTGCGCCGGCGGGCCGGGTACCCGCGCCGAGGCCCTCGACCGCGCGCTCTACGACTACTCCGCGGCGATCCGCTGGAACCAGTTCGAGGTCGCGGCCGAATCCATCGACCCGGCCGTGCTGGCCCGCCAGCCGCTCACCGACTTCGAGCTGGAGCGCCTGCGGCAGAACCGGATCACCGGCTACACCGTGGTCGCCAGCCGGCCGACCGCCGACGGCGGGGTGGTGCGCGAGGTCGAGCTGCGCCTGGTCAACGTCCACACCCAGGTGGAGCGCGTGCTGCGGGTGCGCGAGACCTGGCGCTGGGACGCCGACGCCCGGCGCTGGTGGCAGACCGAGGGCCTGCCGCGGCCGGCCCGCGACGGCTGACCCCCCGCCCCGGCCGCTCCGTTCCGGCCGCCCCAGCCGAACGCCGACTGGCCGCCGCCGCCGGTGCGACGGATAATGCCGGCCCGCCCCCGACCGAGCGCCCGATGTCCTGGGACCAGCTGTCCGCCTTCGCGCAATCCTCCCCGATCCTCACCCTGGCCTTCGTCGGCCTGACGCTGGCCGTCGTCATCAACGAGGTGCGGCTGCGGCTTTCCGGCATTCCGGTGTTGAGCCCGGCCGCCGCCACCCGCCGCATGAACAGCGAGGAGGCGCTGGTGGTCGACGTCTCGCCGGCCGCCGATTTCGCCAAGGCGCACATCCTGGGCTCGATCTCGATGCCGCTCTCCGGCTTCGACCCGGAGCGGCACAAGGTGCTGGGCAAGGCCAAGGCGCGGCCGCTGATCGTGGTCTGCCGGGCCGGCACGACCGCCCGCGACGCCGCGAAGAAGCTCAAGAAGGCCGGCTACGCCGACGTCTCCCTGCTCGACGGCGGCATCGCCGGCTGGCGCCAGGCCGACCTGCCGCTGGCCAAGGCCCGCTGAGGGCGGGCCCGCCGCGCCCCCTTGCGCCCGGCCCCGGCCGCCCCCACCCCCCGTCCCGGTGCGTGCGATACTGGCGCGCTCCCCCTTCCCCCCATTCCCGGAGTTGTCCCGTGGCTGATGAAAACACCCCCGCCGTCGCCGGCACCGATGCCGCCCCGCAGGCCCAGTTCACGATCCAGAAGATCTACGTCAAGGACCTGTCCTTCGAGGCACCCGGCACGCCGATGGTGTTCAACGAGCAGGGCAA
>JAGXSL010000130.1 GCA_018333835.1 Lysobacteraceae bacterium
CCCCGCCACGACGGCCGCCTGTGCGTGGCCGAGGCCGAGCTGTTGCGGCTGGTCGCCCGGCTGCTGCAGGCCCCCTTGCCGGTGGCGCTGGCGCAGCCCTGAGCGGCAGCGTTCGCCGGTCGTAGCTCGACGCGCAGGACGCTGCTGTGGGGTAACTCGAGCCTGGAGGTGGCTTACGCCGCAGCCAGTTCGACCTTCACGCGGTAGCCGAGCGCCTGCGCAGCCCGGCTGAGGGTCTCCAGCGTCAAGCCGGTATCGTCCTCGTCGAGCAGGCGATCCAAGTGGGAGCGGCTGGTCCGCATGCGCTCGGCCATGGCCTTTTTGCTGAGGCCGCGCGCCTTCATCGCCTCGGTGATCTGCCAGGCGATCACCCGTTTGATCGCCACCGCGGTAGTGGGTTCGAGAAGGTCGTTCTCGGCCAGGAAATCGTCGAAGTCGGATCCGACGTGGGGGCTGCGTTTACTCATCGTGCACCTCGCGTTTTCTCTGCAGGGCCAGTTTCAGGTCCGCCATCGGCGTTCGTGCCGACTTCTTGGTGAAGGCATGGAGCAGGACCATTACGGCTCCCGACGTGGTGAACAGCACGCGGACGACGCCAGCGGAGGTCGTGCTGCGAACCTCCCACAGGCCATGTTCCATCTTGCGTACCAAGGGCATGCCCAGTGGCCAACCGAACTGCACGGTCTTGATGTCCTCGCCGACGGTGCGGCGGTCCTCCGCCGGCAGCGACCTGAGCCAGTCCCGGACCGGCTCGACGCCACTGTGGCTGGCATAGAACCGGACGGTCAGGATCGGCGGCATAGGGTTCAATGTACCTAAAAAGGTACGATAGTCAAGCCGCCCGAATCCAGTCGGCCGCGCGCTCGGCGATCATGATGGTGGGCGCGTTGGTGTTGCCGCCGACCAGCCGCGGCATCACCGAGGCGTCGACCACCCGCAGTCCCTCGACCCCGCGCACCCGCAGCTGGGGATCGACCACGGCCATGCGCTCGTCCTCGCGGCCGATCGCGCAGGTGCCGACCGGGTGGTAGATCGATTCGGCCTTGCGGCGGATGAAGGCGTCGATCGCCGCGGTGTCGCGCACGCCGGGGCCGGGGAAGCGTTCCTCCCCGCGGTAGGGGGCGAAGGCCGGCTGGGCGAGGATGTGGCGCGAGAGCCGTACGCATTCGCGCATCATCCTGAGGTCGAAACCCTCCGCGTCGCTGAGGTAATTCGCCTCGATGCGCGGCTTGGTGGCGGCGTCGGTGCCGGCGAGCAGGATGCGGCCGCGGCTCTTGGGCCGCAGGAAGCAGGCGTGCAGGGTGTAGCCGTGGCCGGGCAGGCGGTTGCGGCCGTGGTCGTCGAGCTGGGCCGGCACGAAGTGGAACTGCACGTCGGCACGGCCGTCCGCCGCCAGCGGCGAGCGCAGGAAGCCGCCGGCCTCGGCGATGTTGCTGGTGCCCGGCCCCTGCCGGCGCAGCAGGAACTCGAGGGCGATGCGGGCCTCGGCGAGCAGGGTGTCGGCACCGTCGTAGCTCACCGGCTGGGTCGAGCGTTGCAGGGTGCAGATGTCGAGATGGTCCTGCAGGTTTCCGCCGACGCCCGGCAGGTCGACGCGCACCGCGATGCCGTGCTGGCGCAGGTGGGCGGCCGGGCCGATGCCGGAGAGCATCAGCAGTTGCGGGCTGTTGATGGCGCCGCCGCAGAGGATGACCTCGCGCGCCGCGCCCTCGGCGAAGGCGGCGCCGCCCACGGTGTAGAGCACGCCGCTGGCGCGGCCGCCCTCGAACAGCAGCTTGCGGGCGAGCGCCCCGGTGACGATCTTGAGGTTCGGCCGCCGGCCGCGGAGCGGGTGCAGGTAGGCGGTGGCCGAGGAGCAGCGCGCGCCGTCGCGGGTGGTGGTCTGGTAGAAGCCGAAGCCTTCCTGCACCGCGCCGTTGAAGTCGGGGTTGAGCGGGAAGCCGGCTTCGGCCGCGGCCTCGATGAACACCGCCGAGAGCGGGTTGTGGTGGCGCGGGTCGCTGACCGTGAGCGGGCCATCGCCGCCGTGGAAGGCGTCAGCACCGCGGGTGTTGCCCTCGGCCCGGCGGAAGTAGGGCAGCACCGCGTCCCAGTGCCAGCCCTCGGCGCCGAGGGCCGCCCACTCGTCGTAGTCGCGGGCGTCGCCGCGTGTGTAGCACATGGCGTTGATCGAGCTGCTGCCGCCCAGCAGCTTGCCGCGCGGCCACCACAGCATGCGGCCGTCGAGTTGCGGTTCGGGGGCCGTGCTGTAGTCCCAGTTGAGCCGACGCCGCTGCACCAGTTTGGCGATGCCGGCGGGGATGTGGACGAAGGGGTGCCAGTCGCGCGGGCCGGCCTCGAGCAGCAGGACGCGGACGGCCGGGTCGGCGCTGAGCCGGTGGGCGAGGACGCAGCCGGCCGAGCCGGCTCCCACGATGATGTAGTCGAACACGGGCGCGCCGTTCGGAAGCGATGGCCGACCGTAGGGCGCGGGTGTAGAGCGTATGCTCTATGCGGCTCCGGGGCGGCCGTTCAGGCCGCCCGCCGGGTCTGGCCGGACTTCTCGCCGCGGTAGAGCGAGGCCGCGACCAGGTCCTCGTGGTCGAAGTCGTCGACGCTGATGGCGTCCCAGGTCAGGCGGCGAAGCTCCTCCAGCTGGACCTTCTCCTCGGCAGTGACGATGCCGCGGTTGGCCGCCTCGACGAGCTGCTGGTGGGCGTCCAGCGCGGCGATCTCGCCGGCCTTGATGGCCTTCTGCAGCTTGCGCTCCACCGGCTCGGCGAGGATCACCGCCGCCAGCGCGGCATTGATGCGGCCGGCCGGGTTGTTCTCGCAGGGGGTCAGGAACGCGCCGTCGATCAGGCGGTCGCGGGCATCGGAGGGCGACATCAGCAGGGCGGCGGCGCGGTGGCCGAGGCGGTCGCTCGGCGGCTGGGCGCGGCGGCCGAGCGGGAACACCAGCAGCCACAGCAGCCAGCCGACCGGGCGGATCGGGTAGTTGCGCAGCGCGCCGGAGAGCGCGTTCTCGATCTTGAACACGCTGTCGTGGAAGGCCCAGGCCAGCAGCGGGCGTTCCGAGGCCGGGCGGCCCTCGTCCTCGTAGCGCTTGAGCATCGCACTGGCGATGTAGAGCTGGGAGAGCACGTCGCCCAGCCGGCCCGAGAGCTTCTCCTTGAACTTGAGCTTGCCGCCCAAGGTCAGCATCGAGATGTCGGCGACCAGCGCCAGGTTGGCGGAGTAGCGGTTGAGGCGGCGGTAGAAGCGGCGCGTGTAGTCATCGCCCGGCACCTTGCCGAAGGCGGCGAAGATGAGGCCCATCCAGATGCTGCGCACCGCGTTGCTGATGGCGAAGCCGATGTGGCCGAACAGGTTGGCGTCGAACTCGCGCAGGCGCACCGCCGGGTCGGGGTGCATCGCCGCCTGCATCTCCTTCAGCACCCACGGATGGCAGCGGATGGCGCCCTGGCCGAAGATCATCAGCGAGCGCGTCATGATGTTGGCACCCTCGACCGTGATCGAGATCGGCGCCGCCTGCCAGCCGCGGCCGAGGTAGTTCGAGGGCCCGAGGATCACGCCCTTGCCGCCGTGGACGTCCATGGCGTCCTTGCCCACTTCGCGGGCCATCTCGGTGGTGTGGTACTTGGCGATGGCCGAGGGCACGGCCGGCTTCTCGCCGCGGTCGACGGCGGCCGCGGTGGCCTGCGACAGCGCGGCCGTCGCGTAGGTGTGGCCGGCGATCCGGGCCAGCGCCTCCTCGACGCCCTCGAAGCGGCCGATCGACAGCCCGAACTGCTTGCGGATGCGGGCGTAGGCGCCGGTGGCGGCGGCGGCCAGCTTGGCCGCGCCGCTCGACGTCGAGGGCAGGGTGATGGCGCGGCCCACCGACAGGCACTCGACCAGCATGCGCCAGCCGTGGCCGATGTACTCCTCGCCGCCGATCAGCTGGCTGAGCGGCAGGAACACGTCCTTGCCGTGCAGCGGGCCGTTCATGAAGGTGCAGTTGAGCGGGAAGTGGCGGCGGCCGATGTTCAGGCCCGGCGTCTCGCGCGGGACCAGTGCCAGGGTGATGCCGCGGTCGACGTCGTCGGAGAGCAGCTTGTTCGGGTCGTAGAGGCGGAAGGCAAGGCCGATCACCGTGGCCACCGGGGCCAGGGTGATGTAGCGCTTGTCGAAGGTCAGCTTGACGCCCAGCACCTTCGCACCGTTCCACTCGCCCTCGCAGACGATGCCGTAGTCGGGCAGCGAGGTGGCGTCGGAACCGGCGCTGGGGCCGGTCAGGGCGAAGCAGGGGATCTCGCGGCCGTCGGCCAGGCGCGGCAGGTATTGGCGCTTCTGCTGCTCGGTGCCGTAGTGCAGCAGCAGCTCGGCCGGACCCAGCGAGTTCGGCACGCCCACCGTCGAGGACAGCACCGAGGAGATCGAGGCCAGCTTCTGGATCACCTTGTGGTGGCCGAAGGCCGAGAAGCCGAGCCCGCCGTACTCCTTCGGGATGATCATGCCGAAGAACTTGTGCTTCTTCAGGAACTCCCAGACCTCCGGCGCGAGGTCGGCGCGGACGTGGGTGGTCTCCCAGTCGTTGACCATGCGGCAGACCTCTTCGACCGGGCCGTCGAGGAAGGCCTGCTCCTCGGCACTCAGCTCCGGCTTGGGCTGCGCGAGCAGCTGCTCCCAGTCCGGTGCGCCGGAGAACAGCTCGCCCTCGAAGCCCACGGTGCCGGCCTCCAGCGCGGTCTTCTCGGTGTCCGAGAGCGGCGGCAGGATCTTCGTGTAGAACTTGAGCAGGGGCGCGGTGACCAGGTTCTGCCGGACCGGGGTCAGCAGCAGCGGCAGGACCACCACGGCGAGCAGGCCGGCGGCGATCCAGGTGGCGGTCGCGGCGACGCCGGACAGGCCGACCGCCACCAGGGCGGCGGCGGCGACCGCGCTGAACACCGCCAGCGACCAGCGGTGGTAGGCCGCGACGGCGACCACCAGCAGCAGGACGAGGAAGGGGAGGAGGGCACTCATGGCAGGGCTCCGTGCAGGGGTCCGGTGGATGGGTTCGCGTCGCCGCGAGCGTGGAGGAAGTCGAGGACGAGGCGGGTGAAGGCGTCGTTGTCGTCGCCGGCCACCATGTGGGTGGCGTCCGGCAGGCGCCGGTGCTCGGCATGCGGCACCAGCGAACGGAAATGGGCGATGGTGTCCTCGGACACGAGGTCGCTGCGGCCGCCGCTGATCAGCAGTACCGGGATGTCGATGCCGCGCGCGGCCTCGCTGAGCGCGTCCTGGTGCTTGGCCGAATCGGCGAGGTCCTCGAGCAGGCGCGGGTCCCAGTGCCAGCGCAAGCGGCCGTCGGTCCCGCGCACCAGCAGATGGTCGAGGTCGGTCGGGGACTTGCGTCCGCGCCGGTGCGGCAGGTAGGCGGCGATCGCGCGGGCGGCGTGTTCGTGGTCCTCGAAGCCCTCGGGATGGGCCCCCATGAAGGCAAGGATGCGCTGCATGCCGGCACTTTCCCAGCGCGGGGTGACGTCGACCAGCACCAGGGCGCGGAAGCCGGCGCCGCGGGCCTCGGCGGCGAGGCCGACGAGGCCGCCCATCGAGGCGCCGACCAGCACCGGCGGGCGCGGCAGGGTGGCGCGCAGCGCCAGCACGTCGTCGATGAACTGCGGCACCGCGTAGGGCTGGCCCGCCGGGTTGCGGCCGGACTGGCCATGGCCGCGCAGGTCCCAGGCCGCGCTGGCGAGGCCCTGCCGGGCCAGCGCCAGCATGCTGCGCGCCCAGGCCTGGCGGGTCTGGCCGAAGCCGTGCGCGAACAGCACCGCCGGCGGCTCGCCGAGCGGCCCGGCAGCACTGGCGGCCAGCCGCAGGCCGTCGGCGCCGGTCCACTCGAAGCTGGCCAGGGAGGGAGCGGGCGTGGGCAGGGCGGTGGCGACCATACGCAGAAGTATGGGAAGGCTCTTGGCGCGTGTCAATACGTTTGCGTATGGTGGAGACGGCTTGCAGACAGTATTGTGTCGGTGCCCGCACCGTCGCCCGCCGCCGCATGCCCGCCGCCCCGCTCGCCGCCGCCAAGACCGAACGCCCGCACCGGCTCTCCGCGCTGGACTGGGCCAATGCCGCCCTCGACGTGATCGCCGAGGAGGGTGTCGCCGCCGTGGCGGTCGAGCCCTTGGCGCGCCGGCTCGGGGTCACCAAGGGCAGTTTCTACTGGCATTTCCCCTCGCGCGAGGCCCTGCTCGCGGCCGCCCTCGAACGCTGGGAGGCGATGGAGCAGGAGACGGTGTTCGGCCGGCTGGAGGCCTTCCCGGACCCGCGCGAGCGCCTCAAGGCGCTGTTCCAACTGGTGGCCCACGAGCTCAAGCCGCACCGCATCTACAGCGAGTTGCTCAAGGCCCTCGACCACCCGGCCATCCGCCCGGTGCTGGCGCGGGTCTCGCAGCGGCGCATGGACTACCTCGCCGCCAGTTTCCGCCAAGCCGGCCTGCCGCGGCTGGCGGCGGTCAACCGCGCCCGCCTGACCTATGCCGCCTACGTCGGGTTCCTGCAACTCAGCCTGCAACTCGGCCAGCCCCGCCTCAACCACGACGAGTTCGGCAGCTACGTCGACCACGTCATGGACAGCCTGATCCCGTGAGCCGGCCGCCCCGCCTCGCCCGCGCTAGAATCCGCCGGCCCGCGACGGGCCGATCCCCCGCCCAGGAGCCCCCAAGATGAGCAGCCGCCTCGCGTCCCTGAACGACTGGGTCGCGTCCGTCGCCGCCCTGACGACGCCTGACCGCATCCACTGGTGCGACGGCTCGGAAGCCGAGGACGCCGCGCTCAAGGCCGCGATGCTCGCCGACGGCACCCTGCACGCGCTGAACCCGGAGACGCACCCGGGCTGCACGCTGCACCGCTCGCACCCGGGCGACGTCGCCCGCGTCGAGCACCTGACCTTCGTCTGCACCTCCGACCGCGACGACGCCGGCCCGAACAACCACTGGATGCCGCCCGCCGAGGGCCACGCCAGGATGGACGCGCTGTTCGCCGGCTGCATGCAGGGCCGCACGCTGTACGTGGTGCCCTACTGCATGGGCCCGATCGATTCGCCGCTGGCCCGTTGCGGTGTCGAGATCACCGACTCGCCCTACGTGGTCGCCAACATGCGGATCATGACGCGCATGGGGTCCGCGGCCCTCGCCCGCATCGAGCGCGAGGGCCTCGAAGCGGAAGCCCGCGGCGACACCACGCCGAGCTTCGTGCGCGGCCTGCATTCCACCGGCGAGCTCGACCCGGAGCGCCGATTCATCCTGCATTTCCCCGAGGAACTCGCGATCCAGAGCTACGGCTCGGGCTACGGCGGCAACGCCCTGCTCGGCAAGAAGTGCCACGCACTGCGCATCGCCAGCTACCAGGCGCGCAGCGAGGGCTGGCTGGCCGAGCACATGCTGATCGTCGGCATCGAGAACCCGCAAGGGCAGACGCACTACATCGCCGCCGCTTTCCCGAGCGCCTGCGGCAAGACCAACCTCGCCATGCTGATCCCGCCGGAGGGCTACCGCGCGAAGGGCTGGAAGGTGTGGACGGTGGGCGACGACATCTGCTGGATGCGCCCCGGCGCCGACGGCCGCCTCTACGCCATCAACCCCGAGGCCGGCTACTTCGGCGTCGCCCCGGGCACCAGCACGGCCACCAATTCCAACGCGCTCGCCATGCTCGACCGCGATGCCATCTTCACCAATGTCGGCGTGACCGCCGACCAGCGGCCCTGGTGGGAGGGCCTGCCCGGCACCCCGGCCCTCGACTGGAAGGGCCAGCCCTACGACCCGGCGAACGGCCCGGCCGCGCACCCGAACGCCCGCTTCACCGTCTCGGCCAAGCAATGCCCCTCGTACTCGCCGATGGCCGAGGACGCGCAGGGCGTACCGATCAGCGCCATTGTCTTCGGCGGCCGCCGCGCCTCGCTGGTGCCGCTGGTGTTCGAGGCCCGCGACTGGGCGCACGGCGTGCTGGTCGGCGCCGGCATGGCCTCGGAGACCACCGCCGCCGCCACCGGCGCGGTCGGCGTGGTGCGCCGCGACCCGATGGCGATGAAGCCCTTCTGCGGCTACAACTTCGCCGACTACTTCGGCCATTGGCTGAGCTTCGGCAGCAACGCTGCAAGCAGGGCCGACAAGCTGCCGAAGGTCTTCCACGTCAACTGGTTCCGCAAGGGCAGTGACGGCAAGTTCCTGTGGCCGGGCTTCGGCGACAACCTGCGCGTGCTGGAGTGGATGCTGAAGCGCTGCGAAGGCCGGGTGGGCGCCGTGGAGACGCCGGTCGGCCGGTTCCCGAAGCAGGAAGACTTGAACCTCGACGGCCTGCGCTTGAGCGACGAGGCGAGCGAGCTGCTGTTCGGCTTCGATCGCGAAGGCTGGCAGGCGGAGATGGCTGCCATCGGCGAGTACCTCGCCGAGTTCGGCCCGCGCCTGCCGGCAGCCCTGGAGGCCGAGCGCCGGCGCGTGGCCGCGGCCCTGGCCGCCGCCACGGAGCCGGTCCCGTCCTGAGCCGCTAGCCCGCGCCGGCGCCCCGGCTTGGCAGCCCGCCGCGGCTGTGCTGCGATGCCGTCATGCGCGCCGTCTGCCTTCTCCTTGCCCTGCTGCCGGGCCTCGCCGGCGCCGTGGTGCTGCCGATCACCGATGCCCGGCCACTGGCCGCCGAGGGCGAACTCCGGCTGCGCATGCCCGCCGGTGCGCTGGAACTGCGCCCCGGCACGGAGCCGGAAGTCCGGCTGGAAGGGGAGATTGCCCCCGGCACCCGCCTGCGCTGGCGCGAGACCGCGAACGGCCTCGGGCTGGTGCTCGAACACCGCGAACGCCTCGCTCCCCCGCCGGCCCGCCTTCGCCTCGCCGTGCCGGCGACCGCCCGCCTGCGGCTCGAGGTGGGCGATGCGGCCGTGGACGCGCAAGGGGTCGGCGAGGGCGGCTTGCGCCTGCGCGGCGGCCGCGGCGACGTGGCGGTGCGGGGTGGGGAGGGTTTGCGGGAACTGCATGTCGAGACCGGGGCCGGGGCCATCCGCCTCGACCTGCCCCGGCCCGGCCGGGTCCGGGCCGAAAGCGTGGGCGGTGCCGTCGAGGCCCGGCTGGGCGGCACCGAGGGGGCCGAGGTCCGGCTGGAGAGCTTCTCCGGGCCCTTGCGCCTGCAACTGCCGGTGGGTGGGCCGGCTCGCCTCGAACTGCGCCAGGCGGGCGGCCCGCTGGTCCTGCCGGAGGCGGCGCAAGCCCGCCCCGACGGCACCCTGGTGCTGGGCGAAGGTGAGGGCGAGGGCGGCGGGCGGGTGCGGCTCGTCACCTTCAGCGGGGCGGTCCAGGTCCTCGAGGACCCCACGTTGCAGCGCACAAACCCCTGACCGGATTGTGTGAAGCTTTCAACCGCAACGGCCAAGCCCATTCACGCCCCATTGCGCGGGCGGTAAAAAAGCCGTTATCTTCGGGGTGTCGCGGTCCGGCCTTCCCGGCCCCGTCGGCGTCCACCGGACCTCCGGTCCATCTGATCGTTGGAGAACACACTCATGTCGAACATCAAGCAGCTGTCCAGTGCGATCCGCGTCGCACTGCTCGCGGGTGCCGCTTCCCTCGTCGCCCTCCCGGCGGTCGCGCAGGAGGGGCAGCCGCCGCAGAACGACGAGGCCCGCGTCCTCGACCGCGTCGAAGTCGTCGGCACCCGTATCGCCCGTGCCAACATCGAGGGCGCGCTCCCGGTCACCGTGATCGACCGCAGCCAGATCGAGCTCAGCGGCGAGACCTCGGTCGCCGACCTGCTCCGCAGCACCACCTTCAACTCCTTCGGCTCGTTCCGTCCGCAGTCCGGCAGCTCGGCCCAGTCCTTCGCCGAACTCAGCCTGCGCGGCCTGGGCGGTGCCCGCACCCTGATCCTGATCGACGGCCGCCGCGCCCCGATCGCGCCGAACGCCGGCCAGGGCCAGGACCTCAACAGCATCCCGCTGGCCGCCGTCGAGCGCATCGAGATCCTCACCGACGGCGCCTCGGCCATCTACGGCTCGGACGCCATCGGCGGCGTGGTCAACATCATCACCCGGCGTGACTTCTCCGGTGCCGAGATCAGCTTCGGCATGGGCAACCCGATCCGCGAAGGCGGCGAGACCGAAGAAGGCTCAGCCATCATCGGCATCGCCGGCGAGAGCGGCAATGCCATCGTCGGTGCCTCCTTCAACAACCGCGGCATCATCTTCCAGCGCGACCGCGAATGGTCGCGGGGTGGCACGTCCACCTTCAGCAACAATCTCTTTGTGGCCATCCCGGCCCCGGGCACCCTGCACGGCTTCCGTCCGGGCGGCTTCCTCGCCAACCCGACCTGGGGTTCGCGCGTGCCGGGCTTCGCCTGCAACGCCGACGGTTTCTTCGTCGGTGGCACGGGTGCCGCCCAGCGCTGCTTCTACGATTTCACCTTCGTCGCCGCCGACGAGGCCGAGATCCGCAACAGCTCCCTGTTCGCGCGCGGCAACTACAACATCAACGACGACTGGAGCCTGTACTTCAACGCCAACGTCAGCCGCGTCCGCAGCTTCGGCCGCTACGCCCCGGTGCCCTCCAGCCCCTGGCCGGGTGGCGGCATCTTCATCCCGGTCGGTTCGCCCAACCACCCGGCGGTGCGTTTCCCGGGGGCCGGCTACAACCCCGCCGCCCCGGTCTTCCTGCGCCACCGCTTCGCTGCCGCCGGCAACCGCGATGTCAACACCGACGGCAACGTCTACTCGCTGGATCTCGGCGTCGACGGCCGCATCGGCGAGTTCGACGTCAACTTCGGCATGCGCCGTGTCGATTCGCAGTACTACGAGATCGGCCGCGGCTACATCCTGGCCAGCACGGCCCAGGCCGCGATCGCCAGCGGTCGCTACGACATCTACAACCCCTTCGCCAACCCGCGTGACCTGCTGAACTCCTTCACCGTCACCACCGGCCGCGACTCGCGCTTCCTGATCAACGAGTTCTACGCCTCGGCCAGCACCGACCTGTTCGAACTGGCCGGCGGCACGGCGGCCATCGCCTTCGGCGGCGAGATGCGCACCGAGGAGTTCCAGGACCTCTACGACTCGCTCTCCGAGGCCGGCGTGGTCTCCGGTTCGGCCGGCAACTCGGCTGCGGGCGAGCGCGATATGCGGGCCGCCTTCGTCGAGGTGCTGCTGCCGGTGATCGAGGACGTGGAAGTGACCGTGGCCGCCCGCCACGACCGCTACAGCGATTTCGGCTCGGCCACCTCGCCGCAGCTGAGCGTCCGCTACAGCGCGCTCGATAATCTCACCCTGCGCGCCAGCGTCGGCCAGGGCTTCCGCGCCCCGACCCTCGACATCCTGCACCAGAAGGCCTCGTTCTCGGCCGATTCGGTCACCGATGCGCGCACCTGCGCCGCCTTCGGCCTGCCGCCGACCTGCTCGACCCAGATCGAGGCCTGGGTCATCGCCAACCCCAACCTCGATGCCGAAACCTCCGACCAGTGGAGCACCGGCGTCGCCTGGGATCCGACCGACTGGCTCAGCCTGACCGCCGACTACTGGAGCATCAAGGTCAACGACCGCGTGGCCGCCATCAGCTCGGGCATCATCATCGGCTGCCTGGGCGGTACCACGGCCAACTGCCCGCCCGGCCTGAGCAACCTCTCGCCCGCGCTCACCCCGCCGGTCCCCGCCCAGGGCCTGGGCATGGCACGGGCGCCGGGCACCGGGGAGATCCTCTACATCCAGCGCGGCTTCGCCAACCTCGGCACCATCGAGGCCGACGGCGTCGACCTCAATGTCCGCACCGAGTTCGACTTCGCCGACTGGGGCAACCTGCGCAACCAGTTGCAGGTGAGCTGGAACCGCAGCTTCACGGTCGATGGTGGCGACAACATCATCAACGAGCCCAGTGCCCCGCGTTTCCGCGCCCAGTTGCAGAACGCCTGGGACGTGGCGGACTTCACCTTCGCCTGGAACATCAACTACATCCACAAGACGTCTTCGACGGCGTCGAACCAGAACCCGCCGAACCTGAACTTCCCGCAGGAACTGCCGTCCTGGACCACCCACGACGTGCAGGCCACCTGGAACACGCCGTGGAATGGCGAGCTGACCTTCGGCGTCAACAACGTGGCCGACAAGGATCCGGTGCAGGATCCCTTCGATCCGACCGGCCGCGGCTTCGACTTCGCGCTGTACGATGGCTACGGCCGGGTGCCGTTCATCCGCTACACGCAGCGCTTCTGATCCCGGTTGCCGGGTTCATCGCGGGGGCCTTCGGGCCCCCGCTTCTTTTCTGGCCTTTTGATGTGGTACCCCGATCCTCCGGAGCGAAGAAGCAATGGCAGCAGGAACCGTGGCGGCGTGGAGCGCCTACTGGCGCTCCGGCGCCTTGCACAGCCTCGACACCAGCGGGCAGGTCGGCGAACTCGCGATGCTCGCCGACTGGATCGGCTGGCTCGACGCCCTGCCCGACGGCGCGCGGGTGGCCGACCTGGCCTGCGGCAACGGCCTGCTCGCGCGCCTCGCGCTGGGGCTGGAGGGTGCCTGCCACGACCCCGGCCGCCGGGTCCACGCCGTCGATATCGCCGAATTGGCGCCGCGCTGGGTCCACGACCTCGACGCCGCCCGCAGGGAGCAGCTCCGCTGGCACGAGCGCACCCCGATCGAGGACCTGCCCGCCGTCGAGGGCGGCTTCGACGCCTTCTGCAGCCAGTTCGGGTTTGAATACGCCGAGCCGACGGCGGCCGTGGCCGCCTTGTCGAGGGGGGCGGCAGCCGATGCCCGGCTCGGCTTCATCGTCCACCATGCGGATTCGATCTTCGTCCGCCAAGGCGCTGGTGAAAGGGCCGCCTTGCACTGGCTGCTCGAGCCCGCCGGTTTGTTCGACACCGCCGCCCGCGTCGCCGAGAACCTGGTCGCCCGCTTCCGCGGCGCCGCCCTGGGTGCGGCCGCCGAACGGGTGCGCCGCGAGTACAACCGCCTGCAGCAGGACCTCGACCGCTACGGCAGCGAACACCCCGAACGGCAGCCGGTGCTGGGCGAGGCGCGCGAGGCCGTGCATGCCGCGCTGGTCCATGCCGCGCAGACCGGCGATGCGCAGTGGCTGTCGCGGCAGCGCGAAGCCTTCGATTTCGCCCTGCTTCGGCTGGAGAACCTGATCCGGGTCGCCCGCACGGAGCAGCAGATCGCCGGGTTGCAGGCCGAGCTCGCGGCCTCGGGATGGGGGATGATGCCCCCGGGCCTCGTCCACCAGCCGGGGACGGGCACACTCCTCGGCTGGCGGATGCAAGGCCGCTTCCGTCCGCCCAGCCGTTCCACCACCCCCACCGGATGACGACAGGATGATGCACTCCTCCCACGGTCCGACCCCTCCCACGCCGGCCAGCCCCGCCGCGGCCACTCCCACGGCGACCACTCCCACGCCGCCGCCCACGGACCTGCCCTCCTGCATGCGCCTGATCGACCAGGCCCGCGATGCCGGCGACCTGCCGGCGATGGCGCGCCATGGCGAAATCCTCGCGCGGATGGCACCGGGCCACCCGATCACGCTCACCCTGCAGGCCGAGCTGATGCGGCGTGGCGGCGAGGCAGCGCGCGCCCGCGCCGTGCTGGCCGCTGTGCTGCGGCAGGTGCCGGACTTCCTGCCCGCCCTGCTGGAGGCGGCCGAGGTCGAGGACGCGCTCTCCAGCCGGACGGCAGCACTCGGCCTGCGGATGAAGGCGATCGGCCTGGCGGAAAACCAGCGTGCGCGGGGTTTCCCGGCCAGCATCGCCACGGCGCTCGATCGGGCGGTCGCCGTCGTCAATGCGGCGATGGCGGAATCGCTGGAAGCCGCCCTCGCGCCGCACGAGGCCGCCCACGGGCGCGAGGCGCTCGGCCGGATCCGGGAGGCGGTGGACATCTTCGTCGGCCGCCGGCCGCGCGGCGACCGCCACCCCGAATGGTCGCCCGGACTGATGTACATCCCCGGCCTCGAACCCCTGCCCTGGTACGAGCCGGCGGACTTCGACTGGGCCGCCGGGGTGGAGCAGGCGACCCCGAAGGTCCGGGCCGAGTTGCTGGCGGCGATGGGCGCGCGCGCCGGGTTCGCGCCCTACGTCGACGACTCCGGCGGCCGCCGGCGGTCCGACTACTGGGCCGAGTTGAACCGATCGCGGCGCTGGTCGGCCTTCCACTTCTCCCGCCACGGCCGGCCGGTCGAGGAGAACCGCCGTCGCTGCCCCGCCACCGCGGCCCTGCTCGACGGCCTGCCGCTGATGCGGATCCCCGGCTATTCGCCGGAGGCGATGTTCTCGGTGCTCGAGCCCAAGACCCGGATCCCGCCCCATTACGGCAGCGTCAACGGCCGGCTCACGGTCCACCTGCCGCTGGTGGTCCCGCCGGAGTGTGGGGCCTTGCGCGTGCGTGGCGAGGCGCGGGCTTGGGTGGAGGGCAAGCTGCTCGTGTTCGACGACGCGATGATCCACGAGGCATGGAACGACAGCGAGGCGGTCCGGGCCGTCCTCATCTTCGACGTGTGGAACCCCCAGCTCTCGCCGGCGGAGCGCGCGGCCTTCTCCGACGTGTTGCAGGCGGCGCAGCGCTTCGAGGCCGGGAACCAGGCCCCGGCACCCGCCTGAAACCCGTTAGAGATCCTGCTGGTAGCGCACGTAGGGCACGCGGCCCTCGCGGCGCTCCAGCCGGTCGGGGCGCTGCGTCTGCGGCAGCAGGGGGTTCTCGCCGGTGCTGAGCAGGTTCTGCGCGCCGACGGTGAGGCGGCCGTCCCACGGGGTGTTCCAGGTGATGCCGAGGCCGAGGGTGCCGAAGCTCTCCTCCTCGCCGGGCAGGCGGACCACGCGGCCGACCACTTCGCCGCCCAGTGCACCGACGCCGCCGCCGACGCTGAGCGTCTGGCTGTTCCAGCGCGGGGCCATCATGCCGGGCAGGGCACTGCTGGCCGGCAGCAGGCGCGCGCGCGCGACCGAGCCGCCGACCCGGACCCAGCCCTGTTCACCGATGCGCAGTTCACCGGCGATGCCGAGGTCGTTCTGCTCGACATCGAGCCCGGCGAGCCCGGCGGTCGGGGCCAGTTCGGGCATCAGCAGGGCCGCCGAGGTGCCGGGGAACAGGCTGTCGAGGGCCTGGCGCTGCTGGCGGCCGAAGGCGGTCCAGTCGCTGCGGCCGACCGAGAGCCGCGCCTCGGCGACCATGCTGCGGTGGGCGAGCGGGGTGGGGCGGCCCAGTTCGGCGACGAAGCAGTCGTCGGCGAGGCCCTTGAAGCCGGCGCCACCGCTGCCGCAAAGCAGGCCGAACTTGGGTTCCGTGGCGACCCCCACGGCCGCCGAGAGGCCGCCATCGCGCCGGCTCCAGCGGGTGCCGAGGACGGGGCGCGGGGCCAGGCCGGTCAGGGTCGAGGTGTCGATCCAGAGCACGGCCTCGAGCTTGCCGTTGGCGCTGTTCCAGACCGGCATCGGCACCTGCGTCGCCGCCTCGGCGGGGCGCGCCCAGGCTTCCGCGCCGGGCAGGGCGAGGAGGAGGGCGAAGGCGAGGGCGGTGCGGCGGACCATGGCGGAATGGACGCTGGCAGGGGCGGAAAGTTCCGGATCGCTACCCTAGCATTTTACGCCGTGTTAACCAAGCCTCCGGAAGCCGCCCGGGCTGTCCCTGCCGACCGCCGGCGCCGGGCCCAGCCCAGCTAGCGCCCGGCCGCCGCCTAGTGCAGGCCGGGCGGTGCCGGCGCGGCCGGCGTGGCGGCATCGAACAGGGCGGCGACGCTGGCGCGCGGCAGGCGGTAGGCCTTGCCGCAGAACTCGCACTGCACCTCGGCCGCGCCGCCGGTGGCGGCGGCCAGCGCCTCGTCACGGCCCAGCCCGACCAGCATGGCCTCGACCCGCGCCTGCGAGCAGGAGCAGCCGAAGGCCAGCGGCTGTTGCGAGAGCAGGCGCACGCCGTCCTCGTGGAACAGCCGCCAGAGCAGCTCCTCCCCCGGCGTGGCCAGCAGTTCGGCGTGGCCGAGGGTGGCGGACAGCGCCAGCGCCCGCTCCCAGTCGGCGCCGCCGTCGCTGCCGGGCAGCACCTGCAGCATCAGTCCGGCGGCATGCCCTTCGTCGGCGGCCAGCAGCAGCACGGTCGGCAACTGCTCGGACTGGCGGAAATACTCCACCAGCGCGGCCTCCAGCGTGTCGGCGGCGAGCCCGACCAGGCCCTGGTAGCGTTGCGCCTCGCGCTGGCCGGGTGGTCGGGTCTCGATGGTGAGGGCGAGCAGCGCGTCCTCGCCGGCATCGCGCAGGCGGAACCCGGGCGGCAGGGCCGCCGTGCCGCGGGCGATGCCGCGCAGGGTGCCCGCCGAGGTGCATTCGGCGAACAGCGTGCGCAGCCCGGCGCTGCCGCGCAGTTGCAGGCTGATCCGCCCTTCCACCTTGAGGTGGCCGCAGAACAGGGAGGTGGCGGCCAGTGCCTCGCCGAGCAGGCGTTCGGCGGCCGGTTCGGCCGGGGCGCGGGCGCGCACTTCGGTCCAGCTCGCGGCCAGCCGGACGTGGACGCCGCGCACGGCAGTCCGGTCGATCAGGAAACGGGTGAGGGTGTCAGCTTCGGCCATGGCGGCATGGACAGCGCGGAGGCGGGAGGCCACGCTGTCGCGGAAAGATGCGGAGAGGCGGCATGGTACAGCGGACGCGGCGGCGGCGGGGCGGGACGGGGTGGCGGCGCTGGGCCTGGCGACTGGTCTGGGGCCTGCCGCTGCTGGCCGTGCTGGCGAGCCTGCTGCCGGTGCTGTTGCTGCGTTTCGTCGATCCGCCGACCAGCGCCTTCATGCTGGGTCGCCAGTTCGCGGCCTGGTCGGGCGGCGAGCCGGACTTCGTGCTGCGCCACCGCTGGGTGGACTGGGACGCGCTCTCGCCGCAGCTGCCGATCGCCCTGGTGGCGGCCGAGGACCAGCGTTTCCCCGAGCACCGCGGCTTCGACCTCGCGGCCATCGACGAGGCCCTCGCGGCCAACGCCCGCGGCGGTCGGATGCGCGGGGCCAGCACCATCAGCCAGCAGGTGGCGAAGAACCTGTTCCTCTGGCCGCAACGGAGCTGGCTGCGCAAGGCGGTGGAGGCCTGGTTCACGGTGCTGATCGAGGCGTTCTGGCCGAAGCAGCGCATCCTCGAGGTCTACGCCAACCTCGCCGAGTTCGGCGACGGCCTCTACGGTGCCGAGGCGGCGGCCCGCCATTTCTTCGGCAAGCCGGCGGCGCAGCTGACGGCGGCCGAGAGTGCCCGGCTCGCCGCCGTGCTGCCGAGCCCGCGCCGCTACAGCGTGCGCACGCCGGGGCCGTTCGTGCAGCAGCGGGCGGCGTGGATCGAGCAGCAGGTGCGGCAACTCGGCGGCCCGGCGTATCTTGCTGAATGCTGCGGCGTGCCGGGTCGCGCCGCCGATTGAGCAGGCACCCGCTCGGCGGCCCGGCTCACAATCGGCCCAGCAGGTCGCGGACCTTGGCGGAGATGGCGTCGCGCACCTCGCGATAGGCCTCGTCGTCCATGTGCTTCGGATCGGGCAGGGCCCAGTCCTCGCGGAGGCGCGCCGGCACCCACGGGCAGGAGTCGCCGCAGCCCAGGGTGATCACTGCGTCGAACGTGCCCTCGACCTGGTCCAGCGATTTCGAACCATGCGCCGTGAGGTCGTAGCCCAGTTCGGCCATGAAGCGGATGGCCTTGGGGTGGATGACGCCGGAGGGCTTCGAGCCGGCGCTCCGGGCTTCGATCCCGTCGCCACCGTGGAGGCGGGCGAAGGCCTCGGCCATCTGGGAGCGGTTGGCGTTCTCGATGCAGACGAAGAGGATGCGCTTCATTGCGGGGGGCTGGGTGGGGCGAGGTGGCGCGAGGGGACGGTGGAGGTGTATCGCATGCGGGAGGGTCATGGCTATCCTCCCGGCATGACGCTGCACGCCGACCTCGTCCTGCTGGTGGCCGCCCACAACGAGGCCGCCGCGTTGCCGCTGCTGCACCCGCGCCTGCTGTCGGTGGCGCAGGGGCTGGGGCCGGGGGTGCGCCTGCTGTACGTCGACGACGGCAGCCGCGACGGCACCTGGGCGCTGTTGCAGGCCTTCCAGCAGGCCTCGCCCGAGCGCGTCGGGGTGCTGCGGCTGTCGCGCAACTTCGGCAAGGAGCTGGCGCTGACGGCGGGGCTCGACCACGTACCCGAGGGGGCCGCCGTGGCGGTGCTGGACGCCGACGGCCAGGATCCACCGGAGCTGGTGCCGGCGATGGTCGCGCGTTGGCGCGCCGGGGCCGAGGTGGTCTACGGGCGGCGGGTCAGCCGGGCCGGCGAGTCGCTGGCCAAGCGTGCCACGGCGGCGGCCTTCTACCGGGTCATCAACGCGCTCTCCGATACGCCGATCCCGCCCGACACCGGCGATTTCCGCCTGCTCGGGCCGCGGGCGGTGGCGGCCCTGCGCGGCCTGCGCGAGCGGCAGCGCTTCATGAAGGGCCTGTTCGCCTGGGTCGGGTTCCGCGCCGAAGCCCTCGACTACGAGCGCGCGCCACGGCTTGCCGGGGCCAGCAAGTTCAACTACTGGCGGCTCTGGAACCTGGCGCTGGAGGGCATCACCGGGTTTTCCACCGTGCCGCTGCGGATCGCCACCTACGTCGGGTTGGCCAGCGCCGTCCTCGCCTTCCTCGCCGGCCTGTGGGTAATCGCCCGCACCCTGCTCTGGGACGATCCGGTGGCCGGCTGGCCGAGCCTGATGGTGGCGATCGCCTTCCTCGGCGGCCTGCAGCTGATGGCGCTGGGCGTGATCGGCGAGTACCTCGGCCGGCTCTACCTCGAGGCCAAGCAGCGGCCGCTCTACCTGGTCGACGAGGCCCGGTTGCCGCCACCGCGAGTGTCCGAAGGCCCTTGAGGCCGCCGCCGCCGCGGGTATGATCGATCAAGGCATCCCCGGGAGCGGCCCATGCGCAGCGTGCGACAGATCCTCGACGGCAAGGACACCCCGCTGGTCACCGTGGGGCCGGACGACTCGGTGCTGGAAGCCCTGAAGCGGATGGCCGAGGCCGGCGTCGGCGCGGTGCTGGTGATGGAGGCGGGCCGGCTGGTCGGCATCCTCACCGAGCGCGACTACGCCCGCAAGGTGGTGCTGCAGGGACGCGCCTCGGCCAGCACGCCGGTCTCCGCGATCATGACCAGCCCGGTGCATACCGTCGGCCCCGGCCAGCGCGCCCGCGAGTGCATGCAGCTCATGAACGAGCATCGCTTCCGCCACCTGCCGGTGGTGGAGGACGACGTGGTGCTCGGCGTGGTCTCGATCGGCGACCTGCTGAAGCTCGTGATCGAGGAGCAGAGCCACGAGATCGCGGCGCTGCAGAGCTACATCGCCAGTTGACGCCGGCCGCGGCGGCCGGCCTTCAGAAGCTGCGGTCGCCGCCCAGCGCACGGCCGAGGCCGCCGAGCACCGAACCCTCGTCGCGGCCGGGTTGCAGCGCGGCCTGCAGCATGCGGCCGGCCAGCCGCGAGAACGGCAGCGACTGGATCCAGACCTTGCCCGGGCCGGTCAGCGTGGCCATGAACACGCCCTCGCCGCCGAACAGCATCGACTTCACCGAGCCGACGCGCTGGATGTCGAAGTTCACGCCGTCGGTGTAGGCCACCACGCAGCCGGTGTCGACGTCGAGGCGCTCGCCGGGGCCGAGCTGGCGCTCCATGATGGTGCCGCCGGCGTGCACGAAGACGAGGCCGTCGCCTTCGAGCTTCTGCATGATGAAGCCCTCGCCGCCGAACAGCGCGGTCATCACCTTGCGCTGGAAGTGCATGCCGATGCTGACGCCGCGGGCCGCGCAGAGGAAGCTGTCCTTCTGGCAGATGATCCGGCCGCCGTAGTTCGACAGCGTCATCGGCACGATGGTGCCGGGGTAGGGGGCGGCGAAGGCGACCCGGCCCTTGCCGCCGCCGGTGTGGGTGAACACGGTGGTGAACAGCGACTCGCCGGTGACCAGGCGCTTGCCGGCGCCGAGCAGCTTGTCGGCGAAGCTGCCGCCGCTGCCGGTCCCATCGCCGAACACCGTGTTCATGGTGACGGCGGCGTCCTTGTACATCATCGCCCCGGCCTCGGCGACGGCGGATTCGCCGGGATCGAGCTCGATCTCGACGAACTGCATGTCCTCGCCGTGGATGCGGTAATCGACGACGTCGGCGCGACCGCCGGCCGCGAAGACCGGGGGCGTGGCGGCCGGCAGGCCGTTCGCCACCATGCCGGCCCCGCGCAGTTCGGCGCAGGCGGCGATCGGCAGCCATTCGGCGAAGCCGGCGCGCCAGCAGTGGCCGTTCGGGTTGCGCGCGGCCTGGGCGGCGGCGGCGGCGGTGTCGAGCGGGCCCATCTGCTGGCCGTTGTAGCTCAGGTACCACGAGTGCATGGGAGCTCCGGGGGCGGGGAGGAGGAAAGAGTGGAGAGGAAAGAGGAAAGAGTGGTCGGGCTCAGAGCCCGAGCTCGGCGTGGAGCGCGTCGCGGGCGGCGGCATCGAGGCCGAGGCGAGCGGCGAGGTCGTCGAGGTACTGCCGCTCGACCTCGGTGTCGCGACCGATGGCGATCACCGAGGCGACGTAGACCGCCTCCCGCTGCGCCGGGCGCGTGCGGGCGACCAGTTGCGCGACGGTGAGTGGCGCGGCCAGTTCACCTTCCAGTTCGGCGAGGTCCTCGGCGTCCAGCCCGGCCTGGCGGGCACTGCCGAGAATGCGCTCACGCTCCTCGGCGTCGATCAGGCCATCGGCATTGGCCGCGCCGATCATCGCCCGCAGCAGGTGCATGGCCTCGGCCGCCTGCTCGGGGCTGGGCCCGGCCGGGGTCGCGGCCGGCGGCGGCGGGGGCGGGGGCGGGGCGAAGCCGGTGGGCGGCGGCACGGCCATGCCACCGGGAGCGGGGGGTGGCGGTGGTGCCGCCATGCCGCCGGGGACGGGGCTGCCGGGCTTGCTGCGGTAATGCTCGTAGGCGGCGATCGCCACCCCGAGCGCGCCGAGGCCGATCTTGGCCTTGGTGGCGGTGGACAGACCACCCCGGCCGCCGCCGCCCAGCAGGGCACCGAGGCCGGAGCCGCCCGCCATGCCGGTCGGGCGCGAGCCGCCCAGCGCGCCACCCAGCAGGCTGCCGATGCCGCCGCTGCGCTGGCCGTACGGGGCGTGGTGGCGGCGCTTCTTGCCGCCCAGCGAGCCGGAGAGGGCCTCGCCCATGACTTGCTTCAACAGACGTTCGGGGTCGAACACGGCGGTTCCTCGTGGCAAGGGGTGCGTTGCGATCATGCCAAAGCGGGGTTAAGCGCTCGTCAGTGCCGCTGGTCATGCCGGCGGCCCGTGGCGGCTGTGGCACACTGCCGCGCCTCCCTGATCGATGCCGGAATGGCCGACAGCACCGACAGCCACGCACCGCGCACGCCGTTCCAGGTCTGGCGGGCCCTGCGCTGGTCCCTGAACGGGCTCGCCCTGACCTGGCGGCTGGAAAGCTCCTTCCGTCTCGAGGTTTATCTTTTCGTGGTGCTGGCGCCGCTCGGCCTGTGGCTGGGCGAGACCGGGGTCGAGCGCGCCCTGCTGGTCGGTTCGCTGGTGCTGGTGCTGATCGTCGAGGTGCTGAACTCGGCGCTGGAGGCGGTGGTCGACCGCTTCGGCCAGGAGTGGCACGAACTGGCCAAGCGCGCCAAGGACATGGGCTCGGCCGCCGTGTTCCTGTGCGACCTCAATGTGCTGCTGGTCTGGGGCCTGATCCTCCTGCCGCGCTACCTCTGAGCCGGAATGGACGTTTCCCCGACCCGCGTCGAACCCAGGATCCCGCGATGACCGATGCCCTTCCCCTCGTGCTGAAGAAGGGCGAGGAACGCCGCCTGCGCGCCGGGCATCTGTGGGTGTTCAGCAACGAGGTCGACGTCGCCCGCACGCCGCTGACGGCGCTCGCGCCCGGCCAGCCGGTGATGCTGCTCGACAGCGCCGGCAAGGCCTTGGGCAGCGGTTACGCGCACCCCAACACGCTGATCGCGGCGCGCCTCGTCGACCGTGGCGGGCATCCGCTCGACCGCTCGCTGTTCGTGCATCGTCTGAACGTGGCGCTGGCCCTGCGCGAGCGCCGTTATGCCGAGCCGTTCTACCGCCTCGTCTTCGGCGAGAGCGACAGCCTGCCCGGCCTCACCGTCGACCGCTTCGGCGAGGTGCTGGTGGCGCAGGCCACCACGGCCGGGATCGACCGCCTGCAGGCGGGGATCACCGACGCGCTCGACAAGGTCCTGAAGCCGCGCAGCATCGTCTGGAAGAACGACAGCGGCGCCCGCGCCATCGAGGGCCTGGCCGACGAGGTGCGGGTGGTCGGCATGCCCGTCGAAGGCCCGGTGGAGGTGCGCGAGGGACCGCTGCGCTTCGCCGCCGATGTGCTCGAAGGCCAGAAGACCGGCTGGTTCTACGACCAGCGCGGCAACCGCGACCGGCTGGCGCCCTGGTTGAAGGATGCTGCCGTGCTCGACCTCTTCAGCTTCGCCGGCGGCTGGGGCCTGCGCGCCCTCGCCGACGGGGCGGCCAGCGCCGATTGCGTGGACATCTCGGCCCGCGCGGTCGAATCGGTGCGTGCCAACGCCGCGCGCAACGGCCTCGCCGACCGGGTCGCCGCGCATGCCGCGGACGCCTTCGATTTCCTGAAAGCCGCACGCGCCGAGCGCCGCCGCTGGGACGTGGTGGTGGTCGACCCGCCGGCCTTCGTCAAGCGCAAGAAGGATCTCAAGGAGGGTTCGCTGGCCTACCGGCGCATCTTCGAGGCGGCGATGCAGGTGCTCTCGAAGGACGGCCTGCTGGTGGCCTGTTCATGCAGCCACCACTTCCCGCGGGCGGCGCTGCTGGAGGCCGTGCAGGCCGGTGCGCGGCACCTCGACCGCCAGGCGCAGCTGCTGGAACTGCTGGCGCAGGGGCCGGATCATCCGGTCCATCCCGCCATCCCCGAGACCGAATACCTCAAGGGCGCGATCTTCCGCGTCCTGCCCGCCTGAGAACCCTTACGATGAGCTTCCTGCACGACCTCGATCCGATCGCCCTGCACCTGCCGTTCTGGCCGCACGGCATCCACTGGTACGGCCTGATGTACGTCGGCGGCTTCGCCGCCGCCTGGTGGCTCGGCACGCGCCGGCTGGCCCAGGGTCGGCTGCCCGGTATCGACTCGAACGGCTTCGGCGACCTGCTGTTCTACGCCATGCTCGGCGTGATCCTCGGCGGTCGGATCGGCTACGTGCTGTTCTACGACCTGCCGACCTTCCTTGCCGACCCGCTTCAAATGTTCAACCTGCGCGCCGGCGGCATGAGCTTCCACGGCGGCCTGCTCGGCGTGCTGCTGGGCGGCTACCTGTGGTGCCGCAAGCAGGGCCTGCACTGGTTCGATGCGCTCGATTTCGTCGCCCCGCTGGCACCGATCGGGCTGGGCCTGGGGCGGCTCGGCAACTGGATCAACGGCGAGCTCTGGGGCCGGCTCACCAGCAGCCCGCTCGGCGTCGTCTTCCCCAACGCCGACCTCGGCCCCTACAGCGGCCTGCCGATGGAACAACTGCGGGTGCTGCACGCGCAAGGCCTGCTCGAACCCTTCGCCCGCTACCCCTCGCAACTGCTGCAGGCCCTGCTGGAAGGCGCAGTGCTGTTCGTGCTGCTGTGGTGGTTCAGCCGCAGGCCGCGACCGCGCTTCGCGGTGGCCGGCCTGTTCGCCCTCGCCTACGGCGTGTTCCGCATCACGGCGGAGTTCTTCCGCGAGCCCGACCCGCAGTACGGTTTCCTCGCCTTCGGCTGGCTGACCATGGGCATGCTGCTCAGCCTGCCGATGGTGGTGGTCGGCCTGTGGCTGCTGCTGCGTTCGCGCAGCGCGCCGACGATCGCCTCGCGCTGAGGCCGCCCCATGCAGCCCTACCACGACCTCCTCGCCCACGTGCTGGCGCACGGCAGCCGCAAGGCCGACCGCACCGGCACCGGCACCCGCAGCGTGTTCGGTGCGCAGCTGCGCTTCGACCTCGGGGCCGGCTTCCCGCTGGTGACGACCAAGAAGGTGCATTGGAAGTCGGTGGTGCACGAACTGCTGTGGTTCCTGCGCGGCGAGACCAACATCGCCTACCTCAAGGCGCACGGCGTCAGCATCTGGGACGAATGGGCCGACGAGCATGGCGAACTCGGCCCGGTGTACGGCAAGCAGTGGCGGAGCTGGGGGGCGCCGGACGGCCGCGTCATCGACCAGATCAGCGAAGTGGTCGCGCAGATCCGCAGCAACCCCGATTCGCGCCGGCTCGTCGTCAGCGCCTGGAACGTGGCCGAGTTGCCGGACATGGCGCTGGCGCCCTGCCACGCGCTGTTCCAGTTCCACGTCGCCGAGGGGCGCTTGAGCTGCCAGCTCTACCAGCGCTCGGCCGACCTGTTCCTCGGCGTGCCCTTCAACATCGCGAGCTACGCCCTGCTCACGCACCTCGTGGCGCACTGCTGCGACCTCGCCCCGGGCGAGTTCATCTGGACCGGCGGCGATTGCCATATCTACGCCAACCACGTCGAGCAGGTGGCCCAGCAACTCGCGCGCGACCATCGCCCTTTGCCCACGCTGCGCCTGAACCCGGCGCTGCGCGACCTTTTCGCCTTCCGCTTCGAGGACATCGAACTCGTCGGCTACGACCCGCACCCGGCCATCAAGGCGCCGGTGGCGGTGTGAGCGAGGTCGCGCTCGTCGCCGCGCTCGACCGCGATTTCGCCATCGGCCGCGGCAATGCGCTGCCGTGGTCGCTGCCCGACGACCTGAAGCGCTTCAAGGCGCTGACGCTGGGGCATCCCCTGCTGATGGGCCGCAAGACCGCCGAGTCGCTGGGCCGCGCCCTGCCGGGCCGGCGGAACCTCGTGCTCACGCGTTCGGGCCGGGTGCCGTTCGACGGGATGGAAGGCGTGGCGTCGATCGACGAGGCCCTGCGTCGCGTGGCGTCGCCGGGGGACGCTGCGCCGGTGCTGATGGTCATCGGTGGCGGCGAGGTCTATGCGCAGGCCCTACCGCTGGCCTCGCGGCTGCACCTGACCTGGGTCGATGCGCGGGTGGAGGGCGCGGACGCGTGGTTCCCGCGCTTCGATCCCTCGGCATGGACGCTGGCCGGCAGCGAGGAGCACCCCGCCGACGCCCGCCACGCCTTCGCCTTCCGCTTCGCCGACTACCACCGGCGCTGAGCGCGCGGGATCAGTCGTCGCCGCGCGGCGAACCGCTGACGGCGCGACCCGGCACCTGATGGACGCGCGGTTCCGGGCCGAGTTCCAGCGCGGTGAGCTTGCCGCCCCAGACCGCGCCGGTGTCGAGGCCGTGGACGCCCAAGCCCTGGAACAGGCCGAGCGTGCTCCAGTGGCCGAACACGATCGGCAGTTCGCGCTCGGCGTGGCCGGGCACCGAGAACCACGGGTAGAGCCCGGGCTTCTGGGTGCCGGGGCGGCCCTTCTCCTCGAAGGCGATGCGGCCACCGATGGTGCAGTAGCGCAGCCGGGTGAAGACGTTGATGATCGCCCGCCAGCGGTCGATGCCCTCGAGCTTCGGCGACCAGTTCGGTTTGTCGCCGTACATGTGTTTGAGCAGCCGCATGCCGTCCTCGCCCTGCAGCACGGCCTCGACCTCGCGGGCGCGGGCCTCGGCCATGCGCAGGGTCCAGCGCGGCGCCAGCCCGGCGTGGACCATGGCGAAGCCCAGCCCGCGGTCGACGTGCAGGAGCTTGCCGCCGCGCAGCCAGTCGAGCAGCATCGGCGCGTCGTCGTCGAACAGCACGCGCTGCAGGTCGGGGTTGACCCGGCGCTGCTCCTCCGGCCGCCGCCCGGCGATGGCGAGCAGCGAGAGGTCGTGGTTGCCGAGCGTCACCACCACCCGGTCGCGCAGGCCATGCAGCAGCTTGAGCGTCTCCAGCGACTGCCCGCCGCGGTTGACGAGGTCGCCGCAGAGCCACAAGCGGTCCTGCGCGGGGTCGAAGCGGATGGCGTCGAGCAGGCGCAGCAGCACGTCGTGGCAACCCTGCAGGTCGCCGATCGCGTAGGTCGCCATCAGTGCAGGGTCCGCGGGATGCTGAGCGCGAACGGCGCGATCTCGGCTTCGAACTCGGTGCCGTCGTCGGCCAGCATCCGGTAGCTGCCGCGCATCTGCCCGCAGAAGGTCTCCAGCACCGCGCCGGAGGTGTACTCGAACTCGCTGCCGGGCTTCAGCCAGGGTTGCTGGCCGACCACGCCCTCGCCTTCCACCTCCTGCACCTTGCCGTTGGCGTCGGTGATCCGCCAGCGGCGCGACAGCAGGCGCGCCGGTACCTCGCCGGTGTTGGCGATGCGGATGGTGTAGGCGAACACGTAGCGGCCCTCCTCGGGGGCGCTCTGTTCGTCGAGGAAGCGGGTGGCGACGGCCACCGCGATGGCATAGCGGGAACGGGGCATGGCGCGCAGTTTACGGGCTGGCGCCGTCGTCGGCGCGTCGCTCCGGCGTGGCCGCGGCGAGGTGGTTGGCCAAGGCGATGAAGCCTTGCACCGGCACCTGCTCGGCACGGGTGCCGGGGTCGATGCCGGCGGCGCGGATCGCCTCCTCGCCGCAGACCGCCGAGAGCGCGTTGCGCAGGGTCTTGCGGCGCTGCTGGAAGGCCGCCGCCACCACCTGCTCGAAGCGCGCCGGCGCCAGCACGCCGATCTCGGCCGCCGGTTTCGGCAGCAGCCGGACCACGGCCGAATCGACCTTCGGCGGCGGCGTGAAGGCACCCGGCGGCACGTCGAACAGCGGCACCACCCGGCACACCGCCTGCAGCATCACCGAGAGCCGGCCGTAGACCTTGCCGCCCGGGGCGGCGGCCATGCGCTCGACCACTTCCTTCTGCAGCATGAAGTGCATGTCGCGCACCGCGCCGGCGTGCGCCAGCACGTGGAACAGGATCGGCGTGGAGATGTTGTAGGGCAGGTTGCCGACCAGGCGCAGCGGGCCCTCGATGTCGTGCCCCTGGCCGAGCCGGGCGAAATCGACCTGCAGCACGTCGCGGTGGAGGACGGTGAGCCGGCCGTGCTTCGCGCCCTCAATCGCCAGCGGCTCGACGAGGTCGCGGTCGAACTCGATCACGGTGAGCGCGCCGTGGGCGCGCAGCAGCGGGAAGGTCAGCGCGCCGGCGCCGGGGCCGATCTCGACGATGAACTCGCCGGGCTTCGGGTCGATGGCGCGGAGGATCTTCTCCACCACGCCGGGGCTGGAGAGGAAATGCTGGCCGAGCTGCTTCTTGTGGCGGTGGGCGTCGAGGCTCATGGGCTGTGCCGGTTCAGGTCGTGCCGCGCGCGGCGTCGGCGCGGCGACGGGCGAGGTCAGCGCACAGCGCCACGGCGTGGCGCAGGCTGGAGGCGTCGGCCACGCCGCGGCCGGCCAGCGCCAACGCGGTGCCGTGGTCGACGGCCACGCGCGGGAAGGGCAGGCCGAGGGTCAGGTTCACGGCGTCCTCGAAGCCGCTGGCCTTGAGCACCGGCAGGCCCTGATCGTGGTACATGGCGACGATGGCATCGAACGCCTCGCGTTGCTGCGGCAGGAAGGCGGTGTCGGCCGGCAGCGGGCCTTCCAGCGCGTGGCCTTCCCCGCGCAGCCGTTCGAGCACCGGCGTGATCACCTCGATCTCCTCGCGACCGAGCGTGCCGGATTCGCCGGCGTGCGGGTTCAGGCCCAGCACCCGCAGCCGCGGCCGGGCGATGCCGAAGTCGCGGCGCAGGGCGGAAAGGGTGGTGCGCAGCACGCGCTCCAAGCCATCCACGGTGATCGCATCGGGCACGGCGCGCAGCGGCAGGTGGGTGGTGGCGAGCGCCACCCGCAGCCGCGGGTTGGCCAGCATCATCACCACGTCGACGCCGGCGATGCCGGCCAGCAGCTCGGTGGTGCCGGTGAAGGCGATGCCGCCGAGGTGGATGCTGGCCTTGTGGACCGGCCCGGTGACGATGCCATCGACCTGGCCGACCAAGGCATCGGCGGCGGCCGCGCGCAGCGCGCCGACCACCGCAGCGGCGTTGGCCGGATCGCTCTCGCCGAAGCGGGTCGCGGCCGCGTTGCGGTGCTCGACCAGCGCCAGCTCGCCGGGGCCGACCTCCTCGCCGGCGCCGCGCAGGCGCAGCGGCAGGCCGAGGGCGCGGGCGGCGGCCAGCAGGGTGTCGCCGTCGCCGTAGGCGAGCAGCCGGGCGGGTTGGGGATCCTGGGCGATGCGGACGCACAGCTCCGGGCCGACGCCCGCCGGCTCGCCGGGGACCAGCGCGAGCCGGGGCGGCGCGCGCACCGGATCAGGCGCCGAGCCGCGACTCGACGAAGGCGTCGGCGCGCAACTGGCGCAGGAAACGCTCCAGCTCCTCCTGCGCCTTGCGCTCGCCGATCAGCTGGCGGGCGCGGTTGCGGCGGTTCTCCTCGGTCACGTCCTGCTGGCGGGTGCCGACCCGGCGCAGAAGGTGCCAGCCGGCGGCGGTGCGGAACACGGCGGAGAGCTGGCCGTCGGCCAGCGGGGTGATCTGGCCGGCGATCTCCGGCCCCAGCGCCTCGACGCTGAACCAGTCGAGCCGGCCGCCGCGGTTGCGGGTCATCGTGTCGTCGCTGTACTCGCGGGCGATGGCGGCGAAGTCCTCGCCGGCCTCGATGCGCGCCCGCAGCTCCTCGATGCGGCGGCGGGCGGCTTCCTCGCCGACCACCTCGGTGACCGCCACCAGCAGGTGGTCGGCCTGGTACTCGGTGATCGTCTGCGGGCCGGGCCGGCGGGTCTCCACCAGCTGGATCAGCTGGTAGCCGCTCGGGCCGCGAATCGGCGCGCTGTGCTGGCCGGGTTGCAGGCCGCGCACCAGCTCGGCGAAGCGCGGCGGGATGGCGCTGCCCGGACGCCAGCCGAGGTCGCCGCCCTCCAGCGCGTTGCGGTCGTCGGAGTAGCGGATGGCGGCGGCGCGGAAGTCCATCTCGCCGCGCTCGATCAGGCCGCGGATGCCGTCGATCTTCTGCCGGGCGGTGGCGACCTGCTCCGGCGTGGCGCCATCCGGCAGGGCGACCAGGATATTGGCCAGCCGGTACTCGGTCTCGTCGCCGGCGGCGGCGGTCCGGGCCAGTTCCTGGTCGACCTCGGACTCGCTGACCACCACCCGGCCCTGGACGACGCGCTGCTGCAGGCGGCGCATCTGCAGTTCCTCGCGCAGGCTGCGCCGGTAGTCCTCGAAGGAGAGGCCCTGCGCCTCGATCTGGGCGCGCATCTGCTCGACGCTGATGCCGGCGCGGGCGGCGATGCCCTGCAGGGTCTGGTTGAGCTCGGTGTCGCCGATGCGGATGCCGGTGGATTCGGCGCGGGCAACCTGCAAACGGGTCAGCACCAGACGTTCCAGCACCTGCCGGCGCAGCACGTTCTCCGGGGGCAGCTGCGCCTCGCGGCCGCGGAACTGCTCGCGCAGGTTGGCCACGGCGCGGTCGAGTTCGGAGCGCAGGATCACGTCCTCGTCGACCACCGCGACGATGCCGTCGATCGGACCGCTGCTGCCCGGCCCGGCGAGCAGCTGGGCCTGGACGGGGAGGGCGAGGAAGGCGGCCAGCAGCAGGCTGGCGAGGAAAGGCTTCGGCATGGGACGGACAGGCTCCGGACGCGCTCGGGGACGCGGCTTACGGGGAAAACCCGAGGATAGCATCGGACAACAGCCGCTCTGAATCGCGGCCGAAGCGGCCGATGCCGTTCAGCTCGACCTCCAGGTAGACCCCGCGGTTGCTCCGGCCGTCGAAGTCGCGGAGGTGCTCGCGGGCCAGCACCCGCACCGCCATGCAGCAGCTCCGCCACTCCAGGCCGGCCAGGGCCTCGAGGTTGCGGTCCTCGCGCAGCGACCAGGCCCAGCGCCCGACCGCCCGCCACTCCGCCGAGAGCGGGGCGGCGAAACTGAGGTCGGTCTGTTCGAGCAGGCCCTCGCGGTAGCGGTAACTGGCGTTGAACACGCCGCGTTCACCGAAGCGGTACTGGGCGCGCAGGGCCGAGAGCTGGGTGGCGCGCCGCCCGGGGTCCCACTGCTGCGTGCTGCGCAGCGACCAGGCGTCGTTGATCTGCCAGTCCAGCTCGGCGACGTAGGCCGAGCCGTCGGGGTCGGCCGCCGGCTCCCCGGGCAGGCGCAGGCGCGGCGGGTCGAGGTGGACGATGCGACCGAGACTGGCCGCCAGCCGCTCGCGGCCGTCTTCGGCGCCGAGCAGGCGGCTG
>JAGXSL010000131.1 GCA_018333835.1 Lysobacteraceae bacterium
CTCGGTCCTGCCCGCCACTGCCGCCACGCCGGCGGCCAGCGGCTGGTCCGGGCCCGACATCGCCGCGCTGATGACCGAGGCCCGGCTCACCGAGACGAGCGGCCTCGCCCCCGCCCGCCAGCCCGGCCACTGGTGGGTGCTCAACGACAGCGGCCACCCACCCGAACTGCACCTGATGGACGGCCGTGGCAAGCGGGTGGCCAGCGTGCTCGTCGAGGGCGTCCGCAACACCGACTGGGAGGACCTCGCCGCCTTCACGCTGGACGGCCGCCGCTACCTGCTGATCGCCGACACCGGCGACAACGGTGGCATCCGCAGGACGCTCGCCCTGCACGTGGTGGCCGAACCGGAGACGGTACGCGATGGCGACCGCCTGCCGGTGGCCTGGACCCTGCGCTTCCGCTGGCCGGACGGTGCTCGCGACTGCGAGGCGGTGGCGGTGGACGCGGCGCGCGGCGAAGTGTTGCTGGTCTCGAAGAAGCGGGTGCCGCCGGAACTGTTCCGGCTGCCGCTGCGCCCGCCGGGCGACGGCCTGCTGGTGGCGGAGCGCATCGGCCTGCTCGCCGGGATCGCCCAGCCGACCGCCGAGGATCTCGCCCGCAACCCGGTCTACGGCCGTTTCCGCGCCCAGGTCAGCGCCGCCGACCTGAGCCCGGACGGCCGCACCCTCGCGGTGCTCAACTACCGCGCGGCCTACCTCTACACCCGCGGTGCCGACGGCGACTGGGCGCCGGCGCTGGCCGCCCCCGCCCGCCTCGACTTCCCCTGGATGCCGCAGGCCGAGGCGATCGCCTTCGGCCTCGACGGCCGCTCGCTCTGGATCGCCGGCGAGCAGACGCCCAGCCCGATGATCCGGTTCCGCCTCCAAGGCCCTTGACCACCCCTGAGGTCGTCCCCATGCCCGAGAAGTTCCTCGCAGCCCTCGTCCTCGCCATCGCCGCGATCCCACTGTTCGCCATCGGCTGGCGGTTCCGCAGCGGGAAAGCCCTGCACCTGCTGGCCGGGGTCGATCCGAACAAGGTGCGCGACAAGGCCGGACTGGCCCGGCATGCCGGCAACGGCCTGATCCATCTGGGCCTGCTGCAGCTGGGCTTCGGCGTGGCAGTGGCCCTGCTGCCCGAAACCATGCTGGCGATCGCCATCCTGGCGTTCGTCGCCCTGGTCTCGGTGCTCATCGTCCGCCTCGTGTCCGGGATGTCGCGCTTCAGCTCGCCGCCGTGAGTGGAAAGAAGGCCGATCGGACCGTGGCGACGCGCCGCATGCCCCTCCTGCTGCTCAACACCCCGGCGATCGAACTGTGGCCGGCCCGGCTGTGCCGGGCGAAAGCGAACACCGAGGCGCGTGCCATCGCCGCAGCCACCACCGTGCTGCGCCGCAAGCACGACGGCCGCTGGCTCGCGGCGGCAGGCCGGCGCGGCATCCGCCCGCTGCTGCCCGGCCTCGTGCGCGAACCCGGCCTCGAGGCCGCGATCGCCGCCCTCGACCTGCTCGACGCCCGCGACCCGGCGGCCCTCGCCGCCGGCGAACTGCCCGGCGATGCCGTCCTCGCCGACAACGCCGCCCTCGGCCTGCCGGCCGACTACGCAGCGACCAGCGGCCTGCCCTTCCACGCCGAGCCGCGGGTGTTGCACTTCGCCGGCCGCGACCGCTGGCGTCGCCCACTGTGGCTGCTGGCCCCGGCCGCCCGCGCCTGGCGGGGCATGCGTGAAGCCGCCATGGGCGAGGGCATCGTGCTGGAGGCGATCTCCGGCTACCGCAGCCATGCCCACCAGCGCGGCATCGTGGTCCGCAAGCTGGCCCGCGGGCTGGCGCTGGAGGCGGTGCTGCGGGTCAACGCCGCACCGGGGCACTCCGAGCACCACAGTGGAAGGGCGCTCGACCTCGGCACGCCGGGCGAGCCGGCGGCCGAGGAGGGTTTCGCGGCCACGCCGGCCTTCGACTGGTTGCAGCGCCGTGCCGGTGAGTTCGGCTTCGCCCTGAGCTACCCGCGCGACAACCCTCACGGCATCGTCTTCGAACCCTGGCACTGGTGCTGGCATCCACCGGCCGCACCGACCCCGACGCGCCTGTGGGGCACGGGGGCGCTGGAGGCACGGTAAGGAAAGTGCGCTCGGAAGGGTGCGCTCGGCAGGGCGAGCCTGGCGGCGGATCGAACTGCCGGACCTCGTGGGGCGAGCCTGTCGGCGGATCGGATCGTTCGGCCTCGGGAGGGCGAGCCTGTCGGCGGATCGGGCCACCTGCTTCCCGCGCGATCGGGCGTCCTGCCCTCACGCGCGGCGCTCGGCTCCTGCCTCGCTGCCGCAGGTCGGCCCTCACCACCGCGGCTCGCCCACCAGGCACCGCGAAGGCAGGCGCGCTCGATCAGGCGCCCTCGCCGTCGGCGATCCGCCACAGGTACAGGCTGGCCAGGGTCCGGTACGGCCCCCAGGCCTCGCCGCGGGCCAGCACGGCCTTCGGCGGCGGGATCGCCTCGAGGCCATCAAGGACCTGCACGCCCTTGCGCACGCCGAGGTCGTCGCAGGGCAGCACGTCCGGCCGGCCGAGGCGGAAGATCAGCAGCATCTCGACGGTCCAGCGGCCGATGCCGCGCACCGCGGTCAGGCGGGCGAGCAGTTCCGCGTCGTCCAGCGCGGCCATGCGCCGTGCGCCCGGCACCTCGCCGGCCACGGCGCGGCGGCAGAGGTCGCGCAGGGCGAGGCACTTGTTGCCGGAGACCCCACAGGCGCGCAGCGCGGCGTCGTCGATGCCGGAGAGCGCCGCCGCGGTGAGCCGTTTCGCGCCGGTGGCCGCCTCGACGCGGGCGACGATGGTGGCCGCGGCCTTGCCGGAGAGCTGCTGGTGGAGGATGGAACGGGCCATGGCGTCGACCGGCTCGAAGGGTCGCCGCCAGCCCTCCGGTTCGACCGGGCCGATCCGGTCCATCCACCGGGCCAGCGCAGGGTCGCGGCGGGCGAGGTGGGCGTGGGCAACGGCGAGGTCGAAACCGCGGGGCATGACGGGCGATCCGGCCGGTGCAGGGTTCAGGGCGAAGCGCCGGCTTCCGCCGACGGCGGCCAGAGCGGCACCGCCACGTCGTGCGGCAGGCGGAACTCGCGCCCGGCGTAACGCGGCTCGGTGGCATCGACCCGCGCCCAGGCGGCTTCCGGGCTGCCGCGCAGTTCGATCACCCGCTCGCGGCCGTCGGCGGCGCGCAGGTGCAGACGGCGCACGGGAGGCGGCAGCGGCTCGGCCAGCGGCCGGAAGGCGATCTGGCGCAGGGCGGCGGCGGCGGACCAGGCTGCGGCGTCTTCCACTGCCTCTTGCCGCAACCAGCGCACCGGGCCGTCCGCGTCGGCGAGCCCGATCGCCTCCGGTGCCTGCCAAGGCGGGTCGAGCAGCGCCGGCTCCCGCCATTCGTCGGGGGTCGCCGGCAGGCGCAGATCGGCGTGGGTCAGGCAACTGCCGGGCACGCCCTCGACCCGGACGAAGGTACCGCCCCGCGGGTGCGGGTAGCCGATGACCAGCCGGGTCGGTTGGGCGTCGAAATGGAAGCCGAGGCGGCCGGTCGGACGGGCGAAGGCCGCTCCCGTCGCCGGGACCGGCGAGGCCGGCGGTCCGTCGAGGCCGAGCCGGGCGAAATGCTCGGGGCGGGCCGTGCGCGGCTCGTCGCAGCGTGCATCGAGCAGGGCGACCAGGAGGGGATCGAGCCAGCGTCGGGCGACCGGCCATTCCTCGCCCTCGATCCACCAGCGGTCCTCGCGACGCACCATCACCCGTTCCGTGCCGCCCTGCGCCAGGGTGATCCGCTCCAGCTCCCCGGCACGTTCGGCCAGTTCCGGCAGGAGCCGGGCCGGACCCTCCGCGGCGGGGCGGCAGGCGGCCAGCAGCAGGCCGCCCAGCAGCAGGGCCGCGAGCGCCTCAGGCCGTGGCATGGCGGCGCCGGCGCAGGCGCCAGAGGCCGCCCAACGCGAAACCGAGGGCCAACAAACCGGGCAGCACGACGATGGTGAGCAGCTTGAGCCGCGCTTCCAGAGCGTCGATGTCGGCGTTGAGCTGGTGCTGCAACTCGCGCAGGTCGCGACGGACTTCGGCCTTCTCGGCGAGGAAGCCGCGCAAGCGCTCCTGCTGCTCGGCACCGAGGGTGGCGGGGGCGGCCCCCTCGCCGCCGCGCTGCAGGTCGGCGAGTTCGCCCTCCAGCTCGGAGAGGCGCTGCTCCAGGGCCTGCTGGCGGGCCAGCCCGGCCTGCTCGGCCTGGCGGCGCAGGGCCTCGACCCGGTGGAAGGGCCGGGTCGCCACCATGCGGGTGCGCAGGGCGATCAGGTCGGCCTTGCCGGAAAGGTTCTCGACCGCGTTGTAGAGCAGGTCGCCGTTGTTGGCGAAGGGTTGCGCGAAGCCCCCGGGCAGCAGGGCCGGCTCGGTCCAGAAGGCATCGGCGAGCAGGTCGGTGTCGGCGAAGACGATGGCCGCGAGGTCGCGCTGGCTTTCCGCGAGGTGGCCGGGGCTGCCGGCGCGTTCCGGGAAGGCCGTGCGCACCGGGCCGGACAGGCGCGCGCCGAGCACCCGCGGGCCGCCTTCGGCGCGGAAGGCGCGCAGCAGCAGGGCCGGGGTGGCGCCGGCGGTGCCGAGCACCCCGACCGGCAGTTCGCCGCCCTGCGCGGAAGTCTGCAGCAGCGGCTCGAAGCGGGTGCCGGCCCCTTCGCGCGGGCGCAGCACGCCGGCGGAACTGAGGTGGAGCTTCTCCAGCTGCGCGGTGACGACGTCGTGCTGCGACATCGCCTCCGAGCCCAGTCCGAGCAGGGTGACGAGCGGTTCCTGCGGGCCGCCCTCACGGGTCTGCACCGGCAGGGCGTGGGCGGGATCGGCGGCCACCCGGTCGGGATCCCAGTCCACGCCCCAGGCGGCCAGCAGCGGGCCGAGGTCGGAAGGCTGCGGCGCGGTGCCGGCGAAGGGGTCGTCGACCACCTGGTGCTCGGCATCGGGGTCGATGAAGGCCAGCACCCGGCCGCCGCGCAGGGCGAACTGGTCGATGGCGTAGAGGCTGTCCTCGGCGAGCTCGCGCGGGTGGACCAGCAGCAGCAGGTCGACGTCCGGTTCGATCGCGCTGAACCCGGGCTCCAGCCGGCGCAGGTCGAACAGCTCGCGCAGCTGCTGGTCGACCACCCAGCCCGGCGAGGGCGCACCGGCTGCCGGGTCGAAGGCCGGGGCCATCGGCAGGCCCGACCACAGCGCCACCACCGGCCGCTCGCCGGGGCCGAGGGCGGCGATCAGCCGGGTCAGGTTGTATTCGAGGAAGGCCTCGCGGCCCGGTTCGAGGAAGGGGATCGGCAGCTCGCCGTCGAGGCGGTTGCGGCCGACGATGCCGAAGAAGAAGTTGCCACCACCCGGCAGCGGCACGGCGGTCAGGCCGGAGGCCTGGGCGCGGTCTTCCTCCTCGGAGAACGGCTCGGGATCGACCACCTCGACCAGCAGCCGGCCGTCGGAACGCGCGGCCATCGCCCGCAGCAGCTCCTGCACGCGCTGGGCATAGGCCTGCACCTGCGGGAAGTCGCGGGCGGCACGGGCCGAGTAGTAGAGGCGCAGGGTCACCGGCTCGTCGAGGCCCTGCAGCAGGGCGATGGTGGCCGGGGCGAGAGTGTGCTCGCGGGCCTCGGTGAGGTCGAGCTGCACGCCGCGCAGCAGCGGCAGGCCGAGGCCGAGCAGCACCAGCAGGCCGGCCGCCAGGGCCAGCAGGCGGAGCAGCGGTGCATGGAGGCGGGGGGTCGGGCCGGACATGCGTCAGCCGGCCTTCTTGGCATCGACCACCACCACCGTGGCGGCAAGCCAGGCGGCGATGGTGGCGAGGAAGAACAGCAGATCGCCGAGCGCGAACACGCCGCGGGTGATGCCCTGGAAACGGGTGAGGAAGCTGAGCTGGGCCACCGCATCCAGCAGGGCCGCCGGCGCCCAGCCGCGCAGGGCCTCCTGCACCAGCGGCTGGCCCGCCAGCATGATCAGCAGGCACAGCACCACCGCCAGTACGAAGGCCACCACCTGGCTGCGGGTGCAGGCCGAGAGCGCGCCGGCCACCGCCAGCAGGGCCCCGGCCAGCAGCCAGGCACCGAGGTAGCTGGCGACGATCACGCCGTGGTCGGGCTCGCCGAGCCAGGCGATGACCGCCCACAGCGGCGTGGTCAGCAGCAGGGCAAGCCCGAGCAGGAGCCAAGCGGCGAGGAACTTGCCGAGCACCGCCTCAAAAGTGGTCACCGGCAAGGTCAGCAGCAGTTCGAGGGTGCCGGTCTTGCGCTCCTCGGCCCAGAGCCGCATGCCGACCGCCGGCACCAGCACCAGCAGCAGCCAGGGCAGGAAGCCGAAGAACGGCCGCAGGTCGGCCTGGCCGCGGTCGAACAGCGCGCCTGGGTAGAAGGCGAACGCCGCCGACGCGGCAGCGAACAGCACCAGGAACACCGCCGCCAGCGGCGAGGCGAAGGCGGCGGCGAACTCGCGGCGGGCGATGGCCACGGTGGCGTTCATGCCACCTCCGGCAAGCCGGTGGTGAGGCTGCGGAACACCTCGTCGAGGCGGCCGCGCTCGATGCGCAGCCCGGAATGGGCGATGCCGCGGGCCTCGAGCCGGCGCAGCACCGCCGCCGGATCCGGCGGGTTGGGGTCGGCGAACAGCAGGATGCGGCCGTCTCGCGGGTCGATGGCGTGGTCGCCGAGGCCGGGCAGGCCCTCCAGCGCGGCCAGTGCGGCGACGCTGTCGGTGGCCAGGAAGGAGACCGCGCCATGGTGGCGGGAGCGGGCCAGCAGGCCCTCCGGCGTGTCGTCGGCGCGCAGCCGTCCGGCGGCGATCAGCAGGGCCCGGGTGGCGATGGCCTCGACCTCCTCCAGCAGGTGGGTCGAGAGCAGGATGGTGCGGCCCGGCGCCAGTTCGCGGATCAGGCCGCGCACCTCGTGCTTCTGGTTGGGGTCGAGGCCGTCGGTGGGCTCGTCGAGCATCAGCACCGGCGGGTCGTGGAGCACGGCGGCGGCCAGCCCGACGCGGCGGCGGAAGCCCTTGGAGAGGGTGTCGATCGGCTGCCGCAGCACCCCGCGCAGGGCCAGCCGGCCGATGGCGAAATCGAGCCGCGGGGCCCGTGCCGGACCGCGCAGGCCGTGCAGGTCGGCGATGAAGCCGAGGAAGTCGGCGACTTCCATCTCGCCGTAGCCGGGCGCCCCTTCCGGCAGGTAGCCGAGGGCCCGGCGTGCCGCCACCGGGTACCGTGCGACGTCGTGGCGGGCGATACGGGCGCGGCCGGCATCGGCGCTGAGGTAGCCCGCCAGCATCTTCATGGTGGTGGACTTGCCCGCCCCGTTCGGGCCGAGCAGGGCCACCACCTCGCCCGGCCCGGCCACGAAGCCGAGCTGGTCGACCGCGAGCCGGGCGTCGAACCGCTTGGTCAGCCCTTCGGCTTCGATCATCGTCGGCGGGCGCCGGTGACGGGCGAGGTCGGCGGGCGCGCGCTCAGGGGGCCGCGGGCGCGGCGGCGACGAGCGGCGCGGTCGCGGCCGCCAGCGGCACGAAGGCCTGGAACTCGGCCTCCGGGCCCAGCATGTCGGCGATGGCCACGCGGTAGTCGTCGAAGCCCTGCGCGCCCGGCTCCGGCACCAGGCCGCGCACCAGTGCCCAGGCGCGGATGGTGTCGCGGACCCGCTGCAGGCCCGGCGCCGGACCGATCCACTTGGTGCTGGCGGCGCGCAGCGGCGGGGTCTGGGCGAAGGTGACGGTGTTGCCCTCGCCGGTGATCGCGACCTGGAGTGCCGGCAGTTCGGCCACGCTGGGTGCCGAGGAGGCCCCCTCCGGCGCCTCGGCGTCGCGCACCGGGAGTTGCATGATGAAGGTGTAGGACTCGCTGCTGCGGTCGAGGGTGACGATCCGCAGCGGGCCGTCGGCGACCAGGTTGTTGGCGGCCATGACCCGGTCCATCCACTGCCGCTGGTTGGTCATCGAGACCGCCACGCCGTCGTCGGCCAGCGGCGCCTGGACCTCGACCTGCAGCACGTTGCGGGCCGGGAGGTCGACCACCTCGAAGGGATGCGGGTAGAGCGTGTAGTCGACGCGCGGGATGCCGGCGAGCGCGTTGTTCAGGGTGCGCAGGCTGAGCTGCACCTGGCGGCCCATGTTGCTGGCCACGTAGATGCCGGCGAAGCGGCCGATCAGGTTCCAGCCGTACTCGACCCGGTAGCGCTTGGAGATCTCGACGTTGCGCTGCTGGCGGCCGGTGCGCTCGAAGCGGAAGCGCATGGTCTTGTTGTGGCCCATGGTCGGCGTGTCGAGGGCGAACACGATGCGCTCGCCCGGCACGCTCTCGATGATCTCCCAGCTGCCCGAGCCGATGCGCGGGTTGCTGGAACGGAACTCGAGGCGGGCACCGACCCCGGAAGCCGGGCCGGAAAGGGTGAACTGGACGTTCGGGTCGATGACCTTCATGTGGTTCCAGTCGTTGAAGCGCTGGAAACCGTTCAGCATGTCGAACACGACGTTGATCGGGCGGTTGGTCTCCACCGCGTGCGTGTAGCTGCGGTGCGATGGCAGGAACAGGGCCACGACGACGCCGAGCGCCGCCACCAGCAGGAACGCCACCACGATTTCAAGGAATCGAGCCATTCATCAGTCTCCGGGGATTCGGCCCCGGAGGGCAGGCGGCCGCACCGGGGAGCGGCGAAGGATAGCAGCCCGGCAGGCGCCGGGTAAGCGTCTGCCCGAAGACCGATGCGCCGGCGCGGCGGACCGGCGGGCAGCGCCGACCGCATAACGACGTCTTCACACCAATTTGAGCTCGAAGGCGCGCAGCACCGCGCGGGTGCGGTCGCGCACGCCGAGCTTGGAGAGGATGTTGGAGACGTGGTTCTTGATGGTGCCCTCGGCCACGCCCAGCGAGTTGGCGATCTCCTTGTTGGAGAACCCGCCGGCCATCAAGCGCAGGATCTCGGTTTCGCGCTCGGTCAGCGGGTCGGGCTGTTCCAGGCTGTGGAAATCGTTCTGCAGGCCCTCGAGGCCGGAAAGCAGGCGGGCGGTGACCGCCGGCTGCACCAGCGAACCGCCGGCGGCCACGGTCTGGATCGCCGAGACCAGCTGCTCCAGGGTGACGTCCTTCAGCAGGTAACCCCGGGCCCCGGCCTTGATGCCGGCCAGCACCAGCTGGTCGTCGTCGAAGGTGGTGAGGATGATGGTCGGCGGCAGCGTGCCGGACGCGGCCAGCGCGCGCAGGGCCTCCAGCCCGGACATCACCGGCATCCGCATGTCCAGCAGCAGCACGTCGGGGCGGACCTGCGGCACCTGCTCGACCGCCTGCCGGCCGTCGGCGGCCTCGGCCACCACGGCGATGCCGTCGGCGAGTTCGAGCAGGGAGCGGACCCCCTGGCGCACCAGAGTCTGGTCGTCGACGAGCATCACGCGGATCATGCGGCGGCCTCGAGTGGAAGGTGGATGTCGATGTGGAAGCCCCGGCCGGGCGCGGTCGACACCTCGACCCGGCCACCGAAGGCGAGCAGCCGCTCGCGCATGCCCGACAGGCCGTTGCCGGCCCGCACCGCGTCGCTGCCGACGCCGTCGTCGCGGGCCGAGAGCCGGATCGCCGTACCCTCCTGGCGCAGGCTGAGCCAGAGCCGCCGCGCCTGGGCATGGCGCAGGGCGTTGGTGATGATCTCCTGGGCGCAGCGCAGCAGCACCTGGGCGCGCTCGGCCTCGTGCGCCGGCAGGGCGGCGTCGATCTCCAGCACCACCTCGAGCGCCGGCACGCCCTCGGCCAGGGTGCGCAGCGCGGCGGCGAGGTCCATGCGGTCCTCGCCGCGCATCGCCGAGACCGCCTCGCGGACGTCGGTGAGCAGCAGCCGGGCCAGGGTATGGGCCTGGCGCACGTGCTCCTGGGCGCGTCCCTCGCTCAGGTGGCCGGCCACCTCGAGGTTCAGGCTGAGCGCGGTCAGGTGGTGCCCGAGCAGGTCGTGCAATTCGCGCGAGATGCGCAGGCGCTCGCCGACGCGGGCGCTGTCGGCCAGCAGGGAGCGGGTGGCGCGCAGCTCGGCGTTGAGCCGGCGCTGCTCCTCGCGGGCCTCGGCCTGCTGCTTGGCGACCAGCCCGGCCACGTAGACGAAGCCGGAGACGCCGGCGTAGAGCAGCGATTGCAGCAGCGCCTCGACCAGGCGGAACTCCAGCCCCTGCATGAAGATGCCGACCAGCGGCAGGTGCTGGAGCACCAGCCAGGCGACACCCGGCCAGCCCGGCAGCAGCCAGGGCACCACGGCGGCCATCACCATCATCAGGATCGCCCCGAGGCCGCTGTCGGTGAGCAGGCTGACCGCCAGCGCGGAAGCGGTCATGGCGAGCAGCAGCCCGATCGCGCCGATGCCGCCGCGGGCGCGGGCCAGCGATTCGGTGGCCAGCCAGAAGGCGATGCCGAACAGCAGGTAGGCCGCCACCGGCATCGCGAAGGCGGCGAACCCCAGCCCCTCCGGCCGGTTCTCCAGCAGGAACAGCGCGTTCATCACCAGCCCGCTGCCGACCATGGCCCAGGTGACGAGACCGGCGTAACGGAGCAGCTGGGTATGGTCGAGGCGCGTCGGCATCACCGGCCATGCTACGCCCGGGCGGGGCCGGGCGGTTGGCCCGGAAGTCACGCGGCGGCGGCCCGTGCGATACTGCGCCATCCCCCTCGCGAATCCGCCCGGAATGCCGTTCCAGATCCGTGACGTCCGCGACGACGAGCTGGAACAGGTCGTCGCGCTGAACAATTCGGCCGGTCCCTCGATCCTGCCGATGGACCTCGGCAAGGCCCACCTGTTCTGGGAGCACGCCGACTACTTCCGGGTCATCGAGCAGGACGGCCTGCTGGGCGGGTTCCTGGTCGGCTTCAGCGACCGGGCCGAGCACGGCAGCCCGAACTTCCGCTGGTTCCGCGAGCGCCACGACAACTTCCTCTACATCGACCGCATCGTCATCGACGCCAAGCGCCGCGGCAGTGGCCGCGGCCGCGCCTTCTACGCCGACGTGATGAGCTTCGCCGAGCCGCGCTGGGCCAGCCTCTGCTGCGAGGTCTTCCTCGGCGTCGGCTACGACCCCGCCCTGCTCTTCCACGGCGCCTTCGGTTTCCGCGAGGTCGGCCAGCAGACGATGCCGGGCACCAAGCTGCGCGCCAGCATGCTGATGAAGGACCTGTGCAGCCACGCCTGGATCGCCGAGACCTACGGCGGCCGGCTCCCCGACGAGCCCTGGCTGGCGCCCAGGCGGCGCCCGGCCAGCGGTCCCACCCCGCCCCGGGGCGCCTGAGCATGGCCACGGCCCGCCGCCCCGCCGCGCACCCGGACCACGAACCGGCCGGCGAACTGAAATTCGGCCAGGTCGGCATCGCCAACCTGCGCGTCCGCACGCTCGACGTGCCGCGGCTCGCCGCCGAGATGCGCGAACGCATCGGCCGCGCGCCGAAGCTGTTCGCGCGGGCGGCGCTGATCCTCGACTTCGGTGGCCTGGCGCGGTTGCCGGAAGACGCCAGCGCGGAGGCGCTGGTCCGCGCCCTGCGGGATGCCGGCGTGCATCCGCTGGCGCTGGCCTACGGCACGCCGGAGAACGACGCGCTGGCCGAGCGCCTCGGCCTGCCGGTGCTGGCCAAGTTCCGCGCCCAGTACGAGCGCCAGGCCGACGCCGCCGAACCGTCCCCGCCCCCGCCGCCGGTCCACGGCGCCAGCGCGGCCCCGGTCCGCGAGCCCCTGCCCGCGGCACCCCTCGACGCCGCGCCCGGCCTGGTGCACACCCTGCCCGTCCGCTCCGGGCAGCAACTGTTCGCCGCCCACCGCGACCTCACCGTGCTCGGCATGGTCGGGGCCGGTGCCGAGGTGATGGCCGACGGCTCGATCCACGTCTACGGCGCGTTGCGCGGCCGCGCCCTGGCCGGCGCCTCCGGCTTCACCGGCGCCCGCATCTTCTGCCGCGAGTTCCACGCCGAGCTGGTGGCCATCGCCGGGCACTACAAGGTGCTCGACGACGTGCCGAAGGCGCTGCACGGCAAGACCGTGCAGGTCTGGCTCGACGCCGACGACATCCTGCAGATCCAGCCGCTGGCCTGAGTGCCGGCCCCACACGGAGAAACGACCTTGGCGGAAATCCTCGTCATCACCTCGGGCAAGGGCGGCGTCGGCAAGACGACCACCTCGGCCAGCATCGCCATGGGCCTCGCCCGCGCCGGCAGGAAGACCGCCGTCATCGACTTCGACGTCGGCCTGCGCAATCTCGATCTCATCATGGGCTGCGAGCGCCGCGTGGTGTACGACTTCGTCAACGTCGTGCACGGCGAGGCCTCGCTGAAGCAGGCGCTGATCAAGGACAAGCGCTTCGACAACCTCCACGTGCTCGCCGCCTCGCAGACCCGCGACAAGGACGCGCTGACGAAGGAAGGCGTGGAGAAGGTGCTGAAGGACCTCGCCGAAGACGGCTTCGACTTCATCGTCTGCGACTCGCCGGCCGGCATCGAGAAGGGCGCCTTCCTGGCGATGTACTTCGCCGACCGCGCCCTCGTGGTGGTGAACCCGGAGGTGTCCTCGGTGCGCGATTCCGACCGCATCCTCGGCCTGCTGCAGAGCAAGACGCGGAAGGCCGAGGGCGGCCAGCGCGTGCAGGAGCACCTGCTGCTGACCCGCTACAACCCCGAGCGCGTCGAGCGCGGCGAGATGCTCTCGATCGCCGACGTCGAGGAGATCCTCGGCCTGAAGGTGATCGGCGTGATCCCGGAATCGCCGGACGTGCTGCAGGCCTCGAACGCCGGCAACCCGGTGATCCTCGACGAGCAAAGCGCCGCCGGCCAGGCCTACACCGACGCCGTGGCCCGCCTGCTCGGCGAGGAGCGGCCGATGCGCTTCACCACGGCCGAGAAGAAAGGTTTCTTCGCCAAGATCTTCGGGAACTGAGCCATGGGCCTGTTCGATTTCCTGACCGGCAAGAAGCCCGCCACGGCGAGCCTCGCCAAGGAGCGCCTGCGCATCATCGTCGCGCAGGAGCGCAGCACCCGCGGCGGTCCCGACTACCTGCCCCTGCTGCGGCGCGAGCTGCTCGAGGTGATCCGCAAGTACGTCAACGTCGACGCCGAGGCAGTCAAGGTTGACCTCGTCCGCGACGGCGAGCACGACGTGCTCGACATCTCCGTCTCGCTGCCCGACCGGACGCCCTGAGGACCCTCGCCGACATCGGCTGGGACGCGCCGCGCGCCCTGCTCGCCCGCTTCGGCCTCGACCTGGTCGAGATCGCGCCCGGCGAGCCCATCCCCGGCAGCTACTGGGGCGACCCCGAGGCCGGGATCATCGGCAACCGGGTCTACGCCCGCACCGACACGCCGCTGCATTCGCTGCTGCACGAGGCCGGGCACCTGATGGTGATGCCGCCGGAACGCCGCGCCGGCGTGCACACCGATGCGGCCGACACGCAGCGCGACGAGGACGCCGTCTGCTACCTGCAGCTGCTGCTGGCGGACGAGCTTCCCGGCTTCGGCCGCGAGCGCGCCTTCGCCGACATGGACGCCTGGGGCTACAGCTTCCGGCTCGGCTCGGCCAAGGCCTGGTTCGAGCACGACGCCGAGGACGCCCGCGCCTACCTGTTCGCCCGTGCCCACCTCGGCGGCCTGCTGCCACCGGCCTGACGCCACTCGCCCCAGGCCCAGAGCAGGGCCGCCGAGAGGGTCAGCAGCAGGGCCATCGCCGCGAGGCCGCCGGGATGGGCCGAAAGCAGCGGCGACAGCAGCCCGGCCACCCCGGCCTGGAACATCAGCGACAGGAAGGCCTGCATCGACGAGGCGCTGCCACGCTGCGCGGGGTAGAGATCGAGCAGTTGCAGCATCACCTGCGGGAACACCAGCGCCACCCCGAAGGACAGCAGCACCAGCGGTGCCACCGCCCAGGGCCAGGCGTAGTCGTCGGCGAGAAAGGCGTAACCGGCATTGGCGAGCGCCGCCAGCAGGCCGCAGGCGAAGCCCCAGCCGAGCATCCGGCGGGCACCGTGGCGGCCGGCCGCGCGCCCGGTCACCCAGGCCCCGGCCAGCATGCCGCCGATCACCGGCACGAAGAACCAGCCGAAATCCTGTTCGCCGAGGCCGAGGTGCTGCAACACCACCACCGGCGCCGAGGCGATGTAGAGGAACAGCGCGGCGAAGTTCAGGGTCGAGACCGCCACCAGCCAGAGGAAGCGGCGGCGGCGCAGCATCCCGGCATAGCCGCCGAGCAGCGGTGCGGCGCGCAGCGGCAGGCGGCGCTCCACCGGGTGGGTCTCCGGCAGCAGGCGATGGACCAGCACGAGCAGCAGCACGCTGAAGGCCACCAGGAACCAGAAGATCGCCTGCCAGTCGGCAAGGCCGAGGATCCAGCCACCGACGATCGGCGCCAGCGCCGGGGCGATGCTGAAGATCATCGAGACCTGGCTCATCAGCCGCTGCGCTTCCTCGCCGTCATGGAGGTCGCGGATCACCGCGCGACCGACGATCAGGCCGACGCCGGCGCACAGGCCCTGCACGAAACGGAAGGCCAGCAGGGTCGGCAAGTCGGTGCTGAGGGCGCAGCCCACCGAGGCCAACCCGAACAGGGCGATGCCCCAGAGGATCACCGGGCGGCGGCCGATGGCGTCCGAGATCGCGCCGTGGAACAGCGACATCAGGCCATAGCCCAGCAGGTAGACGCTGATGGTCTGCTGCACGGCAGCCGGGCTGGTGGCGAAATCGCGGCCGATCGCGGCGAAGGCCGGGAACACGGTATCGATCGAGAACGGGCCGAACATGGCCAGCGCGCCCAGCACGAAGGCGAGCCGGGCGCGCGAGGGAACGGTGGAAGGGCTCATGCGCCGACGCGGCCCGCCTCCACGCGCCCACGCGCCACATCGACCCGGGCCAGCAGCACGAGGCCCAGCACGAAGAACAGCGCGGTGGCCCCGAGCGCGACCTCGTGCCGGCCATCGGCCATCCAGTTGATGGCCCCGTAGGCGAGCGGCCCGAGGATCATCGCGGTCTTGACCGCCAGCCCCCAGAGCCCGAACACCTCGGCCTCGCGCCCGGCCGGGCACAGGCTGCCGACCATGGCGCGACCGGCCGACTGGCTGGCCCCCATGCAGATGCCGGCGAGGTTGGCGGCGACCCAGACCACGGCGCGGGCGTCGGAAACCGCGAGCAGGCCGATCGCCAGCAGCCAGCCGAGCAGGGCGAGCGCCAGCGTGTTGCGGTGGCCGATGCGGTCCTGCAGGTGGCCGAAGGCGGCCGCGCCCAGCGCTGCCGTGATGTTGACCACCAGCACGAGCTGAATGCTCTCGGCGGCGGTGAAGCCGAGCGCCTGCTGGGTGTAGATCGCGGCGATGGTGATGACCGTGCCGACGCCGGCCTGGAAGGCGACGATGCAGGCGAGGAAGCGCCGCAACTGCGGCAGGTCGCTGACACCGCCCAGCATGCCGCGCCAGCGCTCCAGCGAGGTCGCCCAGATCGCGGCGAACGGCCGCGGCGCGGACGGCGTGCGCTCCCTGAGCAGCCAGAACGTGGGCAAGGCCGCCAGCAGCACGGTGGCACCGGTGAACAGCAGGGTTTCCCGCACCGCCGTCACCGTGTCGCTGCCGCGCCCGTCGGCACCCTGCACCCACCACAGGCAGATGGCGAGCAGCAGCACCGCGCCGCCGTAGCCGAACGCCCAGCCGTAGCCGGAGAGCCGGCCCATGCCCTCGTCGCGGGCCAGTTCGGGCAGGAAGGCGGCGATCAGGTTCTCGCCGGTGCCGAAGGCGGCATTGGTTACCACGATCAGGGCCAACGCCAGCGCCACGTCGCCGGGGCCGCAGAACCACAGCGCCGCCGTACCGGTGGCGCAGAGCAGCGTGGTCGCCACCAGCAGCCGGCGCTTGCGGGCGTGGGCGTCGGCATAGAGTCCGATCAGCGGTGCGCTGGCGACCACGATGGCGTAGGACAGCGAGAGCGCCGCGGTCCAGGCGAAGGTCGCCCAGTCGGCACCGGCCGCCACCACGCCGACGAAGTAGGCGTTGAAGATGGCGGTGATGACCACCGTGGTGTAGCCGGAATTGGCGAAGTCGAAACCGGCCCAGGCCCACAGTTCGCGGCGCCGGACCGGGGGGACCCCGGGATCGGCATAATGGCGGCGGAGCGGGTGCCGGACGGCCATGCAGGGGATCCGTATCGAAGACCACGCCACTCTAGCAGCGACCCGCGACCACGATACCGGCACCGACGCCAGCCCGATGAAGACCCTCGACCACGCGCGCCCCGGTGGATGGCACCGCCAGGCCGGGGCCGCTCCCGCGGCCGGGCCCGGCGAAGCCTTCCGCGACCTGACGCCCGATGCGGTGGTCGATGCGGTCGAATCGCTCGGCCTGCGGGCCGATGGCCGCGTGCTCGCCCTCAACAGCTACGAGAACCGCGTGCTGCGCGTCGGCCTCGAGGACGCAGGCGCGGTGGTGGCGAAGTTCTACCGCCCGGCGCGCTGGAGCGACGCGCAGATCCGCGAGGAGCACGCCTTCGTGGCCGAATCGCACGAGGAAGGGCTGTCGGTCGTGCCACCGCTGGCCTTCGACGGCGAAACCCTGCACGCCCTGCACGGCCTGCGCTTCGCCCTGTTCCCGGTGCAGGGCGGGCACGCGCCGGAGATGGACCGCGCCGAGGTCCGCCTCGCGCTGGGCGAGACCCTCGGACGCCTGCACGCGGTCGGTGCGCGCACGCCGTTCCGCCACCGCGAGGCGATCGACATCGACCGGCTCGGCTGGACCTCGCTGGACACCCTGCTCGAAGGGCCGTGGATCGAGCCCGCGCTGCGGAGGAGTTTCGAGGATGTCGGCAGCGCCCTGCTCGAGGCCGTCGAGGACGCCTTCGACGCCACCGGGCCCACCACCGGCCGACGCCTGCACGGCGACCTGCATCCCGGCAACGTGCTGTGGCGCGATGGCCGGCCCCACCTGGTCGATTTCGACGACGCCCGCAGCGGCCCGGCGGTGCAAGACCTGTGGATGCTGCTCGATGCCGATCCGCGCCGGCGCGAACGCCAGCTCGAGGAACTGCTGGCCGGCTACGAACGCTTCTGCGACTTCGACCAGGGCGAGTTGGCGCTGATCGAGGCCCTGCGCGCCTTGCGCATCGTGCACTTCCACGCCTGGGTCGCGCGGCGCTGGGAGGACCCGGCCTTCCCCGCGGCGTTCCCGCAGTTCGCCGATCGCACGCACTGGGAACGCGTGCTGGGCGAATGGCGCGAACAGCTGGCCCTGCTGCGTGGTGCCTGAGCCGCGAGTGGCATCCCCTTGGGGCGCCCCACCCCCTCCGGATCGTCCGTTCGCATGCAGACCGCGACGCCGATCTCGCAAACTCGGCGGTGCTTCCCCTTGAAGAACCCTCGCCCTCCCGTGCCTGATCGTTCCGCGCCGCTCGATCACCTCCTCGACCTCCTGCCCGAGGCGGTCGTGCAGACGGACGCGCGATGGGTGGTCACCTACGTGAATCCGGCATGGCAGAAACGGACGGGGCATCCACCGGGCGGGACCCTCGGGGAGTCCTTGCTGACCTTCGTCCACCCGGAGGACCAGGGGACGCTGCGATCGGGGATGCCCGTGTTCCGCCTGCGCCTGGCCAACGACGAACACCGCTGGGTGCGCTTGCAGCTGCAGGCCCAGACCGATGCGGCAGGCCGGCTGCTCAGTCGCCAGGGCGTCCTGATCGAAGTCGCCGAGGCCACCGAGCAGGTCCTGGTCGAAGTGCGCCAGCGTTTCCTGCGCCTGCTTGAAACCATCGACGGCGTGGTCTGGGAAGCGGAACGCGGCGTGGGCAACACCTTCCTCAGCCCGCAGGTCGAACGGCTTTTCGGCTACACCGTCGAGGAATGGCGGGCCGATCCGAACTTCTGGCGCTCGCACGTGCATCCCGACGACTTCCCGGCGGCACTGGCCATCGACGAAGCCGCCTACAATGCGACGCGGAGCTACGCCTACGAGATGAACTATCGACTGTTCGCCAAGTCGGGCGAGGTCATCTGGGTGCGCGACCTGTGCCGTGCGATCGTCGAGGAAGGACGCCCCAACCGCATGATCGGGCTGATGATCGACGTCAGCCGGATGAAGCACACCGAACTGAGGCTGGTGCAATCGGAGAGCCGCTACGAACTCGCCACCCGCGGGTCCAACGACGGGATCTGGGAGTGGGACCTGCAGACGGGTGCCTGGCACGTGTCCCGTCGTTTCCACGAGATCCTCGGGCTCGATGACACGCACGATCCGCATGGCGGGGGCTGGCAGTTGCTCGAACCGTTCATCGACCCGGAGGATCGCGGGCGCGTGCAGGCGGCCTATCGGCGGCACCTTGCAGGTGGCAACGCGAATTTCTCGGTGGATTTCCGTGCCCGCCATCCGTCCGGGCGGCTGCTGTGGGTCAACTGGCGCGGCGCCGCCCAGTTCGCGAACGGCATCCCCGTGCGCATGGGTGGCTCGCTCACCGACCTCGCGGAACGCAGCAGTTCCTACGATGCCTTGACCAACCTGCCCGGCCGGCCGCTGTTCCGCGATCGCCTCGAGCATGCCATCGCGATGCAAGCCGAGGCCGCTTCGAGGACGGATGCCGCCCGGACGGAAAGCGGAACGGCCGCGTTCGCCGTACTGCTGCTGGACCTCGATGACTTCAAGACCGTCAACGACACCCTCGGGCACCACGTCGGCGACCAGTTGCTGCAGCAGGTCGCCCGCCGCCTGGAATCCTGCGTGCGCAGCGGCGATCTCGTCGCCCGCATGAGCGGCGATGAATTCAACGTGCTGCTCGAATCCGTCGATCTCGCCACGGCCACCGCGCGGGCGGAAAGCATCGCCGCAGCACTTGCGGCGCCCTATCGGCTGGGAGCGCATACCGTGACCCTTGGCGCGAGCATCGGGGTGGTCGGCAGCTGGACGGGCCTCGCCACCGCCGATGAGTACCTGCGCGCGGCGGACTCCGCCATGTACCGGGCCAAGAGCAGGCGATCGGGAGTCTGTGTTTTCTCGGGATGATGGCGAGGTACACGCGCCGCGGACGGTTCCGCAGCAGGCACGTTGCCGCGGCCACCCGACCCGGTGTCTGATCGGGTAGCCGACATCGCCCCCCCGGGAGCCTGCCATGCCACGACCCCTTCTTTCCCTCGGTATCGCCGTGCCGCTGGGCGCCCTGCTCGCCGCCCTCCCCGCGGACGCGGAAGCCGCGGTACCGGAGCCGCGCACGATGGACGCGATCCTGGCGCAGGCCCCCGCGGGCGACTGGCGCAGCCCCGACCCGGAGAACCTGCTGGTGATGACGCTGGACGCCGGCCGGGTGGTGATCGAACTCTCCCCCGACCATGCGCCCGAGCATGTCGCCAACCTGCGCATCCTCGCGCGGGAAGGCTACTTCGACGGCCTGAGCATCAACCGGGCACAGGACAACTTCGTCGTGCAGTGGGGCGACCCCTACGGCGACGACCCGGCCAAGGCCAGGCCGCTCGGCAGCGCGAGAACGAGCCTCCCGGCGGAGTTCAGCACGCCGATCCGCGACGAGCTGCCCTTCGTCCGCCTGCCCGATGTGGACGGCTGGGCCCCGGAGGTCGGCTTCAGCGACGGCTTCCCGGTCGGCCGCGATCCAGCCGCCGGCATCCAGTGGCTGGCGCATTGCTACGGCATCGTCGGGGCCGGCCGCGGCAACGCGCCGGACTCCAGCAACGGCACCGGGCTCTATGTCGTGATCGGCCAATCGCCCCGGCAGCTGGACCTCAACATCACCACGGTCGGCCGGGTGCTCGAGGGCATGCCCCTGCTCGCGGCGCTGCCCCGCGGCCAGGGGCCCGGCGGCTTTTACGAAGAACCGGCCCTGCGGACCCCGATCCGGCGTATCGCGCTCGCCGCCGCCCTGCCCGAGGCCGAGCGGCCCCGGCTTGAACGGCTCGACACCGCCAGCCCCAGCTTCGCCGCGCTGGTCGAGGCGAGGCGCAACCGCGCCGAGGCCTGGTACCTGCGGCAGGCCGGCCACATCGATCTGTGCAACGTCCCGCTGCCGGTGCGCGAGAGGCCGGGGCGCTGAAACGCCGATGCGTACCTGAATGCCGGAGGTGAGGGCATAATCGGGAGTCGCTTCCGCTCCCGAGGTATGGCCATGCTCGACGTTGGTGCTTCGATCCCGGACTTCTCGCTCAAGGCCAGTGACGGCCGCATGGTCTCCGCCGAGGGCCTGCGCGGCCAGCGCTACCTGCTGTTCTTCTACCCGAAGGACGACACGCCCGGCTGCACGAAGGAAGCCTGCGGCTTCCGCGACCAGCGCGCCGCCTTCGCCACCGCCGGGGTGGCGGTGTTCGGCGTCTCGGCCGACACCGACGCCTCGCACCAGAAATTCGCCGCCAAGTACCAGCTCGACTTCCCGCTGCTCGCCGATCCCGAGCTGACCCTGCTCAAGGCGGTCGGCGCCTGGGTGCAGAAGAGCATGTACGGCAAGACCTACATGGGCGTGGCCCGCTGCACCCTGCTGGTGGATCCGGACGGCCGGATCGAGAAGGTCTGGCCCAAGGTCAGCCCCGACGGCCATGCCGAGGAAGTGCTGGCCCACCTCGGCGTCCCGGCCGCCCCGGCGAAGAAGGCCACCCCGGCGAAGAAGGCCACCCCGGCGAAGAAGGCCACCCCGGCGAAGAAGGCCGCCCCGGCGAAGAAGGCCGCCCCGCCCGGGAAGAAGCCCGGGCGCTGAGCGTCGGGCGGCTTCCCGTCGCCTCCCGGCTGTGCGAGGCTTGCCGGGGTCGCCCGGAGGGACCCACCGCCATGCGCCTGCTCGACCGCCTCAAGCGCTTCCTCGCCCAGACGCCCCCCAGCGGCCGCCCCGAGGACGCGATCAACCGCTCCGAGCTGGAGGACGAGGGCAGGCCGCGCGGCGGGCCGGAGCGCCGCCAGCACGACCGCCGCAACGCCCGCGACGGCACCCGCGCCCTGATCATCGACGACTCGGCCACCGTCACCGCGGCGCTGGGCCGCATGCTGCTGCAGAACCGCTACCACCTCGACACCGCGGCCGACGCCGAGAGCGGGCTCGCCAGGATCGCCACCGATCCGCCCGAGATCGTCTTCCTCGACATCGTGCTGCCGGGCATCAACGGCTTCGAGGCGCTGCGCCGGATCCGCCGCGACGCCGCCAGCCGCGACATCCCGGTCATCATGATGTCGGGCAACGAGCAGGCCACCGAGCAGTTCTACGCCCAGCGCATCGGTGCCGACGATTTCATGAAGAAGCCGTTCTCGCGCTACGAGGTGTTCGCCCGGGTCGAGAAGCTGCTCGATGCCGAGGCGCGGCCCCGGCGCGCCACGTCCTGAGCGCCGCTTGACGGCGCCGGCCATCGCGCCGACGATCCGCTGCCCTTTCCCTGCCGATCGCGATGATGCTCCTCGACATCCTGCGCCGCGCCGCCAACCCGATGGCCCTGCTCGCCCACCGCCGCGCCGTGCGGGAGGCGCGCCATGACGGCCGTGGCGACCTCGAGTTGCAGTTCTACCAGGCCTGCTTCGGCAACGACTACCTGCACGCCGGCTACTTCGACCCCATCCCGCAGGATCCGGAGACGATCAGCCTCGCCAGCCTCAAGGCGGCGATGCAGGCCTACACCGACCTCGTCAACCGGCGGGTGCCCGACGGCGCGCGGGTGCTCGACGTCGGCTGCGGCACCGGCGGCCTGCTCGGCCAGTTGCGCGCCCGCGGCCTCGAGGCCACCGGCCTGACGCCGAGTTCGGCGCATGCCCGCTACGTGCGCGAACGCCACGGCTGCGAGGTGATCGAATCGCCGCTCGAGGCCATCGAACTGGAGCGTTGGCGCGGCCGCTTCGACGTGCTGACCAGCATGGAGTCCTTCCACAACGTGCCGCTCGACCGCGGCGTGCCGGTGATGCGCGAGCTGCTGGCGCCAGGCGGGCGCTGGATCAACATCGACTACTACCGGCTGAAGGAGCAGACCCGCAACCGCTCGGGCCGGCTGCTCGCCGACTACCGCGCCGCCATCGCCGCCAGCGGCTTCACGGTGGTCGAGGAGATCGACGTGAGCGCCAACGCCGCGCCCTCGATGGCCTTCGCCCACCTGCTGGCCTCGCGGATCGGCCTGCCGATGCTGGATTTCGGCATCGGCCGCTTCTTCTTCAAGAACCCGACCCTGCACTACCTGCTGCAGGACGTCGTCGCCAAGCGCCGCGCCCGCATCGACCTGGGCGCGCTCGACCCGGCCGTGCTGCTGGCCGAGAAGCGCTACCTGCTGCAGGTGCTGGCACCACGCTGAGGGCGGCGCGCGGCAGAGCACGCCGAGGACCGCGGCCGGCAGCGCGCCGCGAGCCCAGGCTTTCAGCGCAGCATCGGCAGGTCGAGACCCTGTCCGCGGGCGCAGGCCCGGGCGCTGTCGTAGCCGGCATCGGCATGGCGCATCACGCCGCTGCCGGGATCGTTCCAGAGCACGCGGGCGAGCCGCGCGTCGGCGGCCTCGCTGCCGTCGGCGACGATCACCACGCCGCTGTGCTGCGAGAAGCCCATGCCCACACCTCCGCCGTGGTGCAGCGACACCCACGTCGCGCCGCCCGCCACGTTGAGCATCGCGTTCAGCAGTGGCCAGTCGGAGACGGCGTCCGAGCCGTCGAGCATCGCCTCGGTCTCGCGGTTGGGGCTGGCGACACTGCCGGAATCGAGATGGTCGCGGCCGATTACGATCGGTGCCTTGAGCTCGCCACTACGCACCATCGCATTGAAGGCGAGGGCGAGGCGGTGGCGGTCGCCGAGGCCCACCCAGCAGATCCGCGCCGGCAGGCCCTGGAAAGCGATGCGCTCCTTGGCCATGTCGAGCCAGCGGTGCAGGTGCGGGTCGTTCGGGATCAGCTCCTTGACCTTGGCGTCGGTCTTCGCGATGTCCTCCGGGTCGCCGGAGAGCGCCACCCAGCGGAAGGGGCCGATGCCGCGGCAGAACAGCGGGCGGATGTAGGCGGGCACGAAGCCGGGGAAGTCGAAGGCGTCGACGCAACCCGCCTCCTTCGCCATCTGGCGGAGGTTGTTGCCGTAGTCGAACACCGGGATGCCCATGTCGGCGAAGCGCAGCATGGCCTCGACCTGCGTGCGCATCGAGTGCTTGGCGGCCTCGATGACGCGCTCCGGCGCGTGCTTCTGCTCGTCCAGCCAGCGCTCCACCGTCCAGCCGGCCGGCAGGTAGCCGTGCAGCGGATCGTGGGCCGAGGTCTGGTCGGTGACGGCGTCCGGACGCACGCCGCGACGCACGAGCTCCGGCAGGATCTCCGCCGCATTGCCGAGCAGCGCGACCGAACGGGCCTGCCCTTCGGCGCAGTAGCGCTCGATGCGCGCCAGCGCGTCGTCGAGATCGTCGGCCTGCTCATCGACGTAGCGGGTGCGCAGGCGCATGTCGATGCGGCTCTGCCGGCACTCGATGGCCAGCATGCTGGCGCCGGCCATGGTCGCGGCCAGTGGCTGCGCGCCGCCCATGCCGCCAAGCCCCGCGGTGAGGATCCACTTGCCGGAGAGGTCGCCGCCATGGTGCTGGCGCCCCATCTCGACGAAGGTCTCGTAGGTGCCCTGCACGATGCCCTGCGAGCCGATGTAGATCCACGAGCCGGCGGTCATCTGGCCGTACATCGCGAGCCCCTTGGCGTCGAGCTCGTGGAAGTGCTGCCAGGTCGCCCAGTGCGGCACCAGGTTGGAATTGGCGATCAGCACGCGCGGGGCATCCGGGTGCGTCGGGAACACACCGACCGGCTTGCCGCTCTGGATCAGCAGGGTCTGGTCGTCCTTGAGGCGCTCCAGCACCTCGACGATGCGGTCGAAGCTCGGCCAGTCGCGGGCGGCGCGGCCGATGCCGCCGTAGACCACCAGCGCGGCCGGGTCTTCCGCCACCTCCGGGTCGAGGTTGTTCATCAGCATGCGCAGCGCGGCCTCGGAGAGCCAGCTCTTGCAGCGCTTTTCCGGGCCGCGCGGGGCGCGGATCCGGCGCGAGGGATCGTGGCGGGCGTCAGGCATGGCGGCGCGCGAAAGGCAGGAACAGTTCGTGAAGTATAGGGAGGCGCCCGGCGTTGCGATTTGCTACCCTCGGAGGCCTTTTGGAAGCCGACCGACCGCCCGGAGCCCGCTGCATGGCCAACGACGAATCCCCGGCCACCCATGGCACCAGCCGCCTCGGCTGGCTCGCCCTGATCCCCGCCGCGATCCTGCTGCTGGCCTGGTGGGCCACCGCTGGCGGCGAGCGCATCGTGGTGGCGGCCTGGCCCTGGATTCCCTCGCTCGGCATCAGCCTCGCCTTCCGCATCGACGGCCTGGCCTTGCAGTTCATCCTGCTGATCGCCGGCATCGGCACCCTGGTGTTCGTCTACGCCGCCGGCTACATGGCCGGGGTCAAGCAGCGGCTGCGCCTGTTCGGTGCGCTCGTCGCCTTCATGCTGGCGATGCTGGGCACCGTCAGCGCCGACAACCTGCTGCTGCTGTTCGTGTTCTGGGAGATGACCAGCCTCACCTCCTTCCTGCTGGTCGGCTTCAAGCACGAGAAGGCGGCGGCGCGGCGCTCGGCGCAGCAGGCGCTGATGGTCACCGCCGGTGGCGGGCTGGTGATGCTGGCCGGCTTCGTGATGCTGGGGGCGATCGCCGGCACCTACTCGATCAGCGGCCTGCTGGCGAGCGCGCCGGCCTGGCTCGACCATCCGGCGCTGCCCCTGGCGCTGGGCTGCGTGCTGGTCGGCGCCTTTGCCAAGTCGGCGCAGATGCCCTTCCACTTCTGGCTGCCGAACGCGATGGCGGCACCGACCCCGGTGTCGGCCTACCTGCATTCGGCCACCATGGTGAAGCTGGGCGTGTACCTGATGGCCCGGCTCGATCCGGCCCTGCACGAGTTGGCGCTCTGGCAATGGCTGCTGGTCGGCTTCGGCGGCCTGACCGCGGCCTGGTCGATGCTGCTCGCCCTGCGCGAGCGCGACCTGAAACGCATCCTCGCCTGGTCGACGGTGTCGGCGCTCGGCACCCTGACCATGCTCATCGGCCTGCCCGGCACGGTGGCCCCCGGTGCCATGGCCGCCTTCCTGCTCGCCCACGCACTCTACAAGGCACCGCTGTTCTTCGTCGCCGGCAACGTCGACCACTGCACCGGCAGCCGCAGCATCGACGACCTCGCCGGGCTCGCCCCGCGCATGCCCTGGACCGCCGCCGCGGCCGCCATCGCCGCGGTGTCGATGGCCGGCCTGCCGTTCTCGCTCGGCTACTTCGCCAAGGATCTGATCGACATCGCCCGCGCCGAGGGCGGGGTGTTCGTCTGGGTCGGCTACGCCAGCCTGGCGGTTGGCGCGGTTTCGGTGGCGGTGGCCGCGGTGGCGGCGGTGCGCATCTTCTGGCACCGCAGCGGCCGCCCGGTGCCGGCGCAGATCCACGAGGCCGGCTGGGCCATGCGACTGCCGCCGCTGCTGGTGGGCGGCGTGGGGCTGGTGTTCGGCCTGCAACCGGAATGGCTGGCACCGCTGCTCGACCACAGCGCGGTCGCCATGGGCGGCGTGCCGCCGAGCACGGTGATCGGCGTCGGCACGATCGGCCTCGATGGCATGACCGGCGTGGTCGCCACGCTCGGCGCCGGCATCGCCATCTACCTCGGCTGGGACCGCCTGCACCGCACGCTGGAGCGCGGCTTCCCGCTGATCGACCGGGTCGGCATGGTGGCCCACTACGAGCGCATGCTGAAGGCGATCCCGGCGCTCGCCGGCTGGACCACCCGCCACCTGCAGGGCGGCCGTGCCAGCGCCTACACCCTGCTCGCCGCCGGCAGCATGGGGCTGGCGCTCGCCGTGGCCGCCCTGCTGCTGGCGCCGCCCGCCGCGCCGGCCCCGGCCCTGCCGGCCGGCACCGCGCCGGCGCTGGTGGCGATCGCGCTCGGGGCCGTGGCCGCGCTCTTCGTGCGCAGCTCGCTGCTGCTGCTGCTGGCGAGCGGGCTGGTCGGCTTCGGCTCGGCCGGCGTGTTCCTGTTCGTCGGCGCGCCCGACCTCGCCTTCACCCAGTTCACCGTCGAGGTCGCCTTCATCGTGATCCTGGTCGCCGTGCTGCTGCGCACCGGGGCCACGCGCGAGTCGGTGGCGGTTCCGCGCCAGCGCCTGCACGAGCTGGCCCGCGCCAGCATCGCCACGGGCGGCGGCCTGCTCGCGGCCTGGATGGTGCTGGCCGGCTTGTCCGGCCCGGCGGACCGCGCCCTGTCCGACTACTTCGCCGCCACCGCGGTGCCCGAGGCCTACGGCCGCAACGTGGTCAACGTCATCCTGGTCGACTTCCGCGCCGTCGACACCATGGGCGAGATCGCGGTGGTCGCCGCCGCCTTCCTCGCCGTGCTGCCCCTGCTGCTGGCGCTCAAGCACGGGAAGAAGGAGACGACGCGATGAACCAGGACGTGGTGATCCTGCGGCTGGCGGTGCGCCTGCTCTACCCGATCATCCTGCTCGCCTCGGTCTGGCTGCTGCTGCGCGGCCACAACGCCCCGGGCGGCGGCTTCATCGGCGGCATGACGGCAGTGGCCGCCACCACCCTGCTGGCGCTGTCGGCCTCGTCGCAGGCGGCGCTGGCCCGGTTGCCCGGCGGTGCCGCCCGGTTGACCTCCGCCGGCGTGCTGCTGGCCCTGCTGAGCGGCCTGCCCGGCCTCGCCGTCGGGGCCTACATGACCCACCTCTGGGCCACCGTGCCGCTCGGCTTCACCGAGCTCAAGGTCTCGACCGTGCTGCTGTTCGACCTCGGCGTCTACCTCGCGGTCTGGGGTGCGCTCGGCGGCCTCTGCGCCCACGCCATCGACCTCGACGAGGACACCCCATGAGCCTCCTGCTCGCCCTCTGCATCGGCCTCGCCATCGGCGTCGGCATCCATCTTGCGCTCTCGCGCGACCTGCTGCGGGTGGTGATCGGGATTTCACTGATCGGCTCCGGTGCCAACCTGACGGTCCTCGCCGCCAGCGGCTTCCGCTTCCTCGCCCCGCCCATCGTCCCCGGCGAAGCCACCGTGCTCGCGGCGGCCGCCGACCCGCTGCCGCAGGCGCTGGTGCTGACCGCCATCGTGATCGGCTTCGCCCTGGTCTGCCTCTCGATCGTGCTGATGCTGGCCGTGCGCGCCGCCGCGGCCAGCGACGACATCGACGCGCTGCGCGCCTCGGAGCCCGAGGACGGCAGCGACGGCAAGCCGGTGGTGCTCAAGGACTGATCGATGGCCCTGCTCGACGTACAGATCCACGCGCTGGTCGCGGCCCCCCTGCTGCTGCCGATGATGGCCGGCCTGCTGGCGGCCCTGCTGCCACGCTGGGCCGCCGCCATCAGCTTCGCCGGCGCGCTGGCGCTCGCCGCCGCGGCCGCCCTGCTGGTCGCCGCGGTCGCCCTGCACGGCACCCTGCGTACCACCTTCGGCGACTGGCCGGCACCGTTCGGCATCGAGTTCGTGGCCGACCCGCTCGGCGTGGCGATGGTGGCGGTGACCGCGCTGATGGCCGTGGTCTGCCTGCTGTTCCAGCGCAGCGGCATCGACGCCGCCCCGGAGTCGGACGTCCTGCACCCGCTGCTGCAACTGCTGCTGGCCGCGGTCTGCGGCGCCTTCCTGACCGGCGACATCTTCAACCTTTACGTCTGGTTCGAGCTGATGCTGGTGGCCGCGGTCGGCCTGCTGGCGCTCGGGCGGCGCCGCGACCAGCTGGAGGGCGCGCTCAAGTACTTCGTGCTGAACGCGCTTGGCACGATGCTCTTCCTGATGGCCATCGGCTGGCTGTACGCGCGCACCGGGCACCTCAACTTCGCGGCCCTGGAAGCCGCCGCCGGGGGGCTCGCCGCCGCCGAACTCGGCTTCTTCGCGGCCGCGCTCTGCCTGGGCTTCCTGCTCAAGGCCGGCGCCTTCCCGCTGTTCGCCTGGTTGCCGGCGGCCTACCACACCCTGCCCGCGCCGCTCTTGGCGCTGTTCGCCGGCCTGCTGACCAAGGTCGGCGTCTACGCCGTGCTGCGGGTGCTGGGCGATGTCTTCGCCACCGCGCCCGATGTCATGTTCGAGGTATTGGGCTGGGTCGCGGTCGCCACCATGGTGACCGGCGTGCTGGGGGCCGCCTTCCACTGGGACATGCGGCGCATCCTCGCCTTCCACATCGTCAGCCAGATCGGCTACATGCTGCTCGGCATCGCCCTCGACTCGGCCGCCGGGCGCACCGGCACGGTGTTCTACATCGTCCACCACATCATCGTGAAGGCGAACCTGTTCCTGGTCGCCGCGCTGGTCGCCCGCGAGGTCGGCAGCTACGACCTGCGCCGCGCCGGCGGGCTGTGGGCGAAGCGGCCGATGCTGGCCCTGTTCTTCGCCATCCCGGCGCTGTCCCTGGTCGGTATCCCGCCGCTGTCGGGGTTCTGGGCGAAGTTCATCCTGGTGCGCGAGTCGATCGTGCTGGAGCACTGGACCTGGGCCGCCGCCATGCTGCTGGTCGGCTTCCTCACCCTGTACTCGATGATGAAGATCTGGTTCGAGGCGTTCTGGAAGCCGCTGCCGGCCGACCTCGCGCCGCACGATCCGGGCCCGCGCGGCCCGGCGTTCGCGGCCATCGCCGCCAGCGCCCTCCTCGCCGCCCTCACCCTGGTGCTCGGCCTGCTGCCGGAGCCCTTCCTCGACTTCGCCGCGGCGGCCAACGCCGCCATGGAGGCCGTGCCGTGAAACGCCTGTTCGCCGCCATCGAACTGCTGCTGCGCTTCGCCTGGCAGGTGGTGGTGTCCGGGGTCACCACCGCCCGGATCATCATCGCCCCCCGGCTCGGTGCCCACCCGGTGGTCGCCCGCTTCCACTACGCCGGCCTCGACGAGCGCGGCGCCGCCATCCTCGGCTGCCTGATCACGCTCACCCCCGGCACCACCACGCTCGACATCACGCCCGACCGGCGCGAACTGCTGCTGCACGTGCTGGACGGTCGCCACCTGGCCGATGCGGCGGCCTCGATCCGCCACGAGTTCGAACGGCCGCTGCAGCGGCTGTTCCCGGACACCGGCACCCGCGCGGAGGATCGGCGATGAGCCTCCTCTCGGTGGCGGTGGCCCTGATCGTCGCAGCCTCGACGCTGGCCCTGATGCTGGCGATCGCCCGCATGTTCAAGGCCCCGAGCGTGGCCGACCGTATCATCGCCCTCGACGTGCTGCTGAGCGCCGCCATCGCGCTCTGCATCGCCGCCGGGCTGGCGAGCGGCCGGGTGCTGTTCATGGACGTCGCCATCGGGCTCGCCCTGGTCGGCTTCGTCGCCACCATCGTCTGGGCCCGGGTGGTCGACCGCTCGGGCGATGCGGAGGACCGCCGATGAGCCTGCTCGGCCTGCTGTTCGTCGTGCTCGGCGCCGCCCTGCTGGTGGTGGCCGCCCTCGGCCTCTGGACCCTGCCGGACGCGCTGGCGCGCCAGCACGCGGCCACCAAGGCCGGCACCCTGTCGCTGGCCCTGCTGCTGGTCGGCGCCGGCCTGCTGGCCGGGGTCGAGGGCTGGTGGTGGCGGATCGGCGTGGTGGTGGTGCTGCTGGTCTGCACCCTGCCGGTGGCCTCGCACATGCTGGCCCGCGCCGCCGCACGCCGCGGCCTGACGCCGCGGCAGATCGCCGAGGCGAAGCCGATGGAACCGGCGCGATCCGACCAGGGGGATTGAACCCGCGCCGGACGCTCAGGCCCGGGTGTCGATCCGTTCGTCGCTGCCGATCGCCTGCGTCGTCCGCACGATCAACCAGTCGACCACGGCACGCAGGGCTTCCTCGAGGCTGGCCCCCTGGCTGCGGGCGTGGTGGTAGGCCTGCAGCTGGGCGTGCGCGCTGGTGCCTCGCGAAAGCAGGGTCGGCAGCCGTTGCAGCACGCGGTCGGCACCCAGCGCGGCACGGTCCGGCGCGGTGATGGCGAGCAGCTCGTCGATCCAGCGCGTCACCGGCCGGACCGTGCCGTCGCGCTCGTCGATGAACTCCGCTTCGAGCCCGTCGCGCTTGGCGCGCCAGCGGTTCTCGTCGATGAGCCGGCGGGTCTGCGGCTCGTGCGGCACGGCGAGGGTGGGGTCGCGGACCAGGGCGCGCACCAGGCATCGGTACAGGGCGGCGATGATCAGCGCATCCTCGGCCCGGGTGCAGGCATCGGCGATCCGGAGCTCGAGGGTCGGGTAGCGCGCCGCGGGGCGGATCGCCCACCACAGGAAGCTCGCGTCGCGCATCGCCCCGGCCGCGACCAGGCGGGCGACGAAGGCATCGTAGTCGGCCTGGTCGCGGAAGAACTCGGGGATCCCGGTGCGGGGCCACTCGTCGTAGGCGACCTGGCGGTAGCTCATCAGGCCGGTGACGTGGCGGTTCCAGAACGGCGAGGAAGTGGACAACGCGAGGAACAGGGGCAGCCAGCGCATCACCCCGTTCATCACCCGCACCCGGTCGATGCCCGCCGGCACCGCGACATGGACATGGAGCCCGCACAGCACGTTGCGGCGGCCGACGATGCCGAAGTCGGCGACCAGCCGCTCGTAACGGGGCTTCCTGGTGATCTCGAGCTGCGCCCAATGCGAACTGGGGTGGGTGCCAGCGGCGACCAGGCGGTAGCCCATCGTCCGGGCGACGTCCGCGAGACCGGTACGGTAATGGTCGAGCACGCGGGCGGCCTCGTCGAAATCGTGCAGGACCGGGGTCGCGGCCTCGATCTGCGCCTGCAGCAGTTCAGGGGCCACGACCTGGCCCAGGCGCCGGCGACAGGCATCGAGGTAGGCCTTGGGCACGCGCGCCATCAGGCCGCGGGTCTCCGGGTTGACGAGGAAGAACTCCTCCTCGATGCCGAACGTGAAAAGCGTCGTGTCGTCCATCCCGCGACGATACGATATGCCGAAGGGCAATTATCCTTCGATGCGAATGGAGCGATATCTTGGCCACCCCAAGGAGGCGACCGCATGCTCCACGATTCCCGCATCGACCTGCTGCTGCTCGGCGCCCGCGGCCGGGTCGGCAGCGCCTTCCGCGAGCGGCTGGCGGCACGCCAGGCCGCGCTCCGCCGGGAGGCCGGGCTCGACCTCCGGCTGCGGGCCGCCTGGGATCGGCGTGGCCTGGCCGAGGCCAGCGAGGGCCTGCCGCCGCTGGCCCTGGAGGCGCACCTTGACGTCTTCGACGCCACCGCGCTGGAGGCCGCCATCGCTGTCGTCACCGCCCCCGGCAGCGCGCCTTGCCTGCTCATCGACTGCAGCGCCTGCCCGGCGGTGGCCGACCGCTACCCGGACTGGCTGGCCCGGGGCATCGGCATCGTCACCGCCAACAAGGGGGCCAATGCCCGCGAACTGGACTTCTACCGGCGGCTCGGGCGGATCGCCCGGCAGACCGGCACGCCCTACCGCTTCGAGACCACGGTGGGGGCGGCGATCCCGCTGCTCGGGCCGCTGCGCGACCTCGCCCTGCGCGGCGAGCGGGTGCGCGCCGTGCAGGGCGTGCTCTCCGGTTCCCTGGGCTTCCTGCTGGAGCGGCTGCACGCCGGCGCGGCCTTCTCCACCGCCCTGGCCGAGGCGGAGAGGCTGGGCTACACCGAGCCCGACCCCGGCGAGGACCTGCGCGCCGCCGACCTCGTCCGCAAACTGCTGGTGCTGGCCCGCGAGGCCGGCTTCGGCATCGAGGCCGGGGCGGTCGAGGTGACGCCCTTCAGCGCCGCGGCGGCGGCGCATCGCGCCGACTGGCGCGAGCGGCTCGCCGCCGAGGACGCGCTCTGGGCACAACGCATCGCCGCGGCCCGGGCGGCCGGACAGCGCTGGGTCATGCTCGCCGAGGTCGATGCCGATGCCGCGCGGGTCGGTCTGCGCCTGCTGCCGCAGGACCACCCCTTCGCGCGGCTGCCGGCCGGGCAGAACCTGGTGCGCATCGAGACCGAACTGCAGCAGGAACGCCCCCTCTGGCTGGGCGGCCCCGGCGCCGGGCCGGCGGTCACCGCCGCCGGCCTGCTGAGCGACGTGATCGCGGCGGCAGAGGCCCTGGCGGGGCGCGCTCAGGCCGAAAGCAAACGCCGCAGCGTGGCGGCGTAGGGGCGGCTCAGATCATCCGCAACACGGGGCGCGCCAGGGCCTCGAGCCGTCCCGGATCGAGCAGCTGGACATCGCGCTGGCGGACTTCGATGACCCGTTCCGACCGGAACCGCTTGAGGATCCGGCTGACCGTCTCGGGGGCCAGTCTCAAGTAATTGGCGATGTCGGCCCGGGCCATCGTCAGGGTGAAGCGGGTGGCCGAGAAACCGCGGGCGGCGTAGCGCTGCGAAAGCAGCACCATGAAGGCGGCCAGGCGCTCGTCGGCACTGTGGTCGCCCACCAGCAGCGAGGCCTTGCCGATATCGAGGCTGAGCAGCTTGAACAGCTGCTGCTGCAAGTTGGGCACCCGGGCGGCCAGCAACGACAGCTGGTGGAAGGAGAACCGGCACAGGGTCACGGTGTCGAGGGCGATCGCGTTGCAGGGGTAGCGCTCGGGGTGGATGGCGTTCAACCCAATCACTTCGCCGGGCAGATGGAAGCCGAGCACCTGCTCGTTGCCGGCGACGTCGGTGATGAAGGTCTTGACCGTGCCACCGCGCACGGCGGCAATGGCATTGAACGCATCGCCCTCGCGGAAGATGTATTCGCCCGGCTTGAAGGGGCCGACGTGGTCGATCAGGGCCTGGAATGCGGTCAGGTCCGGCTTGGCGTAGCCCTGCGAGAGGCAGGCCTGGGAGAAGGCGCAGGTGGTGCAGAAGCGGAATTCGTCGCCGTCATCCGCCGCCGCCGGGTTGTGCGGTTCGCGGCGGCTGGGGGGTGAACTTGCGCGCATGGGTCCGGTTCCAGCGGTCGAAGCAACAGGCGACCGCTCGCGCCGAGAGGCGGGCGATCCGGTCGAGTTGGATGGTACGCCCATCCGGGACGAGCGAGCCCTCCTCGAACAGGGGGGCAAGGCGCAGGAGCGCCTCGGCGAAGTGTTCGCGGAAGTCCAGGCCGAACTGCTCCTCGATCACGGCGGTCGAGATCCGTCCGTGGCAGAGGATCTCCTGGATGACGGCGGCGCGGATGCGGTCGTCATCCTCCAGCTCGATGCCGTGGTCGACGGCGCGCTGGCCGCGATCGAGCCGCGCTTCCCAGGTGGCGAGATCGAGCGGGTTCTGGGCGTGGCAGCCCCCCATCTGGCTGATGGCGGCGACGCCGAAGCCGATCAGATCCACCGCGCCATGCACGCCGTAACCGAGTGCGTCGCGGTGCAGGCTGCCGTGCTTCCGCGCCGCGATCAGCGGGTCCTGGGGCCGGGCGAAGACGTCGAGGCCGACATGGAGGTATCCGGCTTCTTCCAGCCGATCGGCGGCGCGCAGCAGCAGGCGCGCCTGCATGGGCTCCGGGACGCCACTGGAAAGGCCGTCTTCCGTGCCGATGGCGCAGTTGCGCACGCCGATCCGGTCGGGTTCCGCGGCGATCGTCGCGGCAAGCAGGGATTCAAGGGCCGATTCGCACTGCCCCGGGAGGCCATAGGGCACTTCGACCCGGAGGTTCGAAAAACCGGCCGCACGCACCGACTCGACCCCGCCGATGATCGCCCCGGCGTCGAACGCAGCGGGCCCGCCGGGTTCGACGACGCCGGCCAGCCCGATGCCGACCCGACCAAACCCCAGTCCCGCCCAGTCACGCAGCGGCGTGGTCCCCAGGGTGTCGAGGTCGAGAGTCATGGCGAAATCGACGGCGTCCGCGGAACGGAGATGGAAATGGCGGTCGAGACTCTCGATCAGTTCCCCCACCTGCCCGGCATCCATCCAGCGCGTCATGCCGGGGGCAAGGCTGACCTGCACCACGTCGCGATCGCGGTCGAACAGACTGCCGACCAGCCCGATCTCGCGGACGAGACGATCGCGATAGGCATCGGCGCGCGCCTGGCCCACCCCGTGGCGCGGGCGGTCCAGGCCGCAGAAACCGCTTCGCTGGATCGCCGGGATATCGAAATGCAGGGCGATCGGAGCGGGAATCGGATCGCCGTTGCTCGCCTTCACCGCCGCACGGAACTCGGCATCGGTGAAGGGGCGGAAGGCACACGGCGCGGGATACAGCGCGTAGCGCCCCCCGCCGCGCCGCAGGTTGGCGGCGAGGCGATCGAGCGGCGACAACATCGGGTCCGGCATCGTCGACGGCCTCAGGCGCAAGCGCCGCCGCCGCAGCAAGCGCCGCCGCCGGCGGCGACGACCTTCATGCCAAGACCCAATCGCTCGCCGGCCAGGGCCTCGGCATCGGTGACATTGGGAAGCTGCGCGAACATGGGCGGGCCTGCGGCGGGGAGTCGGACCGGCAGTCTCCGCCCGTATCGACCGTGGTCGCACTGACGCAGGTCAAATCCGGGCTCAGGGAGATCGGCCTAGACTGGCGGGCACCCTGCCCTCGCGTCCCCATGGAAACCTTCGACGATCTTCTTGCCGCCGCCCGCCAGCAGGCCGAACCGCAGCGCCTGCTGCTGGTGTTCACCCGTGCCGAGTGTCCAGCGGATGCCTCGCCCGCCGAGCGGGCGGCCTTCGAACGCGGCGAGGGCGGTGCCCTGGTGCCGGCCGTCTGCGTCGACAAGCTGCCCGCCGACATCGCGTCCTTCGAGGCCCTGGCGGCGGAGTCGAAGGCGGCGATCGACGACTGGCGCATCCTGTTCGTCGCGGCGATGGACGGGCGCGGCGGCCACGCGCCGAATGCCGACGAAGCGGTGCAACCCCTGCGCATGATGGTCGAACAGATCAAGGGCGGACGGATCGCCCGCTTCCTGGCCGTTGACCGTGATGGGCGGCTGGTGAACCTGGCCAGAGGCTGATCGGCACCGCGACCGGGGCGTCGGCGGCGTGCCACTGGTGGGCACCGAGGTTGCCGCGCTGGGCGAGGGTCGCGATCACCAGGGCACGGGCGATCGTGTGCTGGCGGGTGTCGGCGGCGAGCGTCGGCAGCAGGCGCAGCAGTTCGCTGCGCCGGCGCACCGGGCCCAAGGCCGCGGACAGCCGAAGACGGAGCGTGGCGAGCGCCTCGGGTTCGGCACCGGGGGCGAAACGGCGGGTCGCCGACGGACGCGGGCGCGAAGTGGCAGCGGCCAGCGCCGCGGCCGCGCGACGGCCGTAGACCACGCCTTCGAGCAGGGAGTTGCTGGCCAGGCGGTTGGCCCCGTGCGCGCCGTTCGCGGCGCATTCGCCGACGGCGAACAGGCCGGGCACCGAGGTGGCGCCGTCGAGGTCGCTGGCCACCCCGCCCATGTGGAAATGCTGGGCGGCGCAGACCGGCAGGGGATCGCCGATGGCAAGGCCGTGGCGGGCGATCGCGGCCACCGTCGACGGAAACGCCGCCGGCCAGTCGGGCGCGCAGGGCGAGGTGTCGAGCCAAGGGCCGTCGGCAGCGGCCACCGCACGGGCGACCTGATCGCGCGGTGCCAGGTCGCCCAGCGGGTGCGCGGCCATCAGGCGCTGCCCACGGCGGTCGCGAAGCACCGCGCCGGCACCGCGCAGGGCCTCGGTGATGAGGCTGCGGCGACCGTCGCTGGCGCGGGCTTCGAGCGCCAGCGCGGTCGGGTGGAACTGGACGAAGGGCAGGTCGCGCAGCCGGGCACCGACCGCCTGGGCCACGGACAACCCGAGGCCCTGCAGCCCGGCCGGCCCGGTGCGGTCGGCGAACAGGCCGGCGATGCCGCCGCAGGCCAGGAGCACGGCGGCACCGTCGAGGGCGTGGCGCACGCCGGCCGCGTCGAGGGCGAGCACGCCGCAGACCCGCCCGTCGGTGCCGAGGCGGACACCATCGACGCGCAGACCATCGAGCACGCGGATCGAAGGCGTGGCCCGCGCCGCCGCCGCCAGGCTGCGGGCGATCGCCGCGCCGGTGGCGTCGCCACCCGCGTGCAGGATGCGCGCGCGCCGATGGCCGCCCTCGCGGCCGAAGGCGTAGCGGCGGTCGGCCGCGCGATCGAAGCGGACGCCCTGCGCTTCCAGCCAGGCCACCGCGTCGGCCGCGCCCGCCACCAGAACCCGCACCGCTTCGCGGTCGTTGCCGTGGCCGGCGAGCAGGGTGTCTTCGGCGTGGTCGGCGACGCTGTCGCCGGCAGCGAGGGCTGCCGCCAGCCCGCCGGCGGCCAGCGGCGTGGCACCGCCCTCGCCGGGCGGCCGCTCGCAGACCAGCAGCACCGGGCGCGGTGCCAGCGCCAGCGCGGCGCTGAGCCCGGCAACACCGGCCCCGACCACCACGATCGGCGGCGTCGGACGGACGCTCACCGGCGCGCGGCGGGCGGCACGTCGAGCATGCGCTCCAGGGCCCGGCGGGCGCGCCCGGCCACCGCCGGCTCGATCTCGACCTGCGGAGTGAGATCGCGCAGGGCGGCGTAGACCCGCGGCAGATCGACCAGGCGCATATGCGGGCAGAGCTGGCAGGCCCCGACGAACTCGATGGCGGGGAAATCGGCGCGCAGGTTGTCGGCCATCGAGCATTCGGTGACCAGGGCGACGCGCTCGGGGCGGTGGCGGCCCAGCCAGCCGGCGAGCGCACTGGTGGAGCCGACGAAATCGGCCTCGGCGCAGACCTCGGCCGGGCACTCCGGGTGGGCGATGACCTTGAGCCGCGCATCGTCCTGCTTCCAACGCCGCAGATCCTCCGCCGAGAACGCCTCGTGCACCTCGCAGGCCCCCGGCCAGGCGATCAACTCGACGGCGGTCGCCTTGGCGACTTCGGCGGCGAGGTGGCGGTCGGGCAGGAACAACACCCGCGGTACGCCCAGCGATTCGACCACCTCCACGGCATTGCCCGAGGTGCAGCAGACATCGGACTCGGCCTTCACCGCCGCCGAGGTGTTGACGTAGCTCACCACCGGCACGCCGGGATGACGCTGGCGCAGGCGGCGCACGTCCTCCGCGGTGATCGCACTGGCCAGCGAGCAGCCGGCCTCGGGGGCCGGCAGCAGCACGGTCTTCTCCGGCGAAAGCAGCTTGGCGGTTTCGCCCATGAAGCCGACCCCGCACAGCACCAGCACCTCGGCGTCGGCCTCGCGACCGGCACGGGCCAGGGCGAGCGAGTCCCCGGTCATGTCGGCCACGCCGTGGAAGATCAGCGGATGCTGGTAGTTGTGGGCCAGGATCAAGGCACCGCGCTGCGCCTTGAGGCGGCGGATGGCGTCGATCCAGGGCAGGTGGAAATCGAGCTCGGTGCAGGCGGCGGCACCGGCAAGGCGCGGCCGAAGCCAGGCGTAGCGCCCGGGGAGATCATCGTCCCAGGCCGGGGCGGCGATGGCAGTGTCGATCGGCATCGGAGTCCGGCCACGATGGCCTGTCGCGCCGGGAGCCGCCATGACCCAGGTCAAGCCCTCCCGAAGCCCGGCGAGGGCCTTCGTTGCGGAAATCCGGCGCGGCGAGGCCCTTCGTTGATGCAGGTCAATGTGATCGCGCCATGAAACCGTAGTCTGCCCCAGCCATCCCCAACCGGAGTCGAGACATGGCCGCCCAACCCGGCAACCCCACCCCCAGCGAGTCGCCCAAGGGGGGCGGCTTCTTCGACGTGCAGACCTGGTTGCCGGAGGACCCGGTGTTCTGGAAAGCCAACAAGTGGCTGGCGATCCGCACCCTGGTCATCGCCTTCCTCGCCCTGCACCTCGCCTTCGCGGTCTGGTTCACCTGGAGCGCGCTGGTCGTGCGCCTGCCGGGACTGGGTTTCGACCTCAGCGTCGAGCAGCGCTTCTGGTTGCCGGCGATGGCCCTGTTGATGGGTGCGGTGGCGCGATTCCCGCACAGTTTCCTGGTCCTGAAGATCGGCGGCATGTGGACCACCCTGATCTTCACCCTGGCCTTGCTGATTCCGATCTTCGGCATCGGCCATGTGGTGCAGGATCCGAACACGCCGTTCTCGACACTGCTGTTCTGGGCCGGTGTGGCCGGCCTGTGCGCGGGCGGGCAGATCTCCTCGACCGCCGCCAACATCAGCCTGTGGTTCCCGAAGCGGATCGGCGGCACCGCCCTCGGCTTCACCATCGGTTTCGGCAACCTCGGCGCCTCGACCGCCCAGTTCCTGGTGCCGCTGGTGATCGGCGTCGGCCTGTTCGGCGCGGTCGCCGGCGAATCGATGGTCTTCCGGGTGTTCGGCCCGGAGGCCGGCGTCGTACTGCGCGAAACCCTGATGTACCCGCAAAACGCGGTCTACATCTGGCTGATCCCGACCCTGGTCCTGAGCGTGCTCGTGCTCTTCGGCATGAAGAACCACCCCGCGCGCGGCTCCTTCAGAGAACAGCTTCAGGTCGTCAAGCTCAAGCACACCTGGATCCAGACCATCCTCTACACCTTCACCTTCGGCACCTTCTCGGGTTTCGTCGCCTCGACCCCGCTCCTGATCCGCGAGGTCTTCGGCAAGCTGCCGGACGCGCCCGATCCCCTGGCCTGGGCCTGGATCGGCCCGCTGGTCGGTGCCCTGATCCGGCCGCTCGGCGGCATCCTGTCGGACAAGTTCGGCGGCTCGAACATGACGATGGTGGTGTTCCTGATCATGGGCGGCTCGGCCGTTGGTCTCACCTTCCTCACCGCGCCGACCTCGGTCGAGCAGTTCCAGCTGTTCTTCATCGTCCTGCTCGGCATCTTCCTCGGTGCTGGCATCGGCAACGCCAGCGTGTTCAAGCAGATCGTCATGATCTTCGACCCCAAGCAAGGCGGCCCGGTGCTCGGCTTCACGGCGGCCGCGGCGGTGCTGCTGCTCGGCTTCTTCGTGCCGATCCTGTTCGGCCGCTCGTTCGCCGCCACCGGCAGCCCGAACGCCGCGCTGTGGTTCTTCGCCTTCCTCTACGCCGTCGGCATCGTGCTGAACTACTGGTACTACTGGCGCAAGGGGGCGGAAAAGCCCTGCTGAACCGCGAGACCCCATCGCCCCGGTTTCGAAGAACGCCCCGCGAGGGGCGTTCTTTTTGCCGCGCGATTGACTTGGATCAGAACGCCGGGCGCGGGCGGCCGGTAGCGTTGTATACCCGGCTTTATTCCGCCTTCCGCCCGCAAGGAAACCGCCCGTGCGCATGCCCCCCCGGTTCTGGGCCCTGCTGCTGCTCGCCATCGGCAGCGCCGGCTTCGCTGCCCCGCCACGCGAGATCATCGTCTCGGCCGGGGCCAGCCTCACCGAGGTCTTCACCGAGGCCGCGCGGCAGTACGAGGCCCGCCACCCCGACGTCCGCGTGCTGCTCAATTTCGGTGCCTCGGGCAGCCTGCTCCAGCAGATCGCGATGGGGGCCCCGGTCGATGTGTTCGCTTCCGCCGACCAGGAAACCATGGACCGCGCCGCCCGGAAGGGCCTGATCCGGCCCGGACAGCGCCACGACTTCGCCGGCAATGCCCTGGTCGTCGCGGTGCCGCGGGACTCGCGCCTCGCCATCGGCACGCTGGCGGACCTGCATCAGCCGGCGGTCCGCCGCATCGCCATCGGCAACCCCGCCACCGTGCCGGCCGGCCGCTACGCCCACCGCGCCCTGCGCGATGCCGGCCACCAGGAGGCCCTGTCCGGCAAGCTGATCGCCACGCAGAACGTGCGCCAGGCGCTGGACTACGTCGCCCGCGGCGAAGTGGAGGCCGCCTTCGTCTACCGCACCGACGTGCTCGTCATGCCCGAACGCGTTCGCCAGGCCTTCGTGGTGCCCTTGGCGAAGCCGATCCGCTACCCGATCGCGGCGGTCGCCGACTCCCGGCATCCCGACGACGCCGCCCGCTTCATCGCCTTCGTGCGCGGCGAGGAAGGCCAGGCGCTGTTGCGCCGCCACGGCTTCCTGTCGCCCTGAGGCCTTGCGATCTTGCCGTCGATCGCCGCCGTGGACGCCCTCTGGCCCGCCCTGGCCTTGTCGCTCCAGGTCGCGCTGTGGTCCTGCGCCATCACCCTGCTGCTGGGCGGCGGGCTCGGCCTGCTGATCGCGCGGACCCGCTTTCCCGGCCGCGAACTGCTCGACACCCTGCTGACCCTGCCGATGGTGCTGCCGCCCACGGTCATCGGCTATTACCTGTTGGTCGTGATCGGCCGGCGTGGCTGGCTCGGCAGCTGGCTGGACGAAACCTTCGGCATCCAGTTGGTCTTCACCTGGCAGGGGGCGGTGATCGCCGCGGCCCTGGTCACCTTCCCCCTCGTGTTCAAGCCGGCACGGGCGGCGTTCGAATCGGTGGACAGCCAACTCGAACAGGCCGCCCGGACCCTGGGCCTGCCCGAGTGGGCGGTGTTCCTGCGCGTCACCCTGCCCCTGGCCTGGCGCGGCATCTTCGCCGGCCTGCTGCTGAGCTTCGCGCGGGCGATGGGGGAATTCGGTGCCACCCTGATGGTGGCCGGCAGCCTGCCGGGCAAGACGCAGACCCTGTCGGTGGCGGTCTACACCGCCGTGCAGGCCGGTGACGATGCCGGTGCCGCCACCCTCGCCCTGGTCACCGCCAGCGTCTGCGTGGCCGTGCTGCTTGCCGCCAACCGGCTCAATCCCTCCCGGCCGAGCGCGCCATGACGATGCCAGGGCCACTGCTCGACGTCGCGATCCGCAAGACCCTGCGCTCCGGCCCCCGGGTCTTCGAACTCGATGTGCGCATCCGCTCGGACCGCGAACGGCTGGTCGTGCTGGGCCCCTCGGGGGCCGGCAAGACCCTGCTGCTGCAAGCCATCGCCGGCTTGCTGCCACCGGATGCCGGTCACATCCGGCTGCGCGGGCGGACCCTGTTCGACCGGCGACTCGGGGTGTGCCTGCCGGCCCGCGCCCGGCGCATCGGCTACGTGTTCCAGGACTACGCCCTGTTCCCGCACCTCGATGTGCGCCAGAACGTCGCGTTCGGCCTGAATCGCCACGCCTTGAACCCCGGCCGCAACGCACGATTCCCCGAAGTCGAAGACTGGTTGGCGCGATTCGGTCTTGCCACCATGGCGCACCAGCGGCCGGCTGAACTCTCCGGGGGCCAACGCCAGCGCGTCGCCCTGGCCCGGGCCTTGGTCACGGAGCCGCAGGCCCTGTTGCTCGACGAGCCTTTCGCGGCCCTCGACCCGGCCTTGCGCCAGGACCTGCGCGACGAACTCGACCAGCTGCAACGCCGCCTCGGCATCCCGATGCTGCTGATCACCCACGACCCCGAGGACGCCGCGCGTTTCGGCGAGACGATCCTCCAGCTCGAAGGTGGGCGCGCCGTGGAGTCCACGCCGTGAGCGACTTCACCCTGCACGCGGCGCTCTGGATCGCCGTCGGCGGCACCCGTTTCGGCGGGAGCGACCGCATCGCCCTGCTCGCCGCCCTCGGCGAACACGGCTCGATCACCCGCGCCGCCAAGGCCGTGGGCATCAGCTACAAGGCCGCCTGGGACGCCGTCGAGGCGATGAACAACCTCGCCGGCGAAGCGCTGGTGGCGCGCACGACGGGCGGCCGCGGCGGCGGCGGCACCCGCTTGACGGCGCGCGGCGAGAAGCTGGTCCGCAACTTCCGCGCCCTCGAGCGCGAACACCGGCGCTTGCTGGATGAACTGGCCCGGCCGTCCACCGGCATCGCCGACGATGCCCTGCTGATCAGGAGAATGACCTTGAAGACCAGCGCGAGAAACCAGTTCCAGGGGCGCATCCTCGCCCTGGCGCGTGGTGCGGTGAACGACGAGGTGACGATCGCGATCGCCGGCGGCAACCCGCTGGTCGCAGTACTGACCCGCAGCAGCACCGCCAGCCTCGGCCTCGCGGTGGGGCGCGAAGTCTTCGCTCTGGTCAAGGCCAGCTCGGTGGTCCTCGTGACCGGCGCTGCCGAGGCGCGCTTTTCCGCCCGCAACCAGTTGACCGGCACGATCCGCCGGATCGAGCGCGGCGCGGTCCACAGCGAAGTGGTGCTCGATCTGCCCACCGCCGGCAGCCTCGCTGCCGTCATCACCAACCGCAGCCGGGAGGCGCTCGGCTTGACGGTCGGCATGCCGGTCACGGCCCTGTTCAAGGCCTCCAGCGTGATCCTCGGCACCACGGACTGACGAAGAATACGCCGGCTTGACCTGCGGCAAGGCGGCCATCGCGGCACCCCGGAAAAATGCACGGCGAATCCCACACTGGAGCACGCCATGCGCCTCGCACTCGCCATCCTGCTGGCCCTTCCCTACGCCGTCACGGCAACGGCCCAGACGGCCCCGGCCCCAGCCCCAGCGGCCACGCCAGCGGCCACGCCACCCAAGCCCTGGACCTTCCAGTGGCGCTACCGCCACGAGGCGGTGCAGGACGCCGCCTTCGCCCGCGACGCCGCGGCCGACACCCTGCGCCTGCGCGTGGGCTTCCAGCACGCTTTCGGCCACGGCTGGAGCAGCATGGTCGAAGCCGAGGGCGTGGTCGAGCTGAACGACCGCTTCAACTCCGGGGCCAACGGGCAAACCCAATTCCCCCCGGTGCCGGATGCCCGCGCGCTGGAAATCAACCAGGCCTTCGTCGACTGGCGCGGCGGAGCCTGGGGCACCCGCCTCGGCCGGCAGGTCATCGCCCTCGACAACGCCCGCTTCATCGGCAACGTGGACTGGCGGCAGAACATGCAGAGCTTCGACGCGGCGCAGGTGCAATGGCGGCCGAACGCCCAATTCGACCTGCAGGCCTACTGGCTGGGCCGGATGCACCACCCGGTCGGCGACAACGCCCGCGACCCGCTGGCCCGCGAGCGTGAGCTCGACGGCCGCTTGCTGCGCGGCCAGTGGGCCGTGCCGGGCGGCAGCCTGGTCGGTTACGGCTACTGGATCGAGGACCGCGACGTGGCCAGCGCCTCCACCCGCACCTTCGGCCTGCGCTATGCCGGTGCCTGGCCCCTGGAGGCCGGGTGGCGGCTGGGCCTCACCGCCGAAATGGCGAACCAGGCCGCCTATGCCCGTGCCACCGGCGGCGACACCCGCTACCACTTGATCGAGCCTCGCCTCGAACGCGGCCCGCTGGTGCTCCGGGCCGGTTTCGAGCGTCTCGGTGCCGGCAGCGACCGCGCCTTCCAGACCCCGCTCGCTACCCTGCACGCCTTCAACGGCTGGGCCGACAAGTTCCTGACCACGCCGATCAACGGCCTGGAGGACCGCTACGTTTCGGTGCAAGGGGCCTTCAACGTGGCCGGAAAGGCCGCCACCTGGCTGCTCAGGGCGCACGACTTCCAGTCCGACCGCGGTGTCGACTACGGCCAGGAGTGGAACGCCCAGCTCGGCGTCACCCTTCGCCCGGGCCTCAACACCCTGTTGAAGTGGGCCGACTACGAGAGCGAGGGTTTCGCCCGCGATACCCGCAAGCTGTGGTTCCAGGTGGAATGGACGCATTGAAGCGCCGTGCCGGTCGGCATGAGAGATGGATCAGAGAGGGATCACGAGCTCGGAGTAGCCCGAAAGCCTCGAATCCGCCGTCACCAGGCGCAGCGGCTCGGTGAGCGCCTGGGCCACGAGAAGCCGATCGAAGGGATCGGCATGGAGGGGCGGGAGCCGAGCGACGCGCCCCGCGTGAGCGTCGGTGATGGGCAGTGCGATGAAGCCGGCGGCTTCGACCGCGTCCGCGAAAACCTCGGGGCCTGGCGAGATTTTGCCGAGCGAATGCTTGATGGCGATCTCCCACACCGAAGCCGCGGAGACGTAGGC
>JAGXSL010000132.1 GCA_018333835.1 Lysobacteraceae bacterium
CCACCTGCTTTCCGCGCGATCGGGCGTCCTGCCCTCACGCGCGGCGCTCGGCTCCTGCCTCGCTGCCGCAGGTCGGCCCTCACCGCCGCGGCTCGCCCGCCAGGCTCCACGCTCCGTCGCAGCAGTGCCTCGTGACGCCGATTCGCTCCGGCAGCGACTCGCACCGCCAGCTAGCCGGATGCTTCGCTCCACGACCCGCCGTGTCCGATCCGCGCCGCGCCCGTGGGCCATGGGGATCGCAGGAGGCGCACAGGGATGTGCGCCGTCCGGCGACTGCGGAGCGGGACGCGTAGCCGTCGCCGGCCGCGACCCCATGAACCACGAAGGCAGGCGCGCCCGGGAGGGTATGGCCCGTGGGCCACGGTTCAGTGCCACTCGTCCAGCGCCGCCTCGGCGGCACGCCGGCCGAGCTCGCGCAGTTCCCTGGCCCGCCAGTACTCGTAGAAGGCGGCGGCATCGCGTGGCAGTCGGATCACGAGGTCGGGTGGGTCCTGCGCGAGCTGCAGGCGCGCCATCTGCGAGTGCATGGTGTCGAGCGAGCGCGACATCAGGTCGAGCATGGCGCCGAAGGCACGCGGCCCGACCGTCGGCACCGGCGGCACGGGCGGCGCGAGTGCTCCTGGCACCCGGGGGCTGCGGCCGTTGAGGTCGACGGCGATCACCGCGTCGCAGCGGAAACCCCGGGTCGCGGTCAAGGGCACCGGGGCGAGCAGGCCGCCGTCGACCAGTTCGCGGCCGTCCACCACGTGCGGGGTGAACACCATCGGGATGGCGATCGAGGCGCGGATCGCATCGAACAGCGGACCGCTCTGCAGCCAGACCTCGCGCTGGGTGGCGAGGTCGGTGGCGACCGCGACGAAGGGGATCGGCAGGTCCTCGATGCGGTGCTCGCCGACGAGTTCGCGCAGGGTGGCGATCACCCGCTCGCCGCGGATCAGGCCGGCGGCCCCGAAGGCGACATCGAGCAGGCGCAGGATGTCGCTGCGCTGCTGGGCCTCGATCCAATCGCGGTAGGCCGGGAGGTGTCCGGCGGCATGGATGCCGCCGACCAGTGCCCCCATCGAGGCGCCGGCGATGGCGGCGATGCTGAAGCCGCGCGCCTCCAGCGCCTCGATGACCCCGATGTGGGCCAAGCCGCGCGCGCCGCCGGCCCCCAGCACCAGGGCGATGCGCCGCCCGACCGCCTCAGCCGCCATAGTTCGCGGCGGTGAGGTGCAGCAGGCTGCGCAACTGCTCGCGCAGCGCCGGGGGCTCCAGCACCTCGGCATCGGGGCCGTGGCGCAGCACGTCCATCAGCAGCTCTCGGGCGTTGCCGTAGGGCACACGCAACTCGTAGCGGCCATCGGGGAGCATCCGGCCCTCCTGGCGGGAATGCCAGTGCTCGTCGGCGACCCAGCGTGCCGCCTTGGCACTGAAGCGGATCGTCGCCCAGGCCTTCGGCGCGCCGGCGAAGATGCCGTAGCTGGTGGCGAGGTGGGCGTCGAGGCCGGCGTCGTCGAAGTCGGTCGCGGCATCGGCCTCGATCCGCGCGTGGCGGATGCGGTCGACCGCGAAGCTGCGCAGGGCCTCGCGCTCGTGGTCGAAGGCGTCGAGGTACCAGTTGCCGCGGTAGTGGGTGAGCCGCTGCGGCGAGACCTGGCGCAGGGTGCGGGTGTTGGTCGAGCGGGCGAGGTACTCGAAGCGCAGCCGGCGGCGCTCCAGCACGCCGCTGGCGACCATGCGGAACACCGCCTCGTCGATCCGGCGGGTGCCGCTGCCCAGCACCCGGATGCGTTCGATCGGCCAGCGCCGGCCGCCGGCGTGCTGTTGCAGCAGGGCGTCGATGCGGGTGCGCAGGGGGGCGATCGCTGCCGAGAGGACGCCGGGGCCGGTGCGGTCGAGCAGCTGCTGGGCCGCCATCAGCGCGTGCAGTTCCTCCGAGCTGAGCCACAGGCCCGGCAGCTCGAAGCGATCGGCTTCCTGCGCGTCGTAGCGGAACCTCGCCTCGCCCTCGCCGCCTTCCAGCGGCGCGCCGAGGCCGTCGCGGAGGAAGGCGAGGTCGCGGTAGAGCGTGGCGCGCGAACAGCCGAGCTCGTCCATCAGCCGTTGCAGCGTCACCGGCAGGCGCGCCGACTTCAGGATGCGGTGCAGGGCGAGGATGCGTTCGTAGCGGTCCATCGGCGGCTCGACCTCGACGCGGAGAGGCCCTAGCATCGCAAAGCCCCCGGCATCCCGCCAATGCCGACTGGAGCCCTTCCCCGCCCTTATCGCTCGGAGTACCACCTTGGACGCCTGGCTCACGCTCGCCGTTCTGGTCGCCGCCGCCGCGCTGTTCATCAGCGAACGATTGCGCGTCGACGTGATCGCCCTCATGGTGCTCTCGGCATTGCTCCTGCTCGGGCTGGTCGGTGCCGACGATGCACTCGCCGGATTCGGCAACCCGGCCACCATCACGGTCGCCGCGATGTTCGTGCTCAGCGCCGGCCTCGCCCGCAGCGGCGCGCTGCTCGCACTCGGACGCCAACTGGCACGCGTGAAAAACCCGTGGCTGGTGCTGGCACTGGTGCTGGCCGTGGTCGGCCCGATCTCGGCCTTCATCAACAACACCGCCGCGGTGGCGGTGTTCCTGCCGCTGCTGCTGGCCACCGCGCTGGCCAGCCGGCGCGCGCCGTCGAAGTTCCTGATCCCGCTGAGCTACGTCGCGCAGATGGGCGGCGTGTGCACGCTGATCGGCACTTCGACGAACCTGCTCGTCAACGGCATCGCCCAGGCCTCCGGCCACGAGGGATTCACGCTGTTCGAATTCAGCCAGCTCGGGCTGGTCTTCCTGGGCTTCGGCGTGGCCTACCTGCTGCTGGCCGGCCCCTTCCTGCTGCCGGATCGCGAAGCGCCGGGCCAGCCGCCCTCCGAGGAACTCGGCAAGTACGTGACGGAACTGCACGTCCCGGCCGGATCAGCGCTGGTCGGCCGGACGGTGGCCGAGATCCGTGCCCTCGAGTCGCACGGCGTCTACGTGCTCGAACTGATCCGCGGCGACGAGAAGCACTGGGCGCCGCGCAACACCGCCATCACCACCGGCGACCGCCTGCTGGTGCAGGGCGAGTGGCCCAAGCTCACCGCCTTCGCCGATGCGCACGGGTTGCGGCTGGACACCGTGCCGAAGGGCGAGCGCGCCGTGCTGGTCGAGGCGATGGTGGCCCCGAACAGCCGGCTCGAGGGAAGGACACTGGGCGAGGTCCCGCTCGCCGAGCAGCACCAGTCGCAACTGATCGCGCTGTACCGGCGCGGCAACCGGGTCGCCAGCGCATTGCGCTCGCTGCCGCTGACCGCGGGTGACCTCGTGATGCTGAGCGTCCCCGACCGCGAGCTCGCCGACCTGCGCCGCGACCCGGCCCTGGTGGTGGTCTCCGAGCGCAACGAACAGCGCATCGACTGGTATCGCGCGCTGATGTCGGTGGCGGTCATGGCCGCCGTGGTCGGCCTGGCCGCGAGTGGCACCATGTCCATCGTCGAGGCGGCGCTGCTCGGCTGCATCGGCCTCGTGCTGCTGCGTTGCCTCGACCCGGACGACGCCTACGCGGCGATCGATTGGCGGGTGATCGTGCTGCTCGCCGGCGTGTTCCCGCTCGGCATCGCCATGCGCGACAGCGGCCTCGCGACATGGATCGTCGACCACACGCTGGCGCCGCTCGGCGCATTCGGTCCGCTGGCAGCGCTGGCCGCGCTCTACCTCGTCACCGCGGCGCTCACCGAGATGATGAGCAACAACGCCGCCGCCGTGCTGTTGACGCCGATCGCGCTCGGCACCGCCGAGAGCCTCGGCGTGGACGCCAAGCCGCTGTTGATCGCGGTGATGTTCGCGGCATCGACCGCCTTCACCACGCCCGTGGGCTACCAGACCAACACGATGGTCTACAGCGCCGGCGGCTACCGCTTCACCGATTTCGTGCGCATCGGCCTACCGCTCAACGCGATCTTCTTCGTGCTGGCCGTGGTGTTCATCCCGCGCTACTTCCCCTTCCATCCGTAGCGTTCAGCGGCCCAGCAGGGCGCCGGCGCCCTGCGCCAGCAGCTCCCCGGCGACGCGCCGGCCCAGGGCCTCCGGGTCGGCGGCGTCGCCCGTGGCCTCGGCGCGCAGCATCCGGCCGTCGCGGACGTCGCCGACCGCGCCGCGCAGGTGCAGCCCGCCGTCGCGCCATTCGGCGAAACCGGCCACCGGCACGTGGCAACTGCCGTGCAGGGCGCGGTTCATGGCGCGCTCGGCCTCGACGCAGGTGCGGCTGGCGGCGTGGTCCAGCCCGCGCAACAGGGCGGCCGTGGCCACGTCGTCCGCGCGGCATTCGATGGCGATGGCGCCCTGCGCCACCGCCGGCAGCATCCGCGGCGGTGCCAAGCGCTCGCGGATGCGCGCCTCGAACCCGAGCCGCTGCAGGCCGGCGCAGGCGAGGACGATGGCGTCGTACTGGCCGGCGTCGAGCTTCGCCAGCCGCGTGTTGACGTTGCCGCGCAGGTCGACGAGCTCGAGGTCGGGCCGCAGCGCCCGCAACTGCGCCTGCCGCCGCAGCGAGCTGGTGCCGACGCGGGCGCCGCGCGGCAGTACGTCGAAGGCCGCATGCGCCTGGCTGACGAAGGCATCGAAGGGATCGGCGCGTTCCAGCACGGCCGGCAGCGCGAACGGCCCGTCCAGTTCCATCGGCACGTCCTTCAGCGAATGCACGGCGGCCTCGGCGCGGCCCTCCAGCATCGCCACCTCGAGCTCCTTCAGGAACAGGCCCTTGCCGCCAACGGCCGCGAGCGCACGGTCGAGGATCTGGTCGCCACGCGTGCTCATCGGCACCCGTTCCACTTCGAGGCCGGGATGCAGGGCGCGCAGGCGGGCGGCGACGTGTTCGGTCTGCCAGAGCGCCAGCGCGCTCTCGCGGGTGGCCAGTCGGAGTCGGGGCATCGGGGCGGGGGTCCGTCAGGAAGGGCGCCGTGGCGGGGTCAGAGATGGGCAAGGGCCGCGCGCAGGCCGGGCAGGCAGCGCCGGCTCACCTCGAGTTCGACGCCGCCGTCGCGGAGGCGGACGTGGGTGCTGCCGTCGGCGTGGCGGCGCAGCTCGGCGAACTGCCCGCGGGCGACGAGGCAGTTGCGGTGGATACGCAGGAAGCGCTCGCCGAACTCGGCTTCCAGCGCCTTGAGCGAGTCCTCGACCAGGTCCATGCCGCGGACGTGGTGGACGACCACGTATTTCTCCTCGGCCTGCAGGTAGCGGATGTCCTCGACCGGGACCAGCCTGAGGCTGCCGCCCAGGCGGACGGCGAGGTGGCTGCGGGCGCGGGCCGGGGCCGGCGCAGTGGCGGGGACAAGGCGTTCGGCGCGGCGCCGGGCGGCGCGCTGCAGGGCCTCGGCCAGGCGTTCGGCGCGCACCGGTTTCAGCAGGTAGTCGACCGCCGCCGCCTCGAAGGCGGCGAGGGCGTGGGCGTCGTAGGCGGTGCAGAACACCACCGCCGGCGGGTCGGCGAGGCCGGCCAGATGGCGGGCCGCCTCCAGCCCGTCCATGCCCGGCATCTCGATGTCGAGCAGCACGAGGTCCACCCCGCCCGCCGCGCAGGCCTCGACCGCGGCGCGGCCATCGCCGCAGGGCGGCGACAGCGCGTGGCCGCCCAGCCCGTCCAGCAGACGGGCCAGGCGTTCGCGGGCCAGCGGTTCGTCGTCGACGATGAGGACGTTCACGCTTCAGGGCAGGGGCAGGTCGAGGCGGACGCGATAGTAGCCCTGCTCCGCCACGACCGTCATACCGAGACCGGCGCCGAAGCAGTGCTCGAGCCGCTGCCGGATCGAGGCCAGTGCATGGCCGTTGCCGGAAAGCGGGGCCACGCCGGAGGGGAAGGGATTGCCCACCTCGATGCGCAGCCGACCGTCCACCACGGCGAGGCGGATGCGGATCTCCCCGCCCTGCGGAAGCCGGGCGATGCCATGGACCACCGCGTTCTCCAGCAGCGGTTGCAGCACGAGGCGGGGCATCGGCAGGTCCAGCGGCAGGCCCGGATCGCTCTCCCAGTGCACCCGCAGGCGCTCCCCGAGCCGCAACTGCTCGATGCCGAGGAAACGCTGGGCGAGGTGGATCTCCCCGGCCAGCGTGTCGCCCCCGCGATCGTGGCCGAGGGCGGCGCGGAACAGCTCGGAGAGGTCCTCGACGGCCCGCTCGGCCGCCGCCGGATCGCGCCGCACCAGTGCCGCGATCGAGTTCATCGAGTTGAACAGGAAATGCGGCCGGATGCGCGCCTGCAGGGCCTCCATCTGCGCCTGCGCCACCGCCTGCACCTGGGCCCTCCAGCGGTCCTCGGTGGCGAAGTAGCGCAGGGCGATGGCGGCGATCAGGCCGCTCAGCACCACGGTGGCGAGCACGAAGCGGCGTCCCTCGCCGGCGGCCAGCACGAACCCGCCGACGGTACCGGCGATGTAGACCAGGGCCAGTGCACCGATCGCCGCCACCAGCATCGGCACCGTGGTGGCGGCGGCGAAGTCGAGCCGTGCCGGCAGGCGCGCCAGGTGCGGGCGCAGCTTGCACAGGGCCGAGGCCGAGGCGAGCGCGATCCAGGTGGCGAGCGCGCTGGCCGAGGCGAATTCGGTGAAATCCCAGCGCGCCGTGCGGGTCGGCGCCAGGGCCATGGTCAGGACGACCAGCTGGCCGGCGACCAGGGTGGCGCCGAGCCGCGCGGGCGTGCAGAACTCCGGCAGGGTCAGGCGGTCGGCGGCTTTCGGCATGCCGCGAGTATCGCCGATGCCCGCCCGGGCGGGCGCCGGCCCGCCCTCAGGCCGGCTTCGGCACCCAGCGCGGCCGGCTCGGGAAGGCGTGGCGGAGGATGCGCCAGACGACCTCGCCGAACTGCTTCGGCAGCGAGCCGGTGTTGTAGGGCACGCCATGCTTCGCGCAGATCGCCCGCACCTCGGTGGCGATGGCGGCATAGCGCCGCGCCGGCAGGTCGGGGAACAGATGATGCTCGATCTGGTGGGAGAGGTTGCCGGTCATCAGGTGCATCAGCCTGCCGCCGGCGATGTTCGAGGAACCGCGGACCTGGCGCTGGTACCAGCCGGCGCGCGTCTCCTCCCGCACCTGCGCCGGGGTGAAGGTGATCGCGTCGCGGGTGAAGTGGCCGCAGAAGATCACCACGAAAGTCCAGAGGTTGCGCAGCAGGTTGGCCGCCGCGTTGCCGAGCAGCACCGGCAGGAAGAACGGGCCGGCCAGCAGCGGGAAGAACAGGTAGTCCTTGCCGCCCTGCCAGGGCAGCTTGCGCAGCAGCGGCCGGGCTTCCATCCAGAACTCGCGCCACGGGCGCTGGCCCTTCAGGTACTTGCCGAGCTTGAGGTGCTGCACCGCGATGCCGGTCTGGTAGAACACCGCGAGCAGCGCCGCGTAGAGCGGCTGGCCGAGGGCGAACGGGGTCCAGCGCTGCTCGGGGAAGATGCGCAGCAGGCCGTAGCCGATGTCGTCGTCCTTGCCGCGCACGTTGGTCCACTGGTGGTGGCTGTGGTTGTGGGTGATCCGCCACCACTCCGCCGGGCAGAGGTGGTCCCACTGGAAGCGATCGCCCTGCAGGCTGGGGTCGTTCATCCAGTCGTACTGGCCGTGGATGACGTTGTGGCCGAGCTCCATGTTGTCGAGGATCTTCGACACCGCGAGCGCCAGCACGCCAAAAGCCCACAGCGGCCAGAGCAGCCAGGGCCAGGGCGCGGCGGCGTAGAGGGCCAGCCGGCCGATGACTTCGGTCCAGCGCACGGCGTGGCGCACGCGGCGGATGTAGCGGGCGTCGGCGGCGCCGAGGTCGCGGACGTGGCGCTCGCGCAAGGCGTCGAGTTCGGCGCCGAAGGCTTCGAGGCGCTCGCCAGTGAGCAGCGGGGTGGCAGCGTTCATGTCAGAGGTCGATGGCGAGGTCGCCGCGCGCCGCGCTGACGCAGAGCTTGAGCGCGCGGCTGGGTTCCGGGTGGATGCTGCCGTCGCGCAGGTCGACGTGCACGCCCTCGGGCTTGGCGCAGACGCAGCGGCCGCACAGGCCGGCCCGGCAACCGTGCTCCGGGTTCAGGCCGGCAGCCTCCAGTGCGGCCAGCAGCGGGGTGCCGGTGGGGATGCTCAAGGTGCGGCCGCTGCGGGCGAGGGTCAGGGCGACGCTGGCCACCGGCGACTCGGGCAGGCGCAGCAGCGGTGGCGTGAAACTCTCGGTGGCGACCCGCGCAGCGGCCCCGCGCAACAAGGCCTCGACGCGGGCGACGAAGCCCTGCGGCCCGCAGGCGAGCACCTCGGCACCGGCGGGATCGGCCGGCAGGGCGGCCAGCGTGCCGGCGTCGAGCCGGCCGTCGGCCTCGTGCCCGGCCACCGGCGTGTCGCCGGTCAGGAACAGGCGGAAGCGGAATTCCGGGAAGCGTGCCTGCAGGGCGTGCAGTTCCTCGATGAAGCAGGCCTGCGCCCGTTCGCGCACCCAGTAGGCGAGTCCGAGGCCGGCCAACTGCCCGCGGGCGGCGGCGGCGCGCACCTGGGCCATGGCCGCGGTGATGCCACTGCCGGCGGCCAGCAGCAGGCGCCGCGGTGCCTGCGGCAGTTCGAAGGCGAGGCCGCCCCAGGGATCGCTGATCTGCAGCCGCGCGCCAGCGCCGGCCTGGGCCAGCCAGTCGGCGAAGCGGCCGCCGGCGCGGCGGCGCACGGTCAGGGCGAAGTCGCGCTCGCCGGGCAGGCTGGTGAGAGTGAAGCTGCGCTGGAAGCGGCGGCCGTCCAGTTCGAAGCCGACGGTGAGGTGCTGGCCCGGCTGCCACTCGGCGAGGCGGCGGAACGGCCGCAGCATGAGCGTCTCGCTGTCGGCGGCGGCGGCGGCGCGGCGGACGATCCGCGCGGTGTTGCCGTACGGGCTCCAGCCCGGCTGCAAGAGGCCGCGCCAGTAGTCCCAGGCCGGGCGGAACGGGGGTGGGGCGAGGGCGAAGGACATCGGCAGGCTCGGTGGGCGACCAGCCAATTCTATACACTTGTGCAGACACCTGTATCGACAACGGCGGCTGAACGGCCGATCCCGCCCTCGCCCGGCATCCTCGGCCTACACTGGCCGGCCCGGAGGCCCGCCATGCCCGACCCCACGCCCTTCCCGTCCGGCCCGGCCCGCGGCCCCGCGAGCGCCGCCCCGCCCGCGCCCGGCCCCGGCCCCGGCCGCAAGCCGCAGATCAGCCGCGACGACCTGATCGCCGCCGCCCTGCGCCTGCTCGGGCCGCACCGCAGCATCTCGACGCTCGGCCTCCGCGAGGTCGCCCGCGAGGCCGACATCGCGCCGAACAGCTTCTACCGCCACTTCCGCGACATCGACGCACTCGCCATCGCGCTGATCGAGCTGGGCGGGCGCAGCCTGCGCACCATCATCCGCGAGGCGCGCACCCGCCTGCGTCCCGGGCGCAGCGTGATCCGCACCTCGATCGAGACCTTCATGGAGCAGCTCGACGCCGACGAGCGCCTGCTGCACATCCTGCTGCGCGAGGGCATGGTCGGCTCGGACGCCTACAAGGCCGCGGTCGAGCGCGAACTGCGCACCTTCGAGGAGGAACTGCGCATCGACCTGGTGCGGCTCTCCGAGGCCGGCGGGCGGCCGATCCACGCCCCGGCCCTGGTCGCCACCGCGATGACGCGCCTGGTGTTCGCCATGGGCGGCACGGCCATCGACCTGCCGCGCGAACGCCGCGGCGAGGTGGTCGAGCAGCTGGTCGAGATGCTGCGCATGATCATGGTCGGCGCCCACGCGCTCGCCGAGCACGAGGAGCGCTGAAACCGCGACGCCGGACGCGCCGGAGCGGGCCGTCGCCTCGGCCCGGTCAGCCGCCGGCGAAGCGCGCCGTCATCCAGTCGCTCAAGTCGCGAATCTCCTCGGCGCAGACCGAATGCGGCATCGGGTAGCGGCGCACGCTGGCATCCATGCCCAGGGCCTTCAGCGCCTCGGCGGATTTCTGCCCGGCGACGAGCGGCACCACCGGGTCCTGGGTGCCGTGCGCCATGAACAGCGGCGTGGCGAGGCCCTGCGGCGTGGCCTCGGCCAGCGTTTCGGCGGCCAGCGGCAGGTAGGTCGAGAGCGCGACCAGGCCGAGCAGGGGCTGCTCGCGGCGCAGGCCGGCCGCCAACGCGATGGCCCCACCCTGCGAGAAGCCGGCGAGGATCACGCGGTTCGCCGGCACGCCGCGTTCGTGTTCGCGGGCGATCAGGGCCTCGACCTCGGCGATCGCCCGACGCACGCCGGCGGCGTCCTCGCGCACCTTGCCGAAGTCGAGGCTGACGATGTCGTACCAGGCCCGCATCGCGTGGCCGCCGTTGATGGTGATCGGCAGCACCGGCGCGTGCGGGAACACGAAGCGCAGCGCCGGCCAATCGCGGCGCAGCAGTTCGGGGACGATCGGCGCGAAATCGTGGCCGTCGGCACCGAGGCCGTGCAGCCAGACCACCGAGAAGACCGGCTTCGGGCCGGTGCTGGTTTCGACGGTCTCGAGGATCGGGCTGGCGGGCATCCGCTTCGGCATGGGCAAAGGAAGGATCGTCATTGTGCCCGAGCCCCCGGCCCTGCCACCGCCCAACCGCCGGGCGCACAATGGACGGATGCCCGAGCCCACCCACGTCGCCCCCGCCCACCGGCACGATCCCGCCGGCGTCCCGCGCACGCCGCCCTGGCGGCTCGACGATGCCGCGCCGGTCGAGACGCTCGCCGCCCAAGGCTTCGTCCGCCTCGGTCCGGAAGCCTGCTTCCGGGCCGGCAGCCTCGATGCCGGCGCTTTCGCGGCCCTGGCCCGCCACTGGGAGGCGCTGCCGCCCGATCCCCACCTGCGCGACGGCGGCCGCTACCGCTTCCGTCGCCATGCCTCGCTGGTGCTGGCCGATGACGGGCGGCGCATCGAACGCCGCGTCGATCGCCCGCACTGGCAGCCCCTCGACTACAACGCCCTGCATGGCGGCTACCGGCGCCACTTCGCCCCGGTGCTCGACGGCACGCTGGAGGATCCGGCCTTCCTCGCCCTCGTGCTCGGGCTGGGCCGCAGCTGCGCAGCCGCGGCCGGGCGCCCCCTGCCCTTCCTCGAGGTGCACCAGTTCCGCATCGATACCGCCGCCGGCATCGGCCGCCCGACCCCGGAAGGCGCGCACCGCGACGGCGTCGATTTCGTCGCCGTGGTGCTCGTCGAGCGCGTGGCGGTGCGCGGCGGCGAGACCCGCGTGTTCGAGGCCGACGGCCCGGCCGGCCTGCGCTTCACGATGGCCGAGCCCGGAACCACCCTGCTGCTGGACGATGCCCGGGTGATCCACGAGACCACCCCGATCCAACCCAACGGCGCGGCCGGCCACCGCGACACCCTGGTGCTGACCTGGCGCCACGACGGCTTCCTCGACCCGCCCTAGCGGCGGCCAAGGCCGGTCCGGCACCCACCGGCCGACGGAACCCCCGCAGCCCCCGGCACGCGGCACCGACCGGCACCGGCAGCGACGGAATACCGTCGGTCCGGGGCCGCCAGGGTTGGCATGGTTCTTGCTCCTGCTCCGTTCGAGCCCTCGCCGGAGCCCATCGATGCTCGATCCGCCCTCCCCGCCGCCGGCCGCCGACCCGCCGCCGGCCGCCACGACGTCCGCGACCACCACCCCGGCGCGCTCGGACGGCATGAAGGAACCGGGCATCTTCAAGGGCTGCGCCGAGGCCGACGGCCCGCTGGCGGCCACGACCAAGCGCGCCGTCCTCGCCTACCTCGGCAAGCCGAGTGCGGATGCCTGGGCCCGGGTCGCCGGGCGTCCGATCGTCGGCCGCACCACCCTCGGCCAGGCCTGGGACGCCGCCCTGCCCGGCGGCAGCGGCCGCCACCCGAACGCCGCCGAGCTGGTCCGCGCGATCCGCCTCGCGGTCGCCCGGCAGTTGACCGGAATCAACGGAGCCAGGTGCCGCACCCACTAGGGTCGGCGGCATGCCCACCGCTGCCGCCCCCCGATTCGATGCCGAACTGCTGGCCCGCCACGACCGGCCGGGACCACGCTACACCTCCTACCCGACCGCACCGCAGTTCTCCACCGCCTTCGGCCCGGCCGAGCTGCGCGCCGCCATCGCCCGCAGCAACGAGGAGCCGCTGCCGCGCGCGCTGTCGCTGTACGTCCACGTCCCGTTCTGCACCAGCCCCTGCTTCTACTGCGGCTGCAACCGGGTGGTGACCCGCGACCGCACCCGCGGCCCGGCCTACCGGCGCCGGCTGGAGCGCGAGATCGACGCGCTCGCCCCGCTGTTCGACGCCGACCGCGAAGTGGTGCAGCTGCACTTCGGCGGCGGCACCCCGAACTTCCTCGACCACGGCGAGATCGCCGCCCTCGTCGGCCACCTGCGCACCCGCTTCCGCTTCGGCGACCCGCGCCACGCCGACCTCTCGATCGAGATCGACCCGCGCCACGCCGATCCGGCCACGGTCCACGCCCTGCACGCGACCGGCTTCAACCGCATCAGCCTCGGCGTGCAGGACTTCGACCCGGCGGTGCAGGCGGCGATCAATCGCCTGCAGGGCGAGCCGGAGACCCGCGCCGTGGTCGAAGCGGCGCGCGCGGTGGGCATGCGCTCGATCAACCTCGACCTGATCTACGGCCTGCCGCGGCAGACCGCCGAGGGCTTCGGCCGCACCCTCGACCAGGTGATCGAACTGCGCCCCGACCGCATCGCCGTCTACGCCTACGCCCACCTGCCGCAGATGTTCCGCGCCCAGCGCCGCATCGACCCGGCCGAGCTGCCCTCGCCCGCCGCCAAGATCGCCTTGCTCGGGCTGGCCGTCGAGCGCCTGCTGGCGGCCGGCTACGTCTACATCGGCATGGACCATTTCGCCCAGCCCTTCGACGAGCTCGCACTGGCCCGCCGCAAGGGCGGGCTGCGCCGCAACTTCATGGGCTACACCACCCACGCCGACACCGACCTCGTCGGCTTCGGCGCCAGCGCGATCAGCCGCATCGCCGATGCCTACGCCCAGAACCCGCGCGAGCTGTCGGACTGGGAGGCCGCCATCGACGCCGGCCGGCTGCCGGTCTGGCGCGGCCTGGTGCTGGACGAGGACGACCTGCTGCGCGCCGACCTGATCGAGGAGCTGATGTGCCACGGCGAGGTCGACGTGCTGGAACTCGGCCGCCGCCACGGCGTCGACGCCAGCGGCCTGCTCGACGAGGCGGCACCCCGGCTCGACGCGCTGGTCCGCGACGGCCTCGTGGTGCGCGGCGCGCACACGGTCCAGGTGACCGGGCGCGGCCGACTGCTGCTGCGCGTGGTGGCGGCCTGCTTCGACCGCTACCTCGCCGCCGTGGCGGCCTGAGTCGCTGCTCCGCTCGAGGCGAGCCGCGGCGGTGAGGGCCGACCTGCGGCAGCGAGGCAGGAGCCGAGCGCCGCGCGTGAGCCCATGGATGGGCGATCGCGCGGAAAGCAGGTGGCCCGATCCGCCGACAGGCTCGCCCTCCCGAGCCCGAGCGAACTCCGATCCGCCGACAGGCTCGCCCTCCCGAGCCCGAGCGAACTCCGATCCGCCGACAAGCTCGCCATCCCGAGCACCCGATTGCCGCCACGCCGAAGCCGCCGCATCATGCCGGCACTCCCCGTCTGCGCGATCACCATGAAGCTGTTCTGCTCGCTGCCCAGCCCCTTCGCCCGCAAGGTGCGCGCCGTCGCCGCCGAGAAGGGCCTGGCGCTGGAACTGGTCGAGGTCGACGTGTTCCAGTCCGACAACGGCGTCGACCGCCTGAACCCGCTGCGCAAGGTGCCCTGCCTGCTCGCCGACGATGGCGAGGCCTGGTACGACTCACGGGTGATCGTCGAGTACCTCGACGGCCTGCCCGGCGGCCCGCGGCTGATCCCCGACGACCGCGAGGCGCGGCTGCGGGTGCGCCGCATCGAGGCGCTGGCCGACGGCTTGCTGGACGCCGGGGTGCTGGTGCGGATGGAGCGGCTCTGGCCCGGTCGCAGCCCGGAGCAGCGCAGCGCCGCCTGGCAGGACTGGCAATGGACCAAGGTCGATGGCGCACTGGCCGAGTTGCAGGCGCGGCTCGCCGGCCGCGCCTTCTTCGTCGGCGACGCCGTGAGCCTCGCCGACCTCGCCGTGGCCTCGGCGCTCGGCTGGCTGGATTACCGCCTGCCCGACCACCCCTGGCGGCCGCTGGCCCCGGCGCTGGCCGACTGGTACGCGGCCTTCGCCCGCCGCCCGGCCTTCGCCGGCACCGCACCGCCGCCGCTGCCGCCGGGCTGAGATGCCGCCCAGGCAGTTCGCGCTGCTCGCCCAGCGCCGGCTCGCGCCGCTGCTGCTGACCCAGGTCCTCGGCACCTTCGGCGATCACCTGCTGCGCCAGGCCTTGCTGCTGCTGGTCGGGCTGGAGGTGCTGGGCTTCGGCGACGCCGGGCGCGACCTCTGGGCCAGCCTCGCCGCTGCCCTGTTCATCCTGCCGGCGCTGCTGTTCTCGGGCTGGGCCGGGCACTGGGCGGACCGCCACGAGAAGTCGCGCAGCATCCGCCGGATCAAGGACGCCGGTGTCGGCATCGCCCTGCTGGCGGTACTGGGCTTCTGGCTGGAGTCGCTGCCGCTGCTGTTCGGCGTGCTGTTCCTGCTCGGCCTGCAGAGCACCCTGTTCGGCCCGATCAAGTACGCGCTGTTGCCGCAGGTGTTGCGCCACGGCGAACTGACCGGCGGCAACGGCCTGGTCGAGGCCGGGATGGCGCTGGCGGTGACGGCCGGCACCCTCGCCGCCGTCCTGCTGATCGGTGGCTTCGGGGAAGGCGGCCGCGATGCCGCCCTGTTGCTGTTCGGCCTCGCCGTGGCCGCCGCCATCGCCGCCCGCTGGCTGCCGGAGGCCAGCGCCAATGCCCCGCAACTGGCGTTCGAGCGCAACCCGCTGCGGGCGACCCGGGCCGTGCTCGGCACGCTGCGTGGCCAGTCCACGGTGCGCAACGCGGTGCTGGGCATCGGCTGGTTCTTCTTCTTCGGCGCGCTGTTCCTGGTGCAGTTGCCGGCCTACGCCAGCGAGGTGCTGGGCGGCGATGCCGGCGTGGCCGCCCTGCTGCTGGTGCTGTTCTCGCTCGGCATCGTGCTCGGCGCCCTGCTCTGCGAGCCGCTCTCGGGGCGGACCATCGAGATCGGCCTGGTGCCGCTCGGTGCCATCGGCATGACCGTGTTCGGCATCGACCTCTACCTCGCCCAGCCGGACCCCGCCCTGCAGGCCGGGCGGGTCGCGCTGGGCCTCGCCGACCCGCTCGCCGTGCCGGAAGTGCTGGCCAGCCCCGGCTTCTGGCGGATCGGGCTGGACCTGGTGCTGATCGGGGTGTCCGCCGGCTTCTTCATCGTGCCGCTGTACGCGCTGGTCCAGCAGCGCTCGCCGCGGACGCTGCTCGGCCGGGTGCTGGCCGCCAGCCACTTCGTCAACGCGCTCTTCATCGCCGTCGCCGCCGCGCTGGCGGTGCTGCTGCTCGGCCCGGCCGGGCTGACGATCCCGCAGTTCCTGCTGGTGGTCGCCGCGCTCAACGCCGTGGTGGCCTTCTGCATCTTCGCGCTGGTGCCCGAGTTCCTGATGCGCTTCCTGGTCTGGCTGCTGATCCTCGCCATGTACCGCATCGAGGTGCGCGGGGTGCGCGAGCACATCCCGGAGGAGGGCCCGGTGCTGGTGGTCTGCAACCACGTCGGCTACATGGACGCGCTGCTGCTGGGCGGCACCATCGCCCGGCCGGCCAAGTTCGTCATGCACGAGAACTACTACCGCCTGCCGTTGTTGAACTGGGTGTTCCGCGCCGCCGGGGCCATCCCGATCGCCAGCGGCAAGGAGAACCCGGCGCTGATGGAGGAGGCCTTCGCCCGCATCGACCAGATGCTGGCCGAGGGCGAGGTGGTGGTGTTCTTCCCCGAGGGCCGGCTGACCACGGACGGTGAGATCGGCCCCTTCCGCCCCGGCGTGGAGCGCATCCTCGCGGTGCGGCCGGTACCGGTGGTGCCGATGGCCCTGCGCAACCTCTGGAACAGCATGTTCAGCCGCCGCGGCTCGCGGCGCGGCCGGATGCGCCTGCCGCGGCGTTTCCGGGCGGAAATCGGGATCGTCGCCGGGCCGCCGGTGCCGGGCCCGGAGGCCACCGCGGCCCTGCTCGAGGCAAAGGTGCGCGAACTGCGCGGCGACGCGGCCTGAGCGGCCTCAGCCGACGAAGCCGGCGACCACGAACAGCGCCAACAGGCCGAGCCAGATCACCAGGATGCGCCAGACCAGGCTCATGGCGTCACGCAGCTCCAGCAACGCCGGCGCCTGCGCCGGGCCGTCGCCGGCATCGGCGGCATCCTCGGCGAGTTCGACCGCCACGCTGATCCGTGCCGCCGCCTCCAGGTGGCCGAGGCCGAGCCGCAGGCCACCCTCGGCATGCCACTGCCGCCAAGCCTGGACCACGGCGTCGAAATCGGCGGCCAGCGCCAGGCTCAGGGTCATCAGCTGCGCCACCGGCCAGTCCAGCAGGCCGAGCAGGGTCGCGGCCTGGCGACCCTGCCGCTCGCCCAGCCGCTGGCGCGCCTCGCCTTGCGCGGCCAGTGCCGCCAGCCGGTAGCCGAGCGCCCCCACCGGGCCGAGCAGCAGGAACCAGAACAGCGGCCCGAACCAGCGCCAGAGCGCGCAACGGAACACCGCCTCGACCAGCGGCCCGCCCTCGCAGACCGCCTCGTCGTCGAGCGGGAACAGGTGGCGGGCGGCGGCGCGACGCGCCTCGGCATCGTCGGCATCGACCACGTCCTCGACGTCGAGGTCGAGGTCGCGCGGCCCCCAGGCGTAGAACAGCACGACCACCCCGAGCAGCAGCGAGGGCAGGCCCCAGGCCCAGCCCCAGAGCAGCCACTGCAGCAGGGCCAGCGGCAGCAGCGGCAGGGCCAGGGCGGCCCAGAGCAGGCCGGGGCGCGGGGTCCCCGTCGGGCCGGCGAGGAGGCCGATCAGGCCGACGAACCAGTCGTAGCGGCGCAGGGCCAGGAGCGGCCGGGCGAAGTGGCCGGCCAGCAGGGTGGCGAGGACGGCGACCAGGGTGGTGGACATCGGCGGCCCCGACTCACACCGTGAAGCTGCTGCCGCAGCCGCAGGTGGTCTTGGCGTTGGGGTTGCGGATCACGAACTGGGCGCCGGCGAGGCTCTCGCGGTAATCGACCTCGGCGCCGACCAGGTATTGCAGGCTGAGCGGATCGACCAGCAGGGTGACGCCGTCGCGCTCCACGGCGACGTCGTCCTCGCCGCGGTTCTCGTCGAACTCGAACCCGTACTGGAAGCCGGAACAGCCGCCGCCGGTGATGTAGACGCGCAGGGCGAGGCCGGCATGCCCCTCCTCGGCGATCAGCCGCGCGGCCTTGGCCGCCGCCGCCGCGGTGAAGCCGAGCGGTGCCTCGAGGTCCTGGTAGCTGGGCGTGGGGTCCATGCCGGGGGAGGTGGCGGCGGGAGGGGGCGGATTCAAGCGGTCGGCGCCGCTTCGTCGCTGGGTGCCGGCGTTGCCGGGGCCTGCGCCGGCCCGGCCGGGGCCGGGCCGCAATGCTGCAACTGGCCGCTGACCGCGGCGCCGGCGGCGATCTGCAGCACGCTGTAGTGCAGCCGGCCTTCGACGCGGGCGCCGGGCCCGAGTTCGAGGCGCTCGCCGGCGTGGATGTCGCCGACCACGCAGCCGTGCACCACCACCACCGGGGCGCGGACCTCGCCCTCGACCCGGCCGCGGGCGGCGATGGTGAACTGCGCCGGCCGGCCTTCCAGCGCCAGCGCGCTGCCGAGCAGGCAGCCCTCGAGGTAGAGCCCGCCGGCGAAGCGCAGCTCGCCGCGCAGCACCACCTCCGGGCCGACCAGGGTGTCCACGGCTTCGCCGGCGCGGGTGGCGCGGTCCTTGGGGGTTCCGAAACCGAGCATCGTTCCTCCGGTCAGTCGGGCGCGGTGGCCCAGGGCAGGGTGGATTCGAGGGCGTTGCCGCCGCCGTCGAGGGTGACGCGGACGCGCTGCGGGGTGAAGCCCTCGGGCAACACGATACTGCCCTCCAGCGTCTGGAAGTAGCGGAACGAGTATTCCTGGCCGGGATCGTCGGCGGCCTGCCGCAGCCGCCCCCAGTCGAGCGTGGTCAGCACGCCTCCGGTGACCCCCTCGACGGCGAACCGCATCCGCCCGCGGGTGATGGCACCGCGGTTGAGGTTCTGGGTCAGGGTGAGGGTGTAGCGCCAGCTGCCGCCGGCCTCCGGCCGGAACTGCGCCTCGTGGACACCGAGGCCGCGGCGCTGGCCGGTGGCGCCGACCAGCCGCTCGAAGAACTGCACGTCGGCGCGCAGGGCGGCGATCTCGGCGTCGCGCTCGGCGAGGGTCTGCTGCAACTCCAGGTTGGCGGCGCGGCTGATCTGGTCCGAGCGGGCGAGGGTGGCGACCTGCTGCTTCTGCGCCTCCAACTCGGCGACGAGCGCCGCATGGCGGGCCTGCAGCTCGGCATGATCGGCGCGCAGGGCGACCACGCCGGGGCCGGCGCGGTGCTGCATCCACGCGGCCAGCAGCAGCAGGCTGAGCGGCCAGCCCAGCCACAGCGCGGCACGGCGCAGGCGCTCGCCGGGACGGCGCGGCACCACCACGAAGCCGCTGTCGTCGGATCGCAAATCGGCCACGTGCTCGGGTCCGGGGACGGGCGCCCGGTATAGCCGCGGATTTCAGCCGGGGTCAAGCCGGACGGCGCATACTGCGACGGGTTCCCCGCCCCGCGAGCCCGCCCGTGCCCGACGCCCCGCTGTTCGCCCTCGGCCTCGCCCTGGCCGGCCTGGCCGGCATCCGCGCCTACCTCACCGTCTTCGGGGTCGGGCTGGCGGCCCTGTTCGGCTGGCTGCCGGTGCCGGAAGGCCTGGAGGTGCTGACTTCGCCCTGGGTGCTGGGCACCGCCGGGGCGCTGGCGCTGGTCGAGTTCGCCGCCGACAAGATCCCCGGCGTCGATTCCGCCTGGGACCTGCTGAACACCCTGGCCCGCATCCCGGCCGGGGCCTTCCTCGCCTCGGCGGCCTTCGCCCCGCTCGGCGAATGGAGCGCGCCGGCGGCGCTGGCCGGGGGCGGGATCGCCCTCGCCACCCACACCCTCAAGTCCGGGGCGCGGCTGGCGATCAACGCCTCGCCGGAGCCGGCCTCGAACTGGATCGCCTCCGGCACCGAGGACGCGGCGGTGGTCGCCGGCATCGGGCTGGCCCTGCTGGCGCCTTTGCTGGCTGCCGGGGTGCTGCTGCTGGCGCTGGCGGCGGCCGGCTGGGGCGCCTGGCGGCTGTGGCGGCGCTGGCAGGCGCGACGGGATGTGAAAGCGTCGATTGCGTCACAAGTGTGAATTGCGGTGAACCGCCGTTGTGGGGCCCGGTGCCGCGCCGGAGAATCGGTCCCGCCCCCACCGGATACCGGATGTGTCCGTCGCCCCTGCCTCCGACGACGTTCTCGTGCCCCTGCTGCGCCGTCGTTGCCGGCAGCTGGAGCGTCGCGTGCGCAACAGCCGGCGCACCGGATGGGACATCAACCTGGTGGCGCAGCTGCGCGACGAACTCGGCCCGCTGGTGCGCGGCCTGCACGCGCTCGGCCAGCAGGCGGCGGTGGAGACCGTGCTGCAACTCGCCGACACCCTGGCCGGGCCGCTGGAGGCGCAGGCCCTGCCCGACCCGGTGCAGGGCGCGCGCCTGAGCGCCCTGCTGGAGGCCCTGATCGAGCAGCTGCCCCCGCCGACCAGCGCCGAGGCGCCGCGGCAGTGGACCGTGCTGCCGCAGCCGGCGCGCGGCGAGGCCCTGCCGATCGGCTTCTGGCGGCGCTGGGTGGACGACGCCGG
>JAGXSL010000133.1 GCA_018333835.1 Lysobacteraceae bacterium
TACATCCAGCGCGAGGCGGACATCCGCGACGACGAGCGCTACCAGACGGTGTTCTCGAAGCACGCCGGCGCCGTGGCCGCCCCGACCGCCGGCCTGCACTTCGACGAGGCCCTGCTGGCGGCGCTGCAGGCGCGTGGCGTGGACTTCGGCCACATCACCCTGCACGTGGGCGCCGGCACCTTCCAGCCGATGCGCGCCGAGCACGTCAAGGACCACCAGATGCACAGCGAGTGGCTGAACGTCGGTGCCGAGCTGTGCCAGCAGATCCGCCAGGCCAAGGCCCGCGGCGGCCGCGTCATCGCCGTCGGCACCACGGTGATCCGCGCACTGGAGACCGCCTGGCGCGACGGCGAGGTGCTGCCCTTCGCCGGCGATACGCAGATCTTCATCACGCCGGGCTACCGCATCCGCTCGGCCGACGCCCTGTTCACCAACTTCCACCTGCCGGAATCGACGCTGATGATGCTGGTCAGCGCCTTCGCCGGCTTCGAGCGGATCATGGCGGCCTACCGCCACGCCGTGCAGCAGCGCTACCGCTTCTTCAGCTACGGCGACGCCATGCTGCTGTGGCCGGAGCACGATGCCGGGGGTGCCGGGCACGTTGCTGGCGCAGGGCGGGGTGCATGAGCCGGATGGCGTTCCGGAAGCTGGGCGCCGACGGTGCGGCGCGCCGCGGCCGCCTGCACTTCCCGCGCGGCACGATCGAGACGCCGGCCTTCATGCCGGTCGGCACCTACGGCACCGTGAAGGCGATGCGGCCAGCCGAGGTCGAGGCGCTGGGCGCCGAGGTCATCCTCGGCAACACCTTCCATCTCTACCTGCGGCCCGGCCTCGAAGTGATCGAAGCCCACGGCGGCCTGCACGGCTTCACGCAGTGGCAGCGGCCGATCCTGACCGACTCCGGTGGCTTCCAGGTGTTCTCGCTGGCGCACAAGCGCAAGATCACCGAAGCCGGCGTGACCTTCGCCTCGCCGGTGGACGGCCGCAAGGTGTTCCTCGGGCCGGAAGAGAGCATGCACATCCAGCGCGTGCTCGGCTCCGACATCGTGATGATCTTCGACGAGTGCACGCCCTACCTCGTCGACGGCGTGCCGGTCTCGGAGAAGGTCGCGCGCACGTCGATGGAGCTTTCCCTGCGCTGGGCCGAGCGCAGCAAGCGCGCCCACGAGGGCAATGACGCGGCACTCTTCGGCATCGTGCAGGGCGGGGTCCATCCGGAGCTGCGCACCCGCTCGGCCGAGGGGCTCAAGGCCATCGGCTTCGACGGCTACGCGGTCGGCGGGCTGGCGGTGGGCGAGCCGGCGCATGAGCGCGAGAAGACCCTGGAGACCCTCTGCCCGCAACTGCCCGAGGACCAGCCGAGGTACCTCATGGGGGTCGGCAAGCCCGAGGACATCGTCGAGGCGGTGGCCCGCGGCGTGGACCTGTTCGACTGCGTGATGCCGACCCGCAACGCCCGCAACGGCCACTACTTCACCGATTTCGGCCAGGTCCGCATCCGCAACCAGAAGTACGAGCACGACCTGCGCCCGATCGAGCCGGGCTGCGACTGCGCCACCTGCCAAGGCGGCTTCACCCGCAGTTACCTCCGGCACCTCGACAAGTGCAACGAGATCCTCGGCTCGATGCTGGCCACCACCCACAACCTGCGCTACTACGTCCGGCTGATGGAGCGGATCCGGGCGGCCATCGAGCAGGGGCGTTTCGCTGCGTTCCGGGAGGCCTTCCACCGCGCCCGGGAGGCCGGCGAACCGGCCTGAAGCCCGGCCGGGCCGGGATTTGCCGGCGGCGGTGGCCGGTCGTGGCATACTTCGGGGCTGTTCGGCCACCTCTGCGACGACCGCCATGTCCCCGATCGACCTCCTGATCCCCGCCGCCCATGCCCAAGCCGCCGGCGGTGCCGCGCCCAACCCCTGGCTGCAGCTGATCCCGCTGATCCTGCTGTTCGTGGTGTTCTGGTTCCTGCTGATCCGGCCGCAGATGAAGCGGCAGAAGGAGCACAAGCAGATGGTCGAGAAGCTCGCCAAGGGCGACGAGGTGGTGACCAGCGGCGGTGTCGCCGGCCGCATCGAGGAGGTCGGCGAGAGCTTCCTCACCGTCGAGATCGCCGAGGGCATCCGGGTCCGGGTGCAGAAGGGTGCGGTCAACACCGTCCTGCCCAAGGGCACCTTGAAGTCGCTCTGAGCGCCCATACCCCACAGGTTCCGCGTCGGCCCTCCCGGGCCGGTTCGCGCCGGCCCGGTTGACCCCATGCTCGAATACGCCCGCTGGAAGTACGTCCTCGCCCTGATCCTGATCCTCGCGAGCGCACTGTACGCACTGCCCAACCTCTACCCGCAGGACGCCGCCGTCCAGATCACCGCCAACCGCGGCTTCGCCGTCGACGCCACGCTCGACGCGCGGGTCGAGGCCAAACTGCGCGAGGCCGGCATCGGCTTCAAGTCGGTGGCCGAGGAGGAGGGCAGCCTGTTCGTCCGCCTCGACGATGCCGACCAGCTCCGCGCCGCCGAGCTGCTGCGCGAATCCCTCGGGCGCGGCTACATCGTGGCGCAGAACCTCGCCTCGACCGTGCCGTCCTGGCTGGATGCGATCGGCGCCCGGCCGATGCTGCTCGGCCTCGACCTGCAGGGCGGGGTGCACTTCCTGTTGCAGGTCGACCAGCAGGCCGCGCTGGAGCGCCGCGAGGCCACCTTCGCCGAGCAGGTCCGGGTGGTGCTGCGCGAGAACCGCATCGCCACCGAGGAGGTGCTGGTCCGGCCGACCGACATCCTGGTGCGGCTGGTGCGCCAGGAGGACCTCGCGCGCGCCCTGACCCTGGTCGGCACCGACGCCCCGGAACTGCAACTGGCACCCCTCGGCGACGCCGCCGGCCCCGGTTTCACCGCCCGCATCCCGCAGGCCACGCTCGACGCCATCATCGACGAGACCATCAACCAGAACGTCCAGATCCTGCGCAACCGCATCAACGCGCTCGGTGTCGCCGAGCCGGTGGTGCAGCGCCAGGGTGAATCGCGCATCGTCGTGCAGTTGCCCGGCGTGCAGGACACCGCGCTCGCCAAGCGCGTGATCGGTGCCACCGCCACGCTGGAATTCCGCGCGGTCATCGGCGACGAGGCGCAGGCCGCCACGGCACTGGCCACCGGCAACATCCCGCCGGATGGCCGCATCTATTTCCAGCGCCGGGTCGGTGCCGACGGCCAGCCGTTGCCGCTGATCCTCTCCAAGCGCATCATCGCCTCCGGCGAACAGCTGGTCGGTGCCACTTCCGGCACCGATGCCGAGACCGGCACGCCCAAGGTCGACATCACGCTGAACGCCTCGGCCGGGCAGCGCATGTTCGACTTCACGTCGCAGAATGTCGGCCAGCGCCTCGCCGTGGTCTACATCGAACGCATTCCCGAGGTCCGCATCGTCGATGGCCAGGAGGTGCGCAGCACCCGCGTCACCGAGGAGGTGATCTCGGCCGCCACCGTGATGGGCGTGTTCGGCCGGCAGTTCCAGACCACCGGCCTCGAGAGCCCGGCCGAGGCCCAGCAGCTCGCCCTGCTGCTGCGCTCGGGCGCCCTGGCGGCACCGATGGAGTTCGCCGAGGAGCGCATCATCGGCCCCAGCCTCGGCGCCGAGAACGTCGAGCGCGGCTTGCAGACCATCGTCGTCTCGTTCCTGCTGGTGCTGGTGTTCTTCGTCGTCTACTACCGGATGTTCGGCCTCATCACCAACATCGCCCTGCTGGTCAACCTGCTGATGCTGGTGGCGGTGATGTCGGTGTTCGGTGCCACCATCACCTTGCCCGGCCTTGCCGGCATCGCCCTGACGGTCGGCCTCTCGGTCGACGCCAACGTGCTGATCAACGAGCGCATCCGCGAGGAATTGCGCGCCGGCAACACGCCGCTCGCATCGATCGTCACCGGCTACGAGAAAGCCACCGGCACCATCCTCGACGCCAACGTCACCGCCCTGCTCGCCGGCATCGCCCTGTTCGTGTTCGGCACCGGCCCGGTCAAGGGCTTCGCGCTGGCGCTGATCGTCGGCATCCTCACCTCGATGTACACCGCGGTGTCGCTCTCGCGCGGCGTCGCCACCCTGATCTACGGTCGCCGGCGCAAGCTGGCCGGCCTCGCGATCTGATCCGGAGCCTGCCGTGCTGTACCTGATCCCGTACGACACCCGCTACAACTTCATGCGTCTCAAGACGCTGTCGCTGGTCGTCGCCATCACCATCATCATCGCCGGCTTCGCCCTGATGGCGGTGCGCGGCTTCAACTTCGCCCTCGACTTCACCGGCGGCACGGTGGCCGAGTTGCAGTTCGAGCAGGCGCCCGACCTCGAGGTGGTGCGCGCCCGGCTGGAGGCAGGCGGCTACGACAACGCCGTGGTGCAGACCTTCGGTTCGGTCAACGACGTGATGGTGCGCCTGCAGCCCAAGGAACTCGGCGAGGGCGAGGATGCCGCGGCGGCGGCAGCAGCAGCGACCGGTGGCGCCATCGCCGACCTGCTCTCCGAGCCGGGCAACCGGGTCAGCGTGGTGCGTTCCGACTTCGTCGGCCCGCAGGTCGGGCAGGAACTGGCCACCAACGGCGTGCTGGCGCTGGCCTTCGTGGTGTTCGGCTTCCTGATCTACATCACCATGCGCTTCGAGTGGAAGTTCGCGGTCGCCGCGATCGTCACCACCCTGCACGACGTGGTGCTGGTGCTCGCCTTCTTCGCGCTGACCCAGCGCGAGTTCGACCTGACCGTGCTGGCCGGCGTGCTCTCGGTGCTCGGCTACTCGATCAACGACACCATCGTGATCTTCGACCGCGTGCGCGAGAACTTCCGCGCCCTGCACAAGGTCGAACCGGCCGAGGTGCTGAACCGCTCGGTCAACCAGACCCTCTCGCGCACCATCATCACCTCGCTGGTCGCCTTCCTCACCGTGCTGGCGCTCTACCTCTACGGCGGTGCCAGCCTGGAGGGCATGGCCGCCGCGCAGATGGTCGGCATCGTGGTCGGCACCCTGTCCTCGATCTTCATCGCCTGCCCGCTGCTGCTCTGGCTCAAGGTCAGCAAGCAGGACCTGCTGCCGAAGGCGCGCGACGTCGCCGAACTGGAGCGTCGTCCCTGAGACGGCGAAGGCCGCGGGTTCGCCCGCGGCCTTCCGTCCCGCGTGCCGCCGCGGCCCTTGGGATCAGGCTTCGGACCGCAGCGGCGGCGGCGCGAAGCTGGCCAGCCAGCCGGAATCCTGCACCGCCTTCTGCACCGCCTCGACCAGCTTGAGCGGCCCGGCGATGCACTGGCCCTCGAACAGGATCTTCTCGCCGCGGCCCTTGAAGTCGCAGACCCGGCCGCCGGCCTCGCGCACCAGCAGCACGCCAGCGGCGATGTCCCAGGCCTTGACCCCGGCCTCGACGTAGCCGTCGGCGCGCCCGGCCGCCACCCAGGCGAGATCGAGCGCGGCCGAACCGCTGCGGCGCACGTCCTCGGCGTCCTGCAGCAGCATCTCGATGCACCTGAGCTGCGGACCGACGCGCTTGCGTTCGCGCGGCGAGAAGCCGCTCAGCAGCAGCGCGCCGGGCAGTTCGCGCTGGCCGTTCAGGCGCAGCCGGCGGTCGTTGAGCACGGCGCCGCTGCCGCGCGAGGCGGTGAACAGCTCGTTGCGCAGCGGGTCGTAGACCACCGCATCGGTCGGCTCGCCGTGGTCGACGAGGGCGATCGACACGCAGAAATGCGGGATGCCGCGGAGGTAGTTGGAGGTGCCGTCGAGCGGGTCGATCACGAAGGTGTAGCGGCCCTTGCCCTGGGCGCCGGACTCCTCGCCGAGGATGGCGTAGTCGGGGTAGGCGCGCTTCAGCTCGCGTATGATCTCGCGCTCGGCCAGGCCGTCGACTTCGCTGGCGTAATCGTGGCGGCTCTTCTCGACGACGTTGAGGCTGTCGAGCCGCGAGACATGGCGCAGCAGCACGTTGCCCGCGGCGCGCGCGGCCTTGACCATGACATTGACGACAGGTTTCTGCATGCGCTGCCCGCCTCGGTTCCGCCCGGTTGATGAAGAACGAAGGCCCGGTCGGTGCCGGGCCGGCGCGCAGTCTAGCAGTTCGGCGGGGGGCATCCTTGCGCGCGCTTGAACGGGTCCGCATGGTGCTGGTCGGCACCCAGCACCCGCGCAACATCGGCGCGGCCGCCCGTGCGCTGAAGGCGATGGGCTTCGGGGCCCTGCACCTGGTCGCCCCGGCGAAATTCCCGCACCCCGACGCCAGCGCGCTGGCCGCCGGCGCCGACGACCTGCTGGAAGCGGCCCGCATCTCCGCCACCCTGGCCGAGGCGGTGGCCGGTTGCATCCTGGTGCTCGGCAGCACCGCCACCCGGCGTGCCGTGCCGATGCCCGAGCTGGCGCCGCGCGAGGCGGCCGCCCGCCTGCTCGCGGCCAGCCGCCACGGCGAGGTGGCGCTGGTGTTCGGCCCCGAGCGCACCGGCCTCGAGAACAGCGAGCTCGAGCTCTGCCATGCCTCGGTCTGCATCCCGACCGAGGCCGCCTTCAGCTCGCTCAACCTCGCCCAGGCGGTGCAGGTGCTGGCCTACGAACTCCGCCTCGCGGCGATGGCGGAGGAGGGCATCGAGGCCGCACGCGAGCCCCTGGACGAGCGCCGGCCGGCCAGCCATGACGAGATGGAGCGCTTCTTCGTCCACCTCGACCAGGCCCTGCACGACATCGACTTCCACAAGGGCCGCAGCGGGGTCACGGTGATGCGCCGCCTGCGCCGGCTGTTCCTGCGCGCCGCCCCCGACGAGCGCGAGCTGCGGGTGCTGCACGGCATCCTCGCCGACGCCCGGCGGATGGCCCGGCTGGCCGCCGGGAAAGCCCGGTAGACACGAAGTCATGCGACACTTCCCGCAGTTCTGCTCCGTAGGCCGATGATGTCCGGGCGCAAGCCGTTCCAGTTCCTCGCCGTGCTGCTGCTCGCCTTCGCGGGGGCCGCCGCCGGGGCCACCCCCGGTGTCCTCGTGCTCGGCCGGGTCAGCGACGATCCGCAGCGCCACCACGGCCAGCTCCAGCCCCTGCTCGACTACGTGGTGCCGCGGATGGCCGACGTCGGCATCCGCGAGGGCCGCATCCTGATCGCCCGCGACATCTCGCGGATGACCAGCTACCTGCGCCACGGCCGCGTCGACTGGGTCACCGAGACCGTGGCGAGCGCCTCCGGCCTGATCGACCGCGCCGGCGCCCGGCCGCTGCTGTTCACCCACCGCGAGGGGGTCGCCCGCTACCGCTCGGTGCTGGTGGTCCGCACCGATTCGCCGCTGCGCTCCCCGGCCGACCTGGTGGACCACCGGCTCGCCCTGCAGAGCCCGCGATCGACCAGCGCCTACCTGCTGCCGGCCATGACCCTGCTCGATGCCGGGCTGCCGATGGAGATCCTGCCGACGCCGGCCGACCGGCCCCGGCCGGGCAATGTCGGCTACGTGTTCGCCAACACCGAGGACAACATCGCCCACTGGGTGGTGCTCGGGGTGGTCGATGCCGGGGCCTTCAGCGGCCAGGATCTCGAGGAATGGCGCGCCGAACGCCCCGATGCCCCGGCCCTGCGGGTGATCGGGGCCAGCCGTTATGTGCCGCGGGCCATGGAACTGGTCCGTGGCGACCTCGACCCGCGGGTGGCCGCCCGCCTGCGCGAGGTGCTGCTGGCGGCGGCCACCGATCCGCAGGCCGCCCCGGCCTTGCGCGCCTTCTTCGACACCACCGGCTTCGAGGTGCCCGACGCCGCCGCGCTGGCCGACCTCGCGGCCCTCGGCGAGCGCATCCGCCACACCCGCGAGGCCATCGAATGAGCCCGCGCTGGACCCTGCGCGGCCAGCTGTTGCTCGGCATGCTGCTCGGCGCGGGGGTGCTGGCGGTGGTGTTCAGCGGCCTGATCTGGCGCGAGCAGCAGAGCTTCGTCGCCCTGCGCGAGGACGGCAACCAACTGGTCCAGGACCTGGTCCGCGAGGGCGTGGAACTGCGCGGCATCACCCTGGTCCGGCAGCACGCACGGGCGGTGGCCAACCCGGTCTACTTCCTCGACTTCGACCGCATCGGTGAACTGGGCGCCCTGCTGCTGGAACAGGATGGCGTGCACGAGGTACTGGTCGCCGATACCGCGGGATTGCGCATCAGCGATGGCCGGGGCGACCTCGCCCGTTTCGGCGAGCCGCTGCCGCCGCTGCCGGCCGAGGCGCGGCGGG
>JAGXSL010000134.1 GCA_018333835.1 Lysobacteraceae bacterium
GCTCCCTTCGTCTAGAGGCCTAGGACGTGGCCCTCTCAAGGCTAAAACACGGGTTCGAATCCCGTAGGGAGCGCCAATTCCCGACCAAGCCCGGCCCGCCGGGCTTTGTCGTATGGGACGCCCGCCCATGCCCTTCGTCGTCACCGAGAACTGCATCCGCTGCAAGTACACCGACTGCGTCGAGGTCTGCCCGGTGGACTGCTTCCACGAGGGCCCGAACTTCCTGGTCATCGACCCGGACGAGTGCATCGACTGCACGCTGTGCGAACCGGAGTGCCCGGCCAAGGCGATCTACCCCGAGGACGACGTGCCGGCCGGGCAGGAGGGCATGATCGCCCTCAACCGCGAACTGGCGGCGCAATGGCCGGTGATCACCACCCGCAAGGACCCCCTGCCCGACGCCGCCGAATGGGACGGCAAGCCGGGCAAGCTCGGCGAACTGCTGCGCTGAGAGCCTTACAGCAGGCGCTGGCGCAGGGCCTCCAGCAGGCCACGGGCCGCCGGCGTGTCCAGCGGACGGCCGTCGGCGCCGATGGCATCGACCTGCACCCGTCCGTCCTGCGGCCGCAGCCGCAGCAGCATCTCCTCGCCGCGGTAGCGCACCTCGTAGGCGTTCAGCGCCGGCACCGCGGTGCTGGAATCCACGCCCTCGACCCGGCCCAGCGCGATGCCGACGCGGCGGAACGCGCCTTCGCTGCTGTCGTCGAGGTGGAAGCCGCCGACGGCGCCATCGACGACCCGCGGCGGGAGCTCGCCGGGCGATGCGGCGACCGCCGCGGTCGGCGGGATCTGCAGGGCCCCCGCCGAGGACGGCAGCACCAGGTCCGGCGGCACTTCGAGCGGACGGCCTTCGACGGCGGCGAGGTAGGCCGGCTCGCCGCGGAACCAGGCGCAACCGCCCAGCGAGGCGGCGAGCAGGGCGAGCGCCAGGCCGCGGACGGCGGGGCGGAGCAGCGGGGGGTGCGGGTGCATGGGCATCTCCAGAGGGGGTCAGGCCGCGGCCGGGGCTTCGGCCTCGGCGCGGGCGATCCGTTCGAGCAAAGCCGGCAGGCCGGCGGCCAGGGCCGGCTCCAGTGGCAGCAGCGGCAGGCGCAGCCCATGGCCGAACCCGAGCGCGGCCAGCGCGGCCTTGAGCGGGATCGGGTTGGGGGCGGCGCCGAGGAAATCGAAGAGCGGGGCGAGCTCCGCGGCCCGGGCGGCGGCGGCCTCCCAGCGGCCGGCGCCGGCATCGGCGCAGAAGGCGGCGAAGGCGCGCGGCACCAGGTTCGAGGCGACCGAAACCACGCCCACCGCGCCCTGCCGGAAGGCGGCGAGCGCGCTCGGGTCGTCGCCCGAGAGCAGGGCGAATCCCGGCGCCGAGAGCGCTGCCAGCGCCCGCCAGCGGGCCGGGTCGGCGACCGCCTCCTTGAGGCCGACGATGCCGGGCTGGCCGGCGAGCCGGGCCACCGTCTCCGGCAGCAGGTCGACGCCGGTGCGGGTGGGCACGTTGTAGAGGATGACCGGCAGGCCGCCCTTCTCGGCCACGGCGCGGTAGTGCGCGACCAGGCCGGCCTGGGTCGGGCGCACGTAGGGCGGCGTCACCACCAGCGCCGCCTTTGCACCGAGCGCGGCGGCGCGGCGGGTCTGGGCGATGGTGCGGGCGGTGCTGGCGAGGCCAGTGCCGGCGATCACGCCGATACGGCCGGCGGCGAGGCGCACGGCCTCGCGCAGCAGGGTGTCGTACTCGGCGTCGTCGAGTGCCGCCGCCTCGCCGGTCGAACCCGCCACCACCACGGCCCGGCTGCCGCCCTCGACCTGCCGGGCGACCAGCCGCGCCCAGGCGTCGAGATCGAGGCCACCATCGGCGCGGAACGGGGTCGCAAGCGCGGTGATGCTGCCGGAAAGGTGCAAGGCCAAGGCTCGTGGAGGATTGCGGTCGATGTTACTTGCCGTGCCGAGAAGGCGGCAAGTATGCTAGACCGTTCATCGACGGCGCGTCGCGCCGAGCCGGACCCGCTGCTTTGACCGAAACCACGCCCCGCCCGCCCTCGCAAGAGAACCTGCTGCTGATCAGCGCCTACGCGACCCATCCGGATTCGCCCTTGCTCGCGGTATCGCGGCGCATCGCCGATTCCGGTTGCAACCTCGTCGACGCCCGCCTCTCCACCGTCGGCCGCGACGTCTCGGTGACCGCGCTGGCGGCCGGTTCCTGGGACGCGGTGGCCAAGCTGGAGGCCATGCTGGCGCGGATGGAGCGCGACGACGGCCTGAAGATCCAGTGGTACCGCACCGGCCCGAAGACCCCGCAGTCCAACCTGATCCCCTACATCGTCGAAGTGGTCGCCTCCGACCGCCCCGGCATCCTGTACCAGCTCGCCGACTTCTTCGACCGCCAGGGCATCACGGTCGAGAACCTGCAATGCTCGCGCTACCGCGCCATGCAGACCGGCGCCGACATGTTCTCGGCCCACGTCACCGTCGGCGTTCCGGCGAGCATGCACATCGCCGCCCTGAGGGACGACTTCCTCGCCTTCTGCGACGACCTCAACCTCGATGCCATCATGGACCCGATGAAGTTCTGAGCAACCCAACCCCGCGCACGGGCCAGGTGTTCCTGAGACGGGTCGTCACGCATCGACGCGATGGCGTCCCGGCCTCGCAGCAGGCTTCTTGAGCTGCTTCGGCGCAGCCTTGCGCCTGACTCCTTTCGCCGGGAAGACCTTCGGAGGCTTGGCGTGACTCTCCATGTAAGCCCTTGCGGCGCGCAGGATGAGGCCGGAGCGGCTGTCCCCGATGGTCTTCGCGAAGGCATCAATGCGCTCGAGGAACCGGGACGGCACCGTGATGTTGACCCGTTCCGCTGGACCGAAGTGCTTCTCGACCGGGACATCAACGAAGCCCCATACCATGCCCTCGAAGCCGTGGTCCGCCATATGGCGCATGGGATCGGTCGGGGCGGGCAGCGACGCACCGTCCTCGATCATGATCTCCACATGCCCATCAATTGCTTCGACCGCATTCGTAAAGGCCTCTTCGAGGCTGTCGCCGGCGCTGAAGCAGCCGGGCAAGTCGGGCACGATGACGCCGAAAGCCGTGTCATCGGTGCCGGGTTCGATAGCGATCAGGAACTTCATGGCGCAGTCCTCCTCACTTCTTCAGGCCAGCGGCTTTCAGCAGCCTGCTCACCAAGCCGATGCCCAAATCCTTCTTGGGGTGCGGGACACTGAGATGACCGTGCTTCGTCGGGTGCACGTACACCCGGTGGCTTCCCTTGCCGCCGCGACAGGTCCAGCCATCGCGTTCGAGCAGCTTGATCAGGTCAGCGCTGTTCATGGTGTGTATCGTACACACCAATCGCTTGAGACGAAACAAGGAACGATGGCCAGAGCCTCGTGGGCACTGGATTCATGGCGGAGAGAGTGGGATTCGAACCCACGGTGGTGTCGCCACCACGGCGGTTTTCAAGACCGCTGCCTTCAACCACTCGGCCATCTCTCCGGATGCCGCCCATTGTAGCCGCGGCCTTGGCGCGCCGCAGTGGCACTCCGCCCTCGCCTACAGCCGCGATTCGCCCATCAGGCGCGGGAACTCCGCCGCGAGGTGGTCGATGAAGGCGCGCACCGCCGGCAACTGGCCGCGGCGGGACGGGAACACGGCGTGGAAGATGCCCTGCTGCAGGCTCCAGGCCGGCATCACCACCTCCAGCCGGCCGGCGCGCACGGCCTCGGCGCAGACCGCCTCCGGCACCAGCGCGATGCCGATGCCGGCCATGGCCGCCTCCATCAGCAAGGGGAAATCGAGCGCCATCAGCCGCGGCCGGATCTCGACCCGGCGCGCCTCGCCACCGGGGCCGTGCAGGGTCCAGGCCTGGCGGGCCTCGTCCTCGCTCATGCTGAGCGTGACGTGCTCGGCCAATGCGGCCGGATCAACCGGGCGGCCGTGGCGGGCGAGGTAGATCGGGCTCGCCACCAGCAGCTCGCGGAACTCGCCGAAGCGCCGCATCGCCAGCTCGCCGTCGGTGTCGAGCGTGCTGCGCACCCTCAGGGCGACGTCGAAGCCCTCCTCGATGACATCGACGCGACGGTTGGCCACGTGCACCTGCAGGCGCACCTTCGGGTGGGCGATGAGGAAGCCCGGCACCACCCGCGAGAGCAGGCGCTGCGACAGCGACACCGGGCAGCTCACCCGCACCACCCCGCGCGGCTCGGCGCTCAGCACCTGTACCGCCTCCTGCGCGGCCTGCGCCTGCGCGAGCATGGCCTGCGCGTGCCGGAACACGTTCTGGCCGACCTCGGTGACGGCGAACTTGCGCGTCGAGCGCTGGATCAGTCGGACTCCGAAATCGGCCTCGAGCTGGGCGATGCGCCGGGACAGCCGCGACTTCGGCACGCCGGAGGCACGCTCGGCGGCGGCGTAGCCGCCGTGCTCGACCACCAGGGCGAACAGCTTGAGGTCGTTGAGATCGACGTCGTCGCTGCTCATGGCGGGGTCCGCGCGGAGGGAAGGAGCGGGCTCAGACGCGCTCGGCGCCGCCGAGGTAGGGCCGCAGCACCTCGGGCACGGTGATGCTGCCGTCGGCGTTCTGGTGGTTCTCCATCACCGCGATCAGGGCGCGGCCCACGGCCACGCCGGAGCCGTTGAGCGTGTGCACGAGCTCGGGCTTGCCGGTGGCGGGGTTGCGGAAGCGCGCCTGCATGCGCCGGGCCTGGAAGTCGCCGCAGTTCGAGCAGGAGCTGATCTCGCGGTAGGTGTCCTGGCTCGGCAGCCAGACTTCGAGGTCGTAGGTCTTGCGCGCCGAGAAGCCCATGTCGCCGGTGCAGAGCAGCACGCGGCGGTACGGCAGGCCGAGTTTCTCCAGCACCAGCTCGGCGCTGCGCGTCATGCGCTCGTGCTCGGCGTCGCTCTGCTCCGGCGTGGCGATGGTGACCAGCTCGACCTTCTCGAACTGGTGCTGGCGGATCATGCCGCGTACGTCGCGGCCGCCGCTGCCGGCCTCGGCGCGGAAGCACAGCGAGTGCGCCGTCATCCGCAGCGGCAGGGTGCCGGCGTCGAGGATCTCGTCGCGCACGAGGTTGGTCAGCGGCACTTCCGAGGTCGGGACCAGGTAGCGCTTGCCCTCGCCCACCGTCGTCGCGAACAGGTCCTCCTCGAACTTCGGCAATTGCCCGGTGCCGCGCATGCTCTCGGCGTTGACGATCAGCGGCACGTTGACTTCGAGGCAGCCGTGCTCGCGCACGTGCAGGTCGAGCATGAACTGCGCCAGCGCCCGGTGCAGGCCGGCGATACCGCCGCGCAGGACGGTGAAGCGCGAGCCGCTGAGCTTGGCCCCGGCATCGCCGTCGAGGCCGCCCTCGCGGGCACCGAGCTCGACGTGGTCCTTCACCGGGAAATCGAAGACGCGCGGCACGCCCCAGCGGTGCTGTTCGACGTTGCCGGCCTCGTCGGCGCCCTGCGGCACCGAGGCGTCGGGCAGGTTCGGGATGCCGGCGGCGATGGCGTCGATCTCGGCCTTGATGGCATCGAGGCGGGCTTCCGAAGCCTTCAGCTCGTCGCCGAGGGCGGCGACCTCGGCCATCAGCGGTGCCACGTCCTCGCCCCGGCCCTTGGCCATGCCGATCGCCTTGCTGCGGGTGTTGCGCAGGTTCTGCAACTCCTGCGTGCGCACCTGGATCTGCTTGCGCTCGGCCTCGATGGCCTGCAGGGCGGCGACGTCGATGGCGAAGCCGCGCGTGCGTTTCAGGCGTTCGGCGGTGGCGGCCAGATCGGCGCGCAGCAGGGCGGGATCGAGCATGGGGTCGAGCCGGAATCGATGGGGCGCGGATTATCGCCCGCGTCCCAGCCACCACGCCATCGCGGCCCCGGCGGCCGCCCAGCCCAGCACGTGTTTCGCGAGGTTGCCCAGCACGAATTCCATCGGGAACAGGTACCAGTTCCAGAACGGCAGCAGCACCGCCACCGTGGCGAACGCGCCGAGAGCGGTGGCAACCGCCACACGCTGGCCGAAGCCGCCGGGCAACAGCGACAGCACCAGGGCGGCGAGCAGGGCCGCGACCGTGTCGCTGGCCCACTGCGTGCCGAGATTCGGCCCCATGTCGGCCATGCCGGGGTTGCCACCCGGCGCGTAGACGACAAAGGCATAGCCTTTGCCGGCACTGTCCTTGGTGAACGCGGCGACCTTGGCCGCGTCGGCCATCGCTTCCTCGGGCAGGCTCGGCACGACGTGGATGCCCGGCACGACGAACTCCGACGCCATGGCCGACAGCGTGGCGTCGGCGATCTTGCCGTAGTGGACGCCGCGGTCGCCGAGGCCGAGCGCCATGTGGGCGATGGCGCCCCAGAAGAAGAACACGAGACCGCCGATCAGGCCTGCCACGATGATGCGCATGTCCACCCCTCCCCGGGTGCCGGGCCGAACGCCCACCGCGATGCTGCACGGCCTGCCGCCGGGGGACAAGACCCGCCGCCCGGATGGCGTCAGTCCGGACAGGGCTTGCGCGCCTGCGCCCGCGCCGCCCGCAGCGCGTCGAGTTTCTCCTTGAGCCGGACCTCCAGCCCGCGCTCGACCGGCCGGTAGTAGACGCGGCCTTCGAGCGCCTCCGGCAGGCAGACCTGGCCGAGCGCGACACCGCCCTCGACGTCGGGATCGTACTGGTAGCCCTTCCCGTAGCCGAGGTCGCGCATCAGTGCGGTCGGGGCGTTGCGCAGATGCATGGGCACCTCCAGCGTGCCGTGCTTCCCGACGTCGGCGCGGGCCTCCTTCCAGGCCACGTAGCCGGCGTTGCTCTTGGCGCAGCTGGCGAGGTAGAGGGTGAGCTGCGCCAGCGCCAGTTCGCCCTCCGGCGCGCCAAGGCACTCGTAGGCCTCCCAGGCGCTGATCGCCATGTCGAGCGCGCGCGGGTCGGCGAGGCCGATGTCCTCGACCGCCATCCGCGTCAGCCGCCGCGCGAGGTAGGCCGGGTCGCAGCCACCGTCGAGCATGCGCGCCAGCCAGTAGATCGCGGCGTCGGGGTCGGAGCTGCGCACGGATTTGTGGAGGGCCGAGATCTGGTCGTAGAACTGCTCGCCCTGCCGGTCGAAGCGGCGCGTGCGGTCGGCCAGCACCTGCGCCAGCGTGGCGGCATCGATGCGCCCTTCCGTGGCGACGTCCGCGGCGATCTCGAGCAGGGTCAGCGCGCGGCGCAGGTCGCCGTCGGCGGCCTGGGCGATCGCCTCGAGGGCATCGTCGTCCACGCCGAGGCCCAGTGCACCGAGGCCGCGCACGGCGTCGAGCAGCGCGCGCCGCAGGGCGTCGACGATGTCGCCCGTGGCCAGCGGCTCCAGCACGTGCACGCGGCAGCGCGAGAGCAGCGCCGAGTTCAGCTCGAAGCTCGGGTTCTCCGTCGTGGCGCCGATGAAGACGACGTGGCCGGCCTCGATGTGCGGCAGGAAGGCGTCCTGCTGGATCTTGTTGAAGCGGTGCACCTCGTCGACGAACAGCACGGTGCGCACGCCGCGGGAGAAATCGCCGGCCGCCTCGCCGAGCACCCTGCGCACCTCGGGCAGGCCGGCCATCACCGCCGAGATCGAGAGGAACCGCGCCTCGGCGCGCGCGGCCACGAGTCGGGCCAGCGTGGTCTTGCCGCAGCCGGGCGGGCCCCAGAGGATCATCGAATGCAGGCGGCCGGCCTCGAGCGCGCGACGCAGGGCCGCCCCCGGCGCCAGCAGGCGGCGCTGGCCGACGAGCTCGTCGAGGTCGCGCGGCCGCATCCGCTCGGCCAGCGGCGCGCTTCCGCTCATTCGCGCAGCGGATGCACTTCGGCGCGCTCGCGCACCTCGCCGACCACGTCGACGCCGGGCGGCGGCTCGAAGCGGAACCATCCGGCCGGCAGCGCGGCATTGCGCCGCCAGTCGCTGAAGCGGACCTCGGTGCGCTGGCCGAGCTGGTCCTCGAACACCATCTTCGCCAACGCCGGGCCGTCGAAGCCGAGCCGCGCCGACTGCACGGCGGCATCCTCGGGCTTGCGCGAGACCAGCTCCACCCAGACGAGGCCGGCGTCCTGCCCGCCATCGGAAACGCGGAACTGGCGATCGAGTTCACCGGGGTCGATCAGCGCGGCGAGCGGGCTGCCCTGTTCCTCGTGGCTCTGCACGCGCACCGTCACCTGTTCGAGGTCGGGGTCGTAGAGCCAGAGGTGGTCGCCATCGGCGACGATCAGCTGCCGGTAGGGCTGCTGGTACTCCCAGCGGAACTGGCGTGGCGCCTTCAGCGCGATGCGGCCCTCGCTGCGCTCACCGGGCCGCCCCTGCGGATCGAACACCTGCTGCACGAAGCGGCCGTCGAGGCTCTGCAGGCCTTGCGAGAAACGCTCGATCGCCTCGCGGCCCGCGCCGGCCAGGGCGAGGCCGGGCAGCAGGGCCAGCGGGGCGAGGAGCAGGAGGCCGCGCAGGCATCGACGCGGCGCGGCGGAGAGGGGACGGCGGCGGAATGGCATGTCGGAGGGATCGTGGTTCGGGGTTGCGGGGAGCCCGCGCAGTGTCCCGCGGCCCGGCTGAACGGTGGGCAGGAGGCGCCGCAGGACCTCAGCGTGGTGGTGGTGGGGCGATGACCATGCGGTCGCCGTTGTGCTCGGCGGCCGAGACGATGCCGGCCTGCTCCATGGCCTCGACGAGGCGCGCGGCGCGGTTGTAGCCGATCTTCAGCCGCCGCTGCACCGCCGAGATCGAAGCCTTGCGACTCTCGGTGACGAAGGCCACGGCCTGGTCGTAGAGCGGGTCGTTCTCGCTGTCCTCGGGGTTGGCGGTTTCGGGCAGGCCGCTGGCACCGACCACCGTGCCGTCGCCGAGCGCCTGCACCTCGGCCAGCACGCCCTCGACGTAGTCCGCGCCACCGCCGTGGGCTTTGAGGAACTCGACGACGCGATGCACTTCCTCGTCCGAGACGAAGGCACCGTGCACGCGCTCCGGCAGCGCCGTGCCTGGCGGCAGGTAGAGCATGTCGCCGTGGCCGAGCAGGGTTTCAGCACCTGATTGGTCAAGAATCGTGCGCGAGTCGATCTTGCTCGAGACCTGGAAGGCGATGCGGGTCGGGATATTCGCCTTGATCAGGCCGGTGATCACGTCAACGGAAGGCCGCTGCGTCGCGAGGATGAGATGGATGCCGGCGGCGCGGGCCTTTTGCGCCAGGCGGGCGATGAGTTCTTCGACCTTCTTGCCGACGATCATCATCATGTCGGCGAATTCGTCGATGAAGACGACGATGAAGGGCAGCGGTTCCAGCGGACGCGGCTGCTCGCCGAGCTCGGGGTTGGGCCGGAACAGCGGGTCCATCAGCGGCTGGCCGGCCTCCTTCGCGTCCTTCACCTTGCGGTTGAAGCCGGCCAGGTTGCGCACGCCGACGGCGCTCATCAGCTTGTAGCGCCGCTCCATCTCGGCCACGCACCAGCGCAGGCCGTTGGCCGCCTCCTTCATGTCGGTGACCACCGGCGCCAGCAGGTGCGGGATGCCCTGGTAGACCGAGAGTTCCAGCATCTTCGGGTCGATCATCAGCATCCGCACGTCCTTGGCGGAGGCCTTGTAGAGCAGCGAGAGCACCATGGCATTCACCGCCACCGACTTGCCCGAGCCGGTGGTGCCGGCGACCAGCAGGTGCGGCATGCGTGCCAGGTCGGCGACCGTCGGCCGGCCGGCGATGTCCTTGCCGAGTGCCAGCGTGAGCGGGCTCGGCGACTTGTCGTACTCCTTCGAGCGCAGCAGCTCGGAGAGGAAGATCATCTCGCGCTTGCTGTTCGGGATCTCGAGGCCGACCACCGACTTGCCGGGGATGACGTCGACCACGCGCACCGACTTCACCGACAGGCCGCGGGCGATGTCCTTGTCGAGCGAGTTGATCTGGCTGCCCTTGACGCCGGGGGCCGGCTCCATCTCGAAGCGGGTGATGACCGGGCCGGGGTAGGCGCCGACCACCTGCACGTCGATGCGGAAGTCCTTGAGCTTGAACTCGATCTGCCGCGAAAGCGTCTCCAGCGTCTCCTCGCTGTAGCCCTTCTCCTGCACCTTGGGCTCGTCGAGGATGGACAGCGGCGGCAGGCCGCCCTCGGGAACGGTATGGAACAGCGGGATTTGCTGCTCGCGCCGGGCGCGCTCGCTCTTCTCGACGACGGCCGGTGCCGGGGGCTCGATCCTCACCGGCTCGCGCCGGGCGCGGCGCTCGATCTCGACCTTGCGGACCTCCTCGCGTTCCTCGCGCAGGGCGCGGGTGCGCTGCCACTCGGCGGCCTGCTCGCGGCCGCTGCGCGCGCGCTCGACCAGCGCCAGCACGCGGGCGCCGATCCACTCCATCAGCGCGAACCAGGACAGCCCGGTGGCGAGGGTGATCGAGGTGACGGCGAGCGCCAGCAGCAGCAGCAGCGCGCCGGTCAAGCCGAACAAGGCGCGGCTGCTGTGGCCGACCAGCCCCCCGAGCATGCCGCCGGCGCCGGCCGGCAATTCGCCACCGTTGCCGAACCACAGGGCCATGAGCCCGGTGCCGGCCACCATCACGCCGACGATGCCCACGAGCCGCAGGGCGGGGCCGAGGTCCAGCACGCCGCCCTCGCCTTCGGCGACGCCGAACAGGGCCACCCAGGCCACGCCGGCCAGCATCAGCGGCAGCACGTAGGCCATCTGGCCGAACAGCAGGAACATGATGTCGGCGAGGTGGGCACCGACCGGGCCACCCACGTTCTGGATCGCGCCGGTCACGCTGCCGTTGCGGGACCAGCCGGGGTCGTCCGTCGAATAACTGAGCAGGCTGGCCAGCAGGTACAGCAGGAGCGGCGCGGCCACCACCAGCGCCACCTCGCGCCACAGCTTCTGTCGACGGTCCAGTGCCCTGCCCTCCCTGCCCGATGCCCGCAAGCGGTCCCCGAGGGGGACCCGGACCAGTGTAGCCTGCCGCGACGCTCAGGCCACCAGGCCCCCCAGCGCCGGGTGGACGATGCGACCCGCCTCGGTGTTGACCCCCCGGACCAGGGCGGCGGAATCGCGCCAGTGGCCCGAGGCGAGCTTCTGCACCCAGGGCAGGATGGCGGCGCAGATCGCCTGCGAGGAGGTCTGCGGCACCGCGCCCGGCATGTTGGTCACGGCGAAGTGGATGGCGCCCTCCTCGACGTAGGTCGGGGCCTTCCAGGTCGTCGGCCGCGTGGTCTCGAAGCAGCCGCCCTGGTCGACCGAGATGTCGACCAGCACGCTGCCCGGCTGCATGCCCTGAATCATCCCGCGGCTGACCACGTGCGGGGCCTTGGCACCGGTGACCAGCACGGCGCCGATGACCAGGTCGGCATCCTCCAGTTCGCGGGCCACGGCGTCCTCGTAGGGGTAGAGCGCGGTGACGTTCGGCCCGAGCGCCATCATCTGCGCCATGCGGTCCTGGCGCTTCTCGAACACCACCACGTTCGCGCCGCTGGCGGCGGCGAGTGCCGCCGAATTGCCCCCGGCGGCGCCGGCGCCCAGCACCACCACCTTGCCGCGCTCGGTCGAGGGCAGGCCGCCCAGCAGCTTGCCCTTGCCGCCCATCGGCTGGTGCAGGTAGTGCGCGCCGACCTGCACCGCGATGCGGCCGGCGACGATCGACATCGGCGTCAGCAGCGGCAGGTCGCCGTTGTCGAGCTCGACGGTCTCGAAGGCGATGCCGGTCAGGCCGATGTCGAGCAGGCGGCGGGTGAGCACCGGCTCGGCGGCGAGGTGCAGGTAGCAGAACAGCAGGTGGTCGCGGCGCAGGTGCTGGAGGTCGCCCTCGATCGGCTCCTTGACCTTCACCACCATCTGGGCCTTCTCGTACAGCGCCGCCGCATCGGGGGCGATCTTCACCCCGAGCGCGGCGTACTGCCCGTCGGCGAAACCACTCTTGACGCCCGCGTCCTTCTCGATCCAGACCTCATGACCACGGCGAACGAGGTCGGCGCAGGCGGCAGGCACGAGGGCGACGCGGCCTTCGAGGGTCTTGGTTTCGCGGGGGATACCGATACGCATGGTGCTTGGCTCCAGGGGCGGCGTCGAGCGCGCGCGTTGAACGAATGAAGCCGCCGTGAGGCGGCTTGGGGCGCGGGGTGTGCGCTTGCTAAAGTATAGGCCATGACCATCCCCAAGCACTCCCGCCTGCTCATCCTCGGTTCCGGCCCGGCCGGCTACACCGCCGCCGTCTACGCTGCCCGCGCCAACCTGCGGCCGGTGCTGGTGACCGGCCTCCAGCAGGGCGGCCAGCTGATGACCACCACCGAAGTCGACAACTGGCCGGGCGATGCCCATGGCCTGCTCGGCCCCGACCTGATGGCGCGCATGCAGGCCCATGCCGAACGCTTCGAGACCGAGATCGTCTTCGACCACATCCACACCGCCGAACTGGGGCAACGCCCGTTCCGCCTGAAGGGCGACTCGGGCGAATACACCTGCGACGCGCTGATCATCGCCACCGGGGCCAGCGCCAAGTACCTCGGCATCCCGTCCGAGGAGGCCTTCAAGGGCCGCGGCGTCTCCGCCTGCGCCACCTGCGACGGCTTCTTCTTCCGCGACCAGGATGTTGCCGTGATCGGCGGCGGCAACACCGCGGTCGAGGAGGCGCTGTACCTGTCCAACATCGCCAGCAAGGTCTACCTCGTGCACCGCCGCGACACCCTGCGCGCCGAGAAGATCCTGCAGGACAAGCTGTTCGCCAGGGCCAAGGCCGGCAAGATCGAGCTGGTCTGGAACCACACGGTCGAGGAGGTGCTGGGCGACGAGTCCGGCGTCACCGGCGCGCGCCTGCGCTCGCTGAAGGACGACCGCCCCCGCGAGATCGCCGTCACCGGCTTCTTCGTCGCCATCGGCCACAGCCCGAACACGTCCCTGTTCGACGGCCAGCTCGACATGCGCGACGGCTACATCAAGGTGAAGTCGGGCCTCGACGGCGGTGCCACGGCCACCAGCATCCCCGGCGTGTTCGCCGCTGGCGACGTGGCCGACCACGTCTACCGGCAGGCGATCACCTCGGCCGGCTCCGGCTGCATGGCCGCCCTCGACGCCGACAAGTTCCTCGACCAGCAGGCCTGAACCCGGCCGGCCGGCGATGCCCGTGCTGCGCCTCCATCGCCGTCTCGCCGAGATCCCCGCGGCGACGTGGGACGCGCTGAACCGCGGCGGCCATCCGTTCACCGCCCATGCCTTCCTCTCCGGGCTGGAAACCCACGCCTGCCTCGACCCGGCCTACGGCTGGATGCCACTGCACGCCGCGCTGTGGGACGGCAGTACCCTGCTCGCCGCCGCGCCGGCCTACGTCAAGGACAACTCGCACGGCGAGTTCGTGTTCGACCACGCCTGGGCGAACGCGTATTCGCAATACGGCCTCGACTACTACCCGAAGTGGCTCCTCGGCGTGCCCTACACGCCGGTCACCGGCCCGCGCCTGCTGGCCCGCGATGTCGGTGCCAAGCGCCAGCTGCTGGCCGCCATGCGCGAGGCCGCGCCGGCACTGGGCCTGCACTCGATCCACGCGAACTTCCTCGACGCCGACGATCTCGCCGCCTTCGACGACGGCTGGCTCGCCCGCGAGGACGTGCAGTTCCACTGGACGCGCGACCCGGCCTGGACCGGCTTCGAGGACTTCCTCGCCGCGCTCGACCACAAGCGGCGCAAGAACCTGAAGGCGGACCGCCGCAAGGTCGAAGCGGCCGGCGTCGGCTTGCGCC
>JAGXSL010000135.1 GCA_018333835.1 Lysobacteraceae bacterium
GGCCGCGGCGCGATCCTGATCACCACCAACAAGTCGGTTCGCGACTGGACCGAGCTTCTGGCCGGCGACGAAGCCTTGGCCGCCGCAATCCTTGATCGCCTGCTGCACAAGGCCCACGTCCTCAACATCAAGGGAAGGAGCTACCGACTCAGAGACCTCGAAGCCACGCTCGGCACCACACGGAACTGAACCTCGAACCGTCCCGGGGTGCGTGAATCTGGGTGTCGCCTTAATGCGTGAAACTGGGTGTCGCTTGACAGTGGGAGCGGATTCGGGACCGGGAGGTTCGGGACACGTACCGGCGTGCTTTGGAACGACGGCTCGAGGATCTCCTGAAGGACTGCTTGGATTGGGACCTCAAGCCGCCGACCGCCGCCCAACAAAGCTACGCCACGGTGGTGGCCACCAAACTCGGCGTGGGCGTCCCCACCGAGGCGCGCCACAGTCGCTTCCATATGGCCATGTTTCTGGAGAAGTACGCGCCGAGGCTCAAGGAACGGAACGACGGCATCGATCCGAGTAAGTCGACGGATGACTCCCAAACGATCTGACGGAAGGCCCTCCTTGGAGGCGCTAATGGCCCGCTCGATGGAGGATGCCGCCGCCGAGCCTGCGTTCATGGCGGCTCTGCTCGACGCCACGGTTTACGTGCACGCGCCACTGAACGACCGTCCGGGAAATCTTCGGCTCGTATCGTTTCCCCATCCTCAGACCGGCGCCTATCTGGTGCCGTTCTTCAGCGACCGTCGTCAGGCCGAAGAGGCTTCGAGTCCGAGGATCCGGATCATCGGCATCACAGGCCGGAAGCTGTTTGAGATCACGGCCGGGGCCACGCTGATCCTCAATCCGAACCAGCGTTATTGCCTGTTCTACCCCGAGGAGATCGCGGTGCTGCTCCAAGGCAAGGTGCTGCCGCCAGTGAGTAAGATCGAGGACGAAAAGGAGCGGGGCCGAGCTCTAGAACACGAAGCTCAACCTCCCGGATGGCTTATCGCTCCTTTGCCCGGCTTGTTCGAGACCATTCCGGGGGTCGAAAGTGCCGCGGTCGGCCGATACGCTCGGTCGGATTCGGATGTCACCCGTCATCTCGTTCTCATCGTCTTTGCCTCCGACGCTGACGCGGAGCGCGCTGCCAGAGCAGCAACCTTAGCTTTCAAGGGAAGCTGCGAAGAGCTGGGCGTCGGTCTCGATGTCCTGACCCTTAGTCCGTCTCTTGATCATCCTTACGGTCGATTCCCGAAGGCCTATCGGCGGACGGCGCACGCGGAGCATTCCGGCCTCCGACGCGTGCACTAGCCGGAAGAGCGCACACACCACCGATTTTCGCCACACCGTCTTGGACCCTTGAATGACCATCCCCCTTGAACGAAGTCGTGCGGTGCTGTGGGCGGGCGGCTTGCTGGTCGCGCTCAACGGGGATCGTCGGGTGCCGATGGAACATCGGCAGGCTGCTACCCAGATCGCGCGGCACTTTCCGACGGTGGAAGATGTTTCCAGTGCGTCGCACCTGCGGTTGTTCGGTCGGGACGAGGGGATGTTCGAGAACCCCAGAGACTGCGTGAACTGGCGGGAGGGTTGTCCGGGCACGCCGCTTACGTGGGCGACGCGTCTCGGCTGGCCGTCTGACGACGCCGACGATGGGATCGAAGACGGCAGTGCGGACAACGAGGCGGATTCCGGTGTGGAAGGACTTGAGGCCCAGCTGGCCGCGGTGGATCGCGCCCAAGACGCACTCGCGCGTCGCCGCCAGCGCTTGGCGTACTTGTGCCGGGACGCGCACCCCGTGCTGATCGTCTGCTTCCATGTCCTTGGCTGGGACCTGGAAAAGGTCATCGAGTGGACCAACCGCCTGCAGTTCGACAACAACACGAAAAATGTTGCGCATTTGCTGGTTGAGGGTCGCGGGGATGAGATCAATGAACGCCTTCGGCAGCTGACCCACGAAAATCCCGTCAAGTGGCGTCCGCTGGACTGATTCTCTCGAGACTAGGACCGCGTCCGGCGATTCCCGTTGAAATGAAGCTCGCTCCACACCGTTGGCAAGGACGGAGGAGCGCCACTATCGGAGCGCCTCGTCAGCGTCTTCGCGATCGGCGAGCCTGCGTATCCAGTGCCGAGGTGGCGAAGGCACCTGGCAGGCTTTCGCAGTCGCTCACCGCAACGGCGAGTGGATGGAGAAGGCAATCTCGGAGGCTCGCCCTTCATGCGCGAGGCTTTCCAGCACCGCACACGTCGCGCGCTGGCCGCCACGACACCGCTCCACCGTGGCGACCAGCTCGGCTTCCATCCGCTGAAGATGGGCGAGCTTCTCGCGAACCTCGGCGAGGTGCTGTCGCGCCAGGGCGTCGACCTCGCCACAGGCGAGATCCGGACTTTCCGAGAGGTGCAAAAGGCTGCGGATCTCGCCGAGGCTGAAGCCCAAGGCCCGGCCGCGGGTGATGAAGCGGACACGAGCGATATCGCCGGTCCGATAAGCGCGGTATCCGGAGGCGGTGCGCTGTGGCTTGGGAAGCAATCCGACCTTTTCGTAGTAGCGGATCGTCTCGAAGTGGCAGCCCGTGGCCGCCGCCAGTTCTCCGATCTTCATGGGTTGACCCTGTAGCGACTCCGGGGTTTACGGTACGCCCATTCGGAGCCCAAGACCATGACCGACTGTTCCTGCCAAGACACGGCGACCACCTGCGCGACATCGAATGATCGCGCCCTGCGACGCGTCCTGTGGGTTGTGATGGGGCTGAACGCGGCCCTGTTCGTGGCCGAGTTCAGCGTCGGCCTGCTGGCGCACAGCAGCGCGCTGATGGCCGACTCGCTCGACGCGCTGGGCGATGCGGGCATCTACCTGCTCACGCTTGTCGTGATGGCCGGTTCGGTCCGACAGCGGGCGGGTGCATCGCTGCTGAAGGGTGCGCTGCAGGGGGCGTTCGGGCTGTTCGTGATCGTTGAAGTCGTGCGACGGGCCATCGCCGGCGAGGTGCCGGATGCCGGACTGATGACGGTGATGTCGCTGATCGCGCTCACCGTCAACGTGACGGCCTTCGCCCTATTGACGCGCTTCCGCAACGAGGACCTGAACCTCCGCTCCGTCTGGCTGTGCTCACGCAACGACCTGGCGAACAACGTCGGTGTGCTGGCGGCCGCTGGCTTGGTTGCATGGACGGGAACCCGCTGGCCTGATCTCGCGGTCGGCCTGCTGGTGGCCACATTGTTCCTGCAGACCTCCTTCACCGTCCTGCGCGCCGCGTGGCGGGAGTGGACCACCGGCATCCCCACCCCCATGGACGATGGGCATGGGCACACGGCTGCCATCGGACACGCGGAGCAGAAACCATGAGCCCACGCCTCAACCAAGCCATCGAGCTCGAGTTTCGCCTCGCCGAGGTGAGGGAAACCGAAGGCTGCGCGGACGTGGCATTTCGACATCTCGAGCGCGCCCACATCCTGTCGCAACGTTTCACCGTTGCCCACGTGCGCAGCCACCTTCGGATGTGGGGCTGGGCCTGGCGGCAACGCCAGCCGCGGGAGCTGCTCGGACAGACCACGCGGATTCTGGCCGCGGCGCTGTTCAGTCGGATCTGGGTGCCGGAGGGCAACACCGGGGGAGCGAACGTCAGCGCCATCCAGCCGATGCCCATCCCGGCCGACCTTCGCGACCTGTTGTCGCGCTGATCTGTTACCCTGAACCAATGTCCCGCCTCCGACCTCGCGCACGAGCCTTCCACGCCAGCCTCATTTGGGCGCTGGCAGCGCTGCTGCTCGTGGCGTCGATGTTGGGTGCGATCGCGACCGGTCATCCGCCGGTCCATGACGAAGCCCTCGCGGTATCCGCCGCGGTTGCCGACGCCGATCGCCCGGACTGTGATGAAGACACGCCGCACCCGCCCGGGCTGGCCAGCCTGTCGCATGAATTGGCGCATGCCTGGCACCACTGCGGCGTGGTCATGGCCGTGCTGCCGACGCCCGTCGTGAAGCTAATCGCGCTGCCTCCGATGCTGCCTCCCACTGTGGCGTCGATCCTCGCGCCGACCCCGGCGCTTCAAGGCCTGTTCCGCCCGCCCATCCGCTGATCCGTCGAATCGGCCGCGTTTCGCGGCGTTCCATTCTACGAATCAACGGAGTTTCCCCATGTCTTTTCGTCTGGCCGCGTTCGCGGCCGGGCTGATGTGGCTGGCCGTCGCCTCAGGCGCGGCCGCCCAGCCCTTCACGCTGGAAGACGCGCACGAACGCGTCGCCCAGTTCCATCCCGATCTTCGTCTGTTCGTCCCCCGCCGCGAGGGCCTTGAGGCCGACGCGCGAGCGGCGGCCCTTCGACCGCCACTCGAAGCCCAGGTGGACCTCGAGAACGTGCTCGGTTCGGGTCCTCTCCAGGGCACCCGATCCGCCGAGCTGACGCTGAGCCTTGCCGGTGTGCTGGAGCGCGGTGGCAAGCGCGAGGCCCGCCGTGCCCTAGCGGCGGCACGCATCGACGCGCTCGGCGTGCAGCGCGCTGCCACGCGGCTCGACTTGCTTGCCGAAACCACGCGCCGCTACCTCGATCTGGTCGCTCTGCAGGCGCAACGCCCGCTACTCGACGAGGACTTGGCCCAGCGTCAGCGGATCGCCCGTGCAGCACGACAGCGCTTCACGGCGGGTGCTGCGCCGGAGGCTTCCGCGCTGGCCGCCGAGGCGGAAGTCGCGCAAGCCGAAGTGCGTCTCGCCGCCCTTGACGCGCAGCAAGCCGCGGCTTGGCGCCGCCTGACCCTGCTTTGGGGCGACCCCACCAGCGACGTCGTTCCGGAGGTCGCTTCGGTGCCCGCGTCCTTGCCCGAACTGCCGGGCTTGGAGACGCTCACCAAGCGAATTGCCGACGCGCCCGAGCTGATGGCCTTCGCCGATGAAGTGCGCATCCGCGAGGCGCGGATGATCCTCGCCGAAACAGAGGCCCGCCCAGACCTGCGGTGGAACGCGGGTGTCCGGCGCCTGCAGGACGGACGGGATGTGGGCCTCGTGGCGGGCTTCAGCCTGCCGCTGGGTGGTCGCCAGCGTGCCGAACCCGCCATCGCTGCGGCACGAGCCGAGCGCGACGCCTTGGCAATGCAGCGCGAGTCCGCCGAGCTGCAGCTTGAAGCCGTGGCGGTCGACGCCTGGTCACAGGTGAGCACCGCTGCAATGCAGGCCAAACGCCTGCACACCGACGTCCTGCCGCGACTTGAGCGTGCCGCCGAACAGTCGGAGCGGGCCTACCGCGCCGGTGCGTTGAGCTACCTCGAGTGGGCCGCCGTGCAAACCGACATCACCACCTCACGCCTTGCGCTGCTGGAGGCCCGCGTGGCCGCGCAGCGCGCCCTGATTGAACTGCAGCGCCTGACCGCCGAGAGCTGGTCGGCAGACGACGCTCGCGAAGGAGCCAACGAATGAATCGCTTCCGTTTTCCGATCCTGATGCTGGTCGTGGCATTGGCCTTTGTCCTCACCGCCTGCGATGAGTCCGCGCACGCGGAAGGCGATGGCCATGCGCATGATGAACCCGCCGAGTCCACCGACCACGACGAGCCCGAGGCGGACGCAACGACCATTCCAGCCGAAACAGCGGAGCGCTCCGGCATCGTGGTGGTGCCTGTGGGCCCGGGGG
>JAGXSL010000136.1 GCA_018333835.1 Lysobacteraceae bacterium
CGCGCGGCGCTCGGCTCCTGCCTCGCTGCCGCAGGACGGCCCTCACCGCCGCGGCTCGCCCACCAGGCACCGCGCTCGCGATCCGGGCCCGCCGCGTACGATTCGCGCCGCGCCCGTGGGTCATGGCGGTCGCAGGAAGCGCACAGGGGCGAGTGGCCATCGCTCAGCGATCACTGATCGCTGATGGCCGCGAGCGCCAGCCGCGCTGCGGCTGGCCGGAAAGCGCCGTCCGGCGACTGCGGAGCGGGACGCGTAGCCGTCGCCGGCCGCGACTCCATGGCCCGCGAAGGCAGGCGCGCTCGATAAGGCGAGCCTGTCGGCGGATCGGGCCACCTGCTTTCCGCGCGATCGCCCATCCCTGGGCTCACGCGCGGCGCTCGGCTCCTGCCTCGCTGCCGCAGGCCGGCCCTCACCGCCGCGGCTCGCCCGCGACGGCGTGCCCGACTATCCGAGTCCGTCCGCCTCGGCCGGATCGACCAGGAAGGCCGCGACCACCGCCCGGCCTTCGGCCGCCAGCACCATGAAGGTCCGTGCCGCGGCGGCGTTGTCCATCACCTCCAGCCCGACGCCGTGGACCAGCACGGCCGCTCGCACGGATGCGGCCGGGAAGCGCAGGCGCGGGCCGGTGCCGAGCAGGATGACCGCCGGCCGCAGGGCCAGCAGCGCGGCGAAATCCTCGGCAGCGAGTTCGTCCACGCGGGCCGGTCGCCAATCCTCCACCAGGGTGCCGGCGTCGAGGAAGAAACTGCGCTCGAGGCGGCGTGCGTTGATCGTGACCCGGCCGGCGGCATCGACCGCCCGCGGCACGTGGCGGAAATCCGGACGTTCCTGCGACAGCGGCATGCCGGCGTGGCCTCAGCGCGGCAGGGCGATCAACGGTTGCTCGGCGCGCGGCCGGTAGAGCACGGCCACGTGGCCGATCCGCGCCACCAGGGCGGCCTGGGTGGCCTCCAGCAACTGGCCGATGGCGAGGTCGCGGGCCTCGCGGTCCTCGGCGGCGACCTTGAGCTTGACCAGTTCGTGGATCTCCAGCGCGGCCGCGGTCTCGGCGACCACGCCCCCGGTGATGCCCTTGCCGCCGACCAGCACCACCGGCTTCAGCGCGTGGGCGAGGCCGCGCAGGTAGCGCTTCTGGGCGGGGTTGAGGTTCGGGGTCATCGGAAGGTGATCCTGCGGTTCGGGGCGCCGTCCGGGACGGCGCCGAGGGGCGGGCAGGGTATCATGGGCGTCCGTCCCGGCCCGCCCGCATGACCCGCAGCAAGAGCAGCCAGCGCTGGCTCAAGGAGCACTTCGCCGACCCCTTCGTGAAGAAGGCCCAGGCCGAGGGCCTGCGCTCGCGCGCGGCCTACAAGCTGGAGGAACTGCTCGAACGTGACCGGTTGCTGAAGCCGGGCATGGTCGTCGTCGACCTCGGCGCCGCGCCCGGGGGCTGGTCGCAACTGGCCCGCAGGCAACTCGGGGATGGCGGCCGCGTCATCGCCGTCGACCTCCTCGACATGCCGCCGATCGCCGGCGTCGAGTTCCTTCACGGTGATTTCAGGGAAGCGGAATCACTGTCCAAGCTCGATGCCATGCTGGCGGGGCAGGCGGTGGACCTTGTGCTTTCCGACATGGCCCCCAACATGAGTGGCGTCGGTGTCACCGACCAGATCCGGGCCATGCACCTCGCGGAACTCGCCCTGGATTTCGTCGATGGCCACCTCAAGTCCGGCGGGGCCTTCCTCATCAAGCTGTTCATGGGGACCGGCTTCGACGATTACGTGCGACAACTGCGCGTCCGCTTCGGGCGCGTGGTGATCCGCAAGCCCGAGGCCTCGCGCAAGCGTTCGGCCGAGGTGTATGCGCTGGCCACGGCCAAGCGCGAAGGACCGATGACATGAACGACCTCGCCCGCAACCTCCTCCTCTGGCTCGTCGTCGCCATCGTGCTGGCGATGGTGTTCCAGAATTTCTCCGGCGTGGCCACCACCACCCGGGAGGTCAGCTACAACGACTTCATCGAACAGGTGAAAGCGGGCCGCGTCGAACGGGTGGTCATCGCGCCGAATGGCTTGGAGGTGACCGCCACCCTGACCGACGGCAGCACCCTCATCACCGGCAACCCGCGCGACGACCGGCTCAACGACACCTTGCTCGAGCACGGCGTGGTGGTGAACCAGCGCGTGCCCTCGGAGAGCTTCTTCGGCAACCTGCTGCTCAGCTTGCTGCCGGTGCTGTTGCTGGTCGGCGTCTGGATCTATTTCATGCGCCAGATGCAGCAGGGTGGCGGGCGCGGCGCGATGAGCTTCGGCCGCTCCAAGGCCAAGCTGATGAGCGAGGACCAGATCAAGGTCACCTTCCAGGACGTCGCCGGCTGCGACGAGGCCAAGGAGGAGGTCGGCGAACTGGTCGAGTTCCTGCGCGACCCGGCCAAGTTCCAGAAGCTCGGCGGCAAGATCCCGCGCGGCGTGCTGATGGTCGGCCCGCCGGGCACCGGCAAGACCCTGCTCGCCCGCGCCATCGCCGGCGAGGCCAAGGTGCCGTTCTTCAGCATCTCCGGCTCGGATTTCGTCGAGATGTTCGTCGGCGTCGGCGCCAGCCGCGTCCGCGACATGTTCGAGACGGCGAAGAAGCACGCGCCCTGCATCATCTTCATCGACGAGATCGATGCCGTCGGCCGCCATCGCGGCGCCGGCCTCGGCGGCGGCCACGACGAGCGCGAGCAGACGCTGAACCAGATGCTGGTCGAGATGGACGGCTTCGAGGGCGGCGAGGGCGTGATCGTGATCGCCGCCACCAACCGCCCGGACGTGCTCGACCCGGCCCTGCTGCGCCCGGGCCGCTTCGACCGCCAGGTGGTCGTCGGCCTGCCCGACGTCAAGGGCCGCGAGCAGATCCTCAAGGTCCACATGCGCAAGGTGCCGCTGGCCGAGGACGTGGTGGCGATGACCATCGCCCGCGGCACGCCGGGCTTCTCCGGCGCCGACCTCGCCAACCTCGTCAACGAGGCCGCGCTGTTCGCCGCGCGCGAGAACGCCAAGCTGGTGCGGATGGAGCACTTCGACCGCGCCCGCGACAAGATCCTGATGGGTGCCGAGCGCCGCTCGATGGTGATGAGCGAGGCCGAGAAGAAGCTGACCGCCTACCACGAGGCCGGGCATGCCATCGTCGGCCGCATCGTCCCCGACCACGACCCGGTCTACAAGGTCACCATCATCCCGCGCGGCCGCGCGCTCGGCGTCACCATGTACCTGCCGGAAGGCGACCGCTACAGCTACAACAAGGTGCACATCGAGTCGATGCTGTGCTCGCTGTACGGCGGCCGCGTCGCCGAGGAGCTGATCTTCGGCGCCGACAAGGTCACCACCGGCGCCAGCAACGACATCGAGCGCGCCACCAAGATGGCTCGCAACATGGTCACCAAGTGGGGCCTGTCCGACGAGCTCGGGCCGATCGCCTACGCCGAGGACGAGGGCGAGGTGTTCCTCGGCCGCAGCGTCTCGCAGACCAAGCACGTCTCCGACGACACCGCCCGGCGCATCGACGAGGTGGTCCGCGTCATCCTCGACAAGGCCTACGCGCGGGCCCGCGAGATCCTCACCGAGAACATGGACAAGCTGCACCTGATGGCCGAGGCCCTGCTGACCTACGAGACCATCGACGCCAAGCAGATCGACGCGATCATGGAAGGCCGGGTCCCCGGTCCGCCGGCCGATTGGGGCAAGGCTGGCGACACCCCGCCCAAGGCCGGCGACGGGCCGGCCCCGGGCCTGCCGCTCGGCCCGGCCGCGCCGCAACCCTGAGTCCGGGCCGGCGCTCCCCGGCCGGCCCCGTTCCCGCCCCGCGCGCGTGTTCGAACTCGCCCCGACCCTGCATTGCGGGCCCCACCGGCTGGTGCTCGACCGCCCGCGGGTGATGGGCATCGTCAACGTCACGCCGGACTCGTTCGCCGACGGCGGCCACCACGCCAGCGCCGAGGCCGCCGTGGCGCATGCGCTCCGGCTGGTGGAGGAGGGCGCCGATTTGCTTGATGTCGGCGGCGAATCGACCCGGCCCGGCGCGGCGCCGGTCGACGAGGCCACGGAACTCGCCCGCGTGTTGCCGGTCATCGAGGCACTGGCGGCCCGGGTGGCGGTGCCGGTCGGCGTCGATACCCGCAAGCCCGCGGTCATGCGCGCGGCACTGGCCGCCGGCGCCAGCTTCGTCAACGACGTCAACGCCCTGCGCGCCGAAGGCGCCCTCGAAGCCGTGGCGGCGTCGCAGGCGGCCGTCGTGCTGATGCACATGGCCGGCGAGCCGGCGAGCATGCAGCAGGCCCCGCACTACGGCGACGTGGTCGGCGAGGTGCACCGGTTCCTCACCGAGCGCGTGTTCGCCTGCGAGATGGCCGGCATCGACAAGCGCCGCATCGCCATCGATCCCGGCTTCGGCTTCGGCAAGACGCTCGACCACAACCTGGCCCTGCTCGCCCAGCTGGAGCGCTTCACGGAGATCGGCGTGCCGGTGCTCGCGGGCTTGTCGCGGAAGTCCAGCCTCGGCGAGATCACCGGCCGCGCGGTCGCCGACCGCTTACCCGCTTCGCTGGCCGCCCACCTCGTCGCCGTGCGGAACGGTGCCGCCATCGTCCGCGTGCACGACGTCGCCGCCACGGTGGATGCGCTCAAGGTCTGGCAGGCGGTCGCGGCGGTGCCGGTGCCGAAAGACAAGACCACCGGGCCGGCGATCCGTTGGCCGGACGAGGACTGACCGGCACCGGGGTGCCCTCAGCCCGTCGCCCGCGCCGCCCGGAAGGCCTCGATGCGCGGGTGGATGACCCGGAACCACAGCGGCGGCAGCAGCGCCAGCACGAACATCGCCGCGTAGCCCCCGGGCAGCTGCGGGCTGTCGGGATGGTGGCGCAGGATCGCGTAGGGTCGCTTCGGGTAGGCGTGGTGGTCGCTGTGGCGCTGCAACTGGAACAGCATCAGGTTGGAGAGCCGGTAGTCGCTGTTCCAGCTGTGCAGGTGCGTGGTGCGCTCGTAGCGGCCGTCGGGGAGCTTGCGGCGCTCGAGGCCGTAGTGCTCGATGTAGTTGATGACTTCCAGCGAGCCGGCGGCGAACAGGCCCTGCAGCAGGAAGAACAGCAGGCCCGTCGCCCCGAGCCAGGCCGTCATCGCCGCCGCCATCGCCAGCCAGACGGCGGTCCAGCCGAGGAGTTCGTTGCGCCAGTGCCACGCCGGCAGGCCGAGGCGCGCGAGGCGCTGGGCCTCCAGTTTCCATGCATTCACGGTGTTGCGGAGAAGGGCGCGCGGCAGGAAGTGCCAGACGCTCTGGCCGTAGCGGGCGCTCGAAGCGTCCTCCGGCGTCGAGACGTGGACGTGGTGGCCGCGGACGTGCTCGACCTTGAAGCCGTGGTAGCCCACCGAGGCGAGCAGCAGGCCGCCGACGGCCTGCTCGAAGCGGTCGTCCTTGTGGATCAGCTCGTGCGCGGTGTTGATGGCGAGTACGCCGCCGACCACGCCCTGCGAGAGCAGCCAGCCGGCCATGCCCGCCCCGCCGAGGTCGGCCTGCACGAACCACCAGCCGCTCCAGGCCAGCACGGCGAGGTGCACCGGCAGGGCCAGCACGGTGAGGCCGCGGAACCAGCGCGACCGAGCGAAGGCGCGCTCCTGCTCCGGTGGCACGTTGGCGCTGTCGTGGCCGAGCGCGTAGTCGGCGAGTGGCAGCAGCACGAACAGCGCGAACAGCGGGAACCAGGCGGCGAGGTCCGGCGGCAGCGTGCCGGCGGCCAGCCACGCGGCGGCGGGCAGGGTGGCGGGGATCAGGAAGACCAGCAGGAAGCCGAAGGCCTTGAGGCGCGACATGGCGGGCTCCGGAGGCGGCGTCGGGGACGATGCGACGAATCTACGCCCGCCCCCGGCCCGGCGGCAACGCTGGCGCGTGCGCCGCCCGTGAAGGCCGTGCCGCTATGCTTCGCGCCGATGCCGCACGCCCTCGCCTCGCCGCCCGCCGATCCCCGCAGTGACCGCCGTCCGCTCGCCGTCGCCGTGATGGGGCCGACCGCCTCAGGCAAGACCGATTTCGCCGCCGACTGGGCCGAGCGCCTCGGTACCGCCATCGTCAGCGTCGATTCGGCGCTGGTGTACCGGCGCATGGACATCGGCAGCGCCAAGCCCGATGCCGCGACCTTGGCCCGTGCCCCGCACCTCCTCCTCGACCTGCGCGAGCCGCACGAACCGTATTCGGCTGCCGAGTTCGCCCGCGACGCCCGGCGTGCAATGGACGCGCTGGCGGCCCGTGGCCTCGTGCCGCTGCTGGTCGGCGGCACCGGCCTCTACTTCAAGGCCCTGCTGGAGGGGCTGGCCGAACTGCCGGAGTCGGACCCGGCGACCCGTGCCGTCCTGCAAGCCGAACTGGCCGAACGCGGCCTGCCGGCCCTGCACGCCGAATTGCGCGCCATCGACCCGGTGGCGGCCGCACGCATCCAGCCCGGCGACCCCCAGCGCACGCTGCGGGCGCTGGAGGTGTTCCGCCTGAGCGGCCGCCCGATCAGCGAATGGCAGGCGCAGGGCACCGGCCCGCGGCCGCCGTTCCCGTTCCGCGTCCTCAAGCTGGTGCTGGCCCCGACCGAGCGCACCGTGCTGCACGAGCGCATCGCCCGGCGCTTCCGGGCGATGCTCGAGGCCGGCTTCCTCGACGAGGTGCGGGCACTGCGGGCCGACCCGCGCCTGCACCCCGAGCTGCCGTCGATGCGCGCGGTCGGCTACCGGCAGGCCTGGCGGCACCTCGACGGCGCGATCGACCACGCCGCCTTCGTCGAGCAGGGCATCGCCGCCACGCGGCACCTGGCCAAGCGCCAGCTCACCTGGCTGCGCGGCGAGCAGGCCGCGCTGTGGTTCGACCCCATCGCCGCGCGTCCGGCGCTGGATCGCGCGCTGCGCGCCTTCCTCGGCACCGGCGCCTGAAAACCACCGCCGCGCGACGGCACGCTCGCACGAGGACGGCGCGCGGGCTACGATGCGCCTCCCGAGAAGAACAAGCGCCGCCGGACCCCCCATGTCGAAAGGCCAGAGCCTGCAGGACCCCTTCCTCAACGCCTTGCGGCGCGAGCGCATCCCGGTGTCGATCTACCTCGTCAACGGCATCAAGCTGCAGGGCACGATCGAGAGCTTCGACCAGTTCGTGGTGCTGCTGCGCAGCACGGTCAGCCAGATGGTCTACAAGCACGCCATCTCGACGGTGGTGCCTTCGCGCAATGTCCGCATCGGCCCCGGTGGTGGCCAGGTCCTGGCCGCGGGCGAGGCCGTCGGCGAGGAGGCGGGCGACGAGGCCGCCGGGGAGCGCACCGACTGAACGCCACCCCGGGCCGCGAACGCGCCTTGCTGGTCCAGCCGCAGGCCCCGGGCCGCCGCGACCCGGCCCTGCTGGCCGAGTTCACCGAACTGGCACGCTCGGCCGGCGCCGAGGTGCTGGAGGTGGTCGAGGCCCGGCTGGAGCGCCCGAACGCCAGCCATTACCTCGGCACCGGCAAGGTCGAAGAGCTGAAGGGCCTGTGCGCGGCGGCGGCGGTCGACCTGGTGCTGGTGAATGCGCGCCTGAGCCCGGTGCAGGAGCGCAACCTCGCCGACCAACTCGGCTGCCGGGTGGTGGACCGGGTCGGGCTCATCCTCGACCTGTTCGCCCAGCGCGCTGCCAGCGCCGACGGCAAGCTGCAGGTCGAACTGGCGCAGTTGAAGCACCAGGCCACCCGGCTGGTCGGCAAGGGCAAGGGCATGGACGGCCAGCGCGGCGGTGCCATCGGCCTGCGCGGCCCCGGCGAGACCGCGCTGGAGACCGACCGCCGCCTGATCCGGGCGCGGATCGAGGCGCTGGAGCAGCGCCTGCGCCGGCTCGACGTGCAGCGCGCGCAGATGCGCCGCGCCCGCGAGCGCAACGCGCTGCCGAGGATCGCCCTGGTCGGCTACACCAATGCCGGCAAGTCCACGCTCTTCAACGCCCTGACCGGCAGCGGCGTCTACGCCGCCGACCGGCTGTTCGCCACGCTCGACCCGACCGTGCGGCGGATCGAGGGCCAGGCCGGCGGCCCGCTGCTGCTGTCCGACACCGTGGGCTTCGTCCGCGACCTGCCGCATGACCTGGTCGCCGCCTTCCGTTCGACCTTGGCCGAGGCCCGCGAGGCCGACCTGCTGCTGCACGTCGTCGATGTCGCCGATCCCGAGCGCGAGGCGCAGGTCGCCGCGGTCGATGCGGTGCTGGCCGAGATCGGCGCCGGCGCGATCCCGCAATGGCGGGTCCACAACAAGATCGACCTCGTCGAGGGCCTGGCGCCGCGTTGCGAACCGGCCACCGACGGCGGTTGGCGCGTCTTCGTCTCGGCCCGCGAGGGCCTCGGCCTCGACGCCCTGCGGGCCGCCTTGGCCGGGCATTTCGCCGAATCCGTGCTGGAGGCCGAGATCCACCTGGCCCCCGCCGACGGCCGCCTGCGCGCCCGCCTGCATGCCGAAGGCGCGGTCTCCGCCGAGGCTCCGGGCGGCGATGGCGGCTGGGTGCTGGGGCTGCGCCTGCCGCGCCGCGCCGCCGAACGCCTGGCCGCCGAGCCTGGTGGCCAGCCGCTTCACACCCTCTTGCTTGTTCCCCCTTCCGCCCCTACCTAGAATCACGGACCCGCGTTTCCCGCGCGGGCCTTTCGCTGGAGCCCCCATGGCCTGGAACCAACCCGGAAACCGCGGCAACGACCCCTGGCGCGGCAAGGACCCGAACCGCGAGGTGCAGGCCTTCGTCGAACGCCTGCGCGGCATGTTCGGCGGTGGTTCCGGTTCCGGCGGCGGGCGCCCCGGCGAGGCCTTCAACCCGCTCTACCTGGTCGTCGGCCTGCTGGTGGTCTGGCTGCTGTTCAGCTCGTTCCGGCTGATCGACGAACGCGAGCGCGGCGTGGTGCTGCGCTTCGGCGAGTTCAACCGGATGATGGAACCCGGCCCCAACCTGAAGCTGCCCTGGCCGTTCGAGACGGTGTTCGTCGTGCAGGCCCAGCAGGTGATGGCCGAGAGCGCGCAGATGCTGGTGCTGACCCGCGACGAGAACCTGGTCGAGATCGGCTACAACGTGCAGTTCCAGATCATCGACCCCGAGCGCTACCTGTTCGGCACCCGCGGCGCCGAGGACCTGCTCCGGCAGATCACCGAGAGCGCGGTGCGCGAGGCGATCGGCAATGTCGACCTCGACACCGCCCTGAACCGCCGCGACACCCTCACGCCGCAGATCCGCGAGTTGGTGCAGGGCGCGCTCGACCGCTTCGGCACCGGGCTCGCCGTGACCCAACTCGGCCTGCCGGTGGCGGCGCCACCGGCCCCGGTCAAGGCGGCCTTCGACGACGTGATCGCCGCCGAGCAGGACGCCCAGCGCTTCCAGAACGAAGCCCAGGCCTACGAAGGCCAGGTGGTGCCCGAGGCCCGCGGCCAAGCCTCGCGCATCCTGGCCGCGGCGCAGGGCCACCGCGACGCGGTGATCGCCCGCGCCGAGGGCGAGGCCGCGCGCTTCGCCCTGCTGCTCGACGAGTACGAGCGCTCCCCGCAGGTCGTCCGCCAGCGCCTCTACCTGGAGACCATGCAGGAAGTGATGACGCGCAACCCGCGCGTGCTGCTCGGCAGCCAGGGCAACACCCTGCTGCTGCAGATGCCCGGTGGCGCCGCCGCTCCGCCCGCGCCGGTGGTCGCCCAGGCCGCCGCGCAGGCCCAGGCCGCCGCCGCCACCGAAACGCCACGTCCGCCGCGCGCCGCCGAGCGCCCGGTCCGCGAGGGGAGCCGCTGATGATCCGCCACCTGCCCAACCTGCTGATGGGGATCGCCCTGCTGGTCCTGCTGGCCAGCGGCACCCTGTTCACCGTCAACCAGGGCCAGACCGCCATCGTCCTGCGCCTCGGCGAGGTCGTCCGCGAGGACGTCCAGCCCGGCCTGCGCTTCAAGATGCCGCTGATCGACAACGTGCTGACCTTCGACCGCCGCCTGCTCACCATGACGGCCGAGAACAAGCGCTACCTCACCTCCGAGCAGCAGGACGTGCAGGTCGACTACTTCGTGGTCTGGCGCATCGCCGACGTGGCCCAGTACTACCGGGCCGCCGGTGGCGGCGTCGAGGCGCAGGCCGTCAATCGGCTTTCTCCAATCGTCGAGGACGCCCTGCGCAACCTGATCAACCGCAGCACCCTGCGCGAGCTCGCCGAGGCCGGGCGCGACGACGTCACCAACCAGTTGCTCGCGCAGATCAACCGCGGCGCCGCCACGCTCGGCATCGAGGTCTCGGACGTGCGGATCAAGCGCATCGACCTGCCGGACGACGGCGTCGCCGGCGCCGATTCGGTGCTCGACCGCGTCTACAACCGGATGCGCACCAACCGCCACGAGGTCGCCACCCGCACCCGTGCCGAGGGCCAGGAGCGCGCCGAGCTGATCCGTGCCAATGCCGACAAGCAGCGCCAGGTCATCCTCGCCAACGCCGAGCGCGAGGCGGCCAAGATCCGCGGCGAGGGCGACGCCCGCGCCGCCGCCATCTTCGCCGCCGTGCACGGCCGCGACCCGGAGTTCTTCGCCTTCCACCGCAGCCTCGAGGCCTACCGGATGTCGCTGGCCGACGGCCAGACCACCCTGATCCTCGATCCCGAGTCGGAGTTCTTCCGGCACTTCGAGCAGTACCGCTCGCGCTGAGGCCGGGGCATGGCCTGGTCCGACCTGTTCGCGGCGCTGGCCCTGGTGCTGGTGATCGAGGGCCTGTTCCTCGCGCTGGCCCCGGGGGCCTGGAAGCGGATGGTCCGCGAGCTGCTGGAGGAGCCGGAGCGCCGCCTGCAGGTGGTGGGGACGGGACTCGTCGTGGTCGGTCTGCTGCTGCTGGCCTGGGTGCGCGCCTGAGAGGGCTGGTCTTCCGCCACCGAAGCGCGGATAATTTTGAAAAGCCGGGGCGCCAAGCGTCCCGGCTTTTCTCTTTCGACTTGCGAGGGCTTCGGCCGTGGGGCAATCCGTCGTCGTGTTGGGCGCCCAATGGGGCGATGAGGGCAAGGGCAAGATCGTCGACCTGCTGACGCAGGACATCGGCGCGGTCGTGCGCTTCCAGGGCGGGCACAACGCCGGCCATACCCTGGTCATCAACGGTAGGAAGACGGTGCTGCACCTGATCCCGTCGGGCATCCTGCGCGACGGCGCGCTGTGCCTGATCGGCAACGGCGTCGTGCTCTCGCCGGCGGCGCTGCAGAAGGAAATCACCCAGCTCGAGGCCAACGGCGTCGAGGTGCGTTCGCGGCTGAAGATCAGCCCGGCCACGCCCTTGATCATGCCGCACCACATCGCACTCGACCAGGCCCGCGAGAAGGCCGCCGGCGGCAAGGCCATCGGCACCACCGGCCGCGGCATCGGCCCGGCCTACGAGGACAAGGTGGCGCGCCGCGGCATCCGCGTCGCCGACCTCGCCTACCCGGCGGAGCTGGCGGAAAAACTGCGCGGCACATTGGACTACCACAACTTCGTGCTGACCAAGTACCTCGGCGCCGAGGCGGTGGACTACCAGAAGACGCTGGACGAGGCCCTGGCCTTCGGCGCCTACGTCGACCCGATGAAGGCCGATGTGGCCGGCATCCTCCACGAGCTGCGCCGGCAGGGCAAGCGCGTGCTGTTCGAGGGTGCGCAGGGCGCGCTGCTCGACATCGACCACGGCACCTACCCCTACGTCACCTCGTCGAACACCACGGTGGGCGGCGCGCTGGCCGGCACCGGCGTCGGCGCGGACGCCATCGACTACGTGCTCGGTATCGCCAAGGCCTACGCCACCCGCGTCGGTGGCGGCCCGTTCCCGACCGAGCTCAACGACGAGATCGGGCAGGGCATCCGCGACCGCGGCCAGGAGTACGGTGCCACCACCGGCCGCCCACGCCGCTGCGGCTGGATGGACATCGTGGCGCTGAAGCGTGCGGTCGCCATCAACGGCATCAGCGGGCTTTGCATCACCAAGCTCGACATCCTCGACGGGATGGACAAGCTGAAGATCTGCATCGCCTACGAGTACCGTGGCAAGCGCAGCGAGTACGCCCCGCTCGACGCGGCTGGCTGGGCCGAGTGCACGCCGGTGTACTTGGAGTTCCCGGGCTGGAGCGAGTGCACCGCCGGCATCACCGAATGGGAGAAGCTGCCCCCGGCAGCCCGCGCCTACCTGCGCGCGCTGGAGGAACTGGCCGGCTGCCCGCTCGCCATCGTCAGCACCGGCCCCGACCGCGACGCCAACATCGTGCTGCGCGATCCCTTCGCCTGAACGGCCGGGCCGCTCAGGCGCGCTGGTCGAACAGGCTGCCGAGGGCGTCCTCGCGGGCGCGGAAGGCGGCGGCGTTCGCCTCGAAATCGCGCTGGCCGACGCGGGCGTCGATGGCATCGCGGATCGCCGTCTGGTCGGTGTCGTTGGCTTCCGTGGTACGCACGGTGCGCGCCTGAACCCCGCCGTTCGGGGCCGCGGACTGCTCGACGCGCAGGCGTTGGAAGCCTTCGGTCTGCCGGTTCGCGGTGTTGCTGGCGGCGGCATCGACGCGCTGCATCGCGACGGCCATGCCGGAGACGGAAGCGCTGGAGGGGATGCCGTTGATCATGGCGCGGACCTCGGCGAAGAATCCTCTTCCAGCTTACACATCCCGGCGCAGCGATGGGTGAAGGCGCGGCCGCAGCCAGGCCGCGAAGCCGGCTTCGTCCAGTTCACCGGCGGCGAGGGCCACCATCGCTTGGTATTTCTCCTCGTCCGACGCGTCGAAGTCGTGTGCGTTGAGCTGGAGGAAGGTGCGGTAGGCGACATGCGCGGTGCGCTTGTTGCCGTCGAGGAAAGGATGGTTGCGGGCCAGCCCATGGGCCAGGCAGGCGGCGAGTTCCGCGAGGTCCGGCTGCGGGTTACCGTAGGCCTCGCGCTGCAGCGGCCGGGCCAGCGCGGCGTCGAGCAGGCCTTCGTCGCGGACACCGGCCATGCCGCCGTGCTCGGCGAGTTGCCGGTGGTGGATGGCCAGCACCAGAGCCTTGCGGATCCAGACGACCATGCGCGGTTACTGCGCCAGCTTACGCAACACGGTTCGGTCACTGCGCATCACCTGCTCGGCCACCGCCATCTGCGCCGCGAACTCGGGGTCGTAGGGGCTGAGCAGCATGCCTTCCGGGGTCTCGACCAGGAAAAGCTCGTCGCCGCGCTCGAGGCGAAGGCGGGCCAGCAGTTCCTTCGGCAGGATCACGCCGGCCGAATTGCCGACGGTGGTGATCTTCAGACGCATGGCGGCCTCGCAGCAGGCGGTGATAACAGACGTTATATCGAGGGCCGGTCGACGGTCAAGGCGACCGTCGCCGGGGATCAGCCGGATACCGATTCCCCGGCATCCTTGAACGCCTCGACCGGGATGCAGGCGCACATGATGTTGCGGTCGCCGTAGACGTTGTCGACGCGGGCCACCGGCGGCCAGTACTTCTGCAGCTTCAGCGAGGGCAGCGGGAAGGCCGCCAGCTCCCTAGGGTAGCCGCGGGTCCACTCGCTGGCGGTCACGACCATGGCCGTGTGCGGCGCGTGCTTGAGGGGGTTGTCCTCGCGGTCGAGGCGGCCGTCCTCGATGGCGCGGATCTCGTTGCGGATCTGGATCATCGCGTCGATGAAGCGGTCGAGCTCGTGCAGCGATTCCGATTCCGTCGGCTCGACCATCAGCGTGCCGGCAACCGGGAAGCTCAGGGTCGGGGCGTGGAAGCCGAAGTCGATCAGGCGCTTGGCCACGTCCTCGGCGCTGATACCGACGCTGTCCTTGATCGGGCGCAGGTCGAGGATGCACTCGTGCGCGACCAGGCCGTTGCTGCCCGAGTACAGCGTCGGGAAGTGCGGGGCGAGGCGCTTGGCCACGTAGTTGGCGTTGAGCAGGGCGACCTGGGTGGCGCGGCGCAGGCCTTCGGCGCCCATCATCACGATGTACATCCAGCTGATCGGCAGGATGCTGGCCGAGCCGAAGCTGGCGGCCGAGACCATCGGGCCGTCGCCGATGCCGGGCGTGCGGAAGCCGTCCTTCGTCAGCGCGCCGGGCAGGAACGGTGCCAGGTGCGACTTCACCGCACAGGGGCCCACACCCGGACCGCCGCCACCGTGCGGGATGCAGAAGGTCTTGTGCAGGTTGAGGTGCGAGACGTCCGAGCCCCAGAGGCCGGGCTTGGCCACGCCGACCAGCGCGTTCATGTTGGCGCCGTCGGTGTACACCTGCCCGCCGTGCTGGTGGATGATCTCGCAGATCTCGACGATGGCCTCCTCGAACACGCCGTGCGTGGACGGGTAGGTGACCATGAGTGCGGCGAGCTTGGCCGAGTGCTTCTCGGCCTTGGCGCGCAGGTCGGCCACATCGACGTTGCCGTCCTTGTCGCAGGCCACGACGACGACGTCCATGCCCACCATCTGCGCCGAGGCCGGGTTGGTGCCGTGCGCCGATTCCGGTATCAGGCAGATGTTGCGGTGGCCCTCGCCGCGGCTTCGGTGGTAGCCGCGGATGGCGAGCAGGCCGGCGTACTCGCCCTGCGCGCCGGAGTTCGGCTGCAGGCTGACCGCGTCGTAGCCGGTGCACTCGACCAGCATGGCCTCGAGCGTGGTGATCAGCTCGCGGTAGCCCTCGGTCTGCTCGGCCGGTGCCAGCGGGTGGAGGTTGGCGAACTCCGGCCAGGTGACCGGGATCATCTCGGCCGTGGCGTTGAGCTTCATGGTGCACGAACCCAGCGGGATCATTGTCCTGTCCATGGCCAAGTCTTTGTCGGCCAGCTGGCGCAGGTAGCGCAGCAGCTCGTGCTCGCTGTGGTGCGTGTTGAACACCGGGTGCTGCAGGAACTTCGATTCGCGGCGCAGGCCGGCGGGCAGGGCGTCCGGGGTGCTGGCGTCGGCGGCGTCGATGTCCGTGACCTCCGCACCGAACAGTGCGGCGAGGGCCACGACGTCCTCGCGGGTGGTGGTCTCGTCGAGGCTGATGCCGAGGCTGTTGGCATCGATGGCGCGCAGGTTGATGCGCGCGGCACGGGCCTTGGCCTGCAGCGCGGCGGCATCGACGCCAACCACGTGCAGGGTGTCGAAGAAGTCGGTGCCAACCGTGATGCCCTTGGCACGCAGCGCGCCGGCAAGAATCGCGGCAAGGCGGTGCACGCGGGTGGCGATGCGGGTGAGGCCTTCCGGACCGTGGTAGACGGCGTACATCGAGGCCATCACCGCCAGCAGCACCTGCGCGGTGCAGATGTTCGAGGTCGCCTTCTCGCGGCGGATGTGCTGCTCGCGGGTCTGCAACGTGAGCCGATAGGCCGGATTGCCCTGGGCGTCGATCGAGACGCCGATCAGGCGGCCCGGCATCGAGCGCTTGAAGCCGTCCTTGCAGGCGAGGAAGGCCGCGTGCGGGCCGCCGAAGCCGAAGGGCACGCCGAAGCGCTGGGTGTTGCCGACCACGATGTCGGCACCCCATTCGCCCGGCGCCTTGATCAGCGTCAGCGCCAGCAGGTCGGTGGCGACGGCGACCAGGCCGCCCTGGGCGTGGACAGCATCGGCCAGCGCCGCGTAGTCGTGGATCTGGCCGAAGGTGTTGGGGTACTGCAGCAGCACGCCGAAGACGTCGGCGCCGGCGGCGTCGGCGTCGTCACCGACCACCACCTCGATGCCGATGCCGTCGGCGCGGGTGTGCAGCAGGGCGAGCGTCTGCGGGTGCACGTGCTTGGAGACGAAGAAGCGATTCGACTTCGACTTGGCCGAGCGCTTGGCCAGCGTCATCGCCTCGGCGGCGGCGGTGGCCTCGTCGAGCAGCGAGGCGTTGCTGATCTCCATCCCGGTGAGGTCGGTCACCATCGTCTGGAAGTTGATCAGCGCCTCCATGCGGCCTTGCGAGATCTCGGCCTGGTACGGCGTGTAGGCCGTGTACCACGCGGGGTTCTCGAGGATGTTGCGCAGGATGACGTTCGGCGTGTGGGTGCCGTAGTAGCCCTGGCCGATGAAGCTCTTGAACACCTGGTTCTTCGACGCGATCGCGCGGATCTTGGCAAGCGCTTCGACTTCCGAGACCGGCTCGGGCAGGGCCAGTGGCTGCGTCGAGCGGATCGAGGCCGGGACGATGGCGTCGGTCATCGCTTCGAGCGAGGGCTGGCCGATCACCTTCAGCATGTGGGCGATCTCGGCCGCGTTGGGGCCGATGTGGCGCTCGAGGAAGGCGTCGTGGTGCTCGAGGGCGCGAAGCGAAGGCGTGGTCATGAGGATTCCCGGCGATGGAGGAGGTTCGTCCGGCCCGGCGCGCTGCATCGCGCCGGGCGCTCATGGGGCCCGCGGCGTTCGCCGCGGGAAAGCTCCCCATTCGCCCCTCTGTCCTTCTGCCTGAGAGTTTGCGAAGCCGATGTCGCGCTTCGCGTGCACCTTCGGCGCCGGATTCAACCGGTCTCTCCAGAGTTGCTCGCGCGCGACGGTACGGGGGCCTGAGCGATTACGGGCGTTGCGCCTTCGGCAGCGTCGGTGCCGGGGATCGAGGCCCGGTGCCGCCGCTTCTCCCGCCGCGAGCAAGAGCTCACGAAGTATAGCCGTCGGCCCCCGTGACGGGCCGGTCGCGAGGCTTGAGACGGGGCCGGCTTCCCATCGGCGGATGCCGGCCCGCCGGCTTCACGATAGCCACATTTTTGTGTGGTACTTTTTCCTGCCGGATCGATGACCCGCCATGCCTGCCGCCCTCGTTTCCCTCGATGCCCTGATCCACCAGCGCCGCCTGTGGCCGGCCGCGGGGCAGGCGGCCGGACGGCCGGGCGAGCCCACCGGTCATGCCGACCTCGACGCCGCGCTGCCGGGCGGCGGTTGGCCACCCGCTTCCCTGCTGGAGCTGCTGCTGCCGATGGATGGCGTGGGGGAACTGCGCCTTCTGCTGCCCACCCTGGTCCGGCTGGCGCGGCAAGGGCGGAGCCTGCTGATGGTGGCGCCGCCCTACCTGCCCTACGCACCGGCGCTGGCCGCGGCCGGGCTCGATCTGGCGCGGCTGCGCGTGGTGCGGGCCGAGGGCCGCGATGCGCTGTGGGCGGCCGAGCAGGGCCTGCGTTCCGGGGCCTGCGGGGTGGTGCTGTGCTGGCCGCAGGCCGTGGACGACCGCGCCCTGCGCCGGCTTTCGGTAGCGGCGGAGCAGGGCGACGCCCTCGGTTTCGCCTTCCGGCCGCTGCGCGCCCTGCAGCAGCCTTCGCCCGCGGCTCTGCGGATGGAGGTGATGCCCGGTGGTCTCGTGCGCCTGCACAAATGCCGCGGCGGGGCCGCGCCGGCCACGCCGGTGGCGTGGGGCGCCACGCCGTCGGTTGCGCTGCGCGCCGTGCACTGAGGTTCCGGCGCCCCCATGCACGCCAGCCCGCCGTCCTTCCGTCCCGCCTCGCCGTGGTGGTGCGCCTTGCACCTGCCGCAGCTCGCGCTGGATGCCGAAGCGCGCCATCGCCGTGCGCTGCAGGCCTTCGACGACGAGTCCCCCTGGGCGCTGACCGACGGCCCGCAGCAGCGCCGCGTCCATGCCGCGAATGTCACCGCCCGCGCGCAGGGCGTGCACGCCGGGCAGGCCGTGGCCAGCGCGCAACTGCTGTGCCCGGGGCTCGCGCTGGGTGCCCACCAGCCGGTGCGGGATGCCGCGCTGCGCGAGTGGCTGGCCGGCTACGCTTACGGCTTCTCGGCCGAAGTGAGCTTGCGCGAGCCCGACACCGTGCTGTTCGAAGCCGGGCGCTCGCTCGGCCTGTTCGGGCCGTGGCCGCGCTGGCAGCAGCGCCTGCGCGATGAACTCGCCGGCTGCGGCGTGCAGGTGCGCATTGCTTGCGCCCCCACCCCGCTGGCCGCGCGCGGACTGGCGCGGGCGCACGACGGCTTGGCCGTGGCCGACGCCACCCAGCTCCAGCGCCTGCTGGCGCGCTTGCCGCTGGGCTTGGCCGGCCTGCCCGATGACGCGCTGCGCCTGCTCGAACGCAGCGGCTTCAAGCGCCTTGGCGACGTGCTGGCCCTGCCGCGTGCCGCGCTGGCGAAGCGCATCGGCCCGGCGGTGCTCGATCGCCTCGACCGCCTCGTCGGCCGCGCGCCCGACCCGCTTCCGCTGTACGAGCCGCCCACGCGCTACGCCGCCCGCCTCGATTTCGACCATCCGCTGGCCGACGCGACGGTGCTGGTCTTCCCGCTGCGGCGGCTGCTGCAGGAGTTCGCGCTGTTCCTCGTGCAGCGCGACGGCGGCGTGCCCGGCTTCCGGCTGGTGTTCGGCCACGAGGACGGCGTCGCCCCGACGCGCCTCGAGGTCCGCTTGGCCGCACCGGAGCGCGATGCCGCGCGGCTGTTCGAACTCGCCCGGCTGAAGCTGGACAGCGCGCGCCTGCCGGTGCCGGCAGTCAGCCTCGGCCTGGAAGCGGATGAATTGCCCGGTTTCCACCCCGGGCATCGCGATCTGTTCGAAGCGCGGACGCGAGAGGGTGACGCCGGCCTGCTCGACAGCCGCCTGCGCGCGCGGCTCGGCGATGCGGCCGTGCAGGCCCTGGCCGTGGTCGACACGCATCGTCCGGAAGCCGCGTGGTGCTGGGTCGACACGCCGCGCACGCGCCTTCCGGCGCTGGCCGAGGGGCCGCGGCCGCTGTGGCTCATCGACCCGCCGATCGTGCTACGCGAGGCGGTGGCGGACGTGATCGCCGGCCCCGAGCGCATCGAAACCGCCTGGTGGGACGAGGAGCCCGTTCGCCGCGATTACTACCGCCTGCGCACCCGCGGCGGGCAGGAGGCCTGGGCCTTCCGGCCAGTGGGCGGCGAGGCTGGGCCATGGTGGCTGCATGGCTGGTTCGCCTGAGCGGCGGTTCGCGGCAGGCACGCTGCCGGACTACGCCGAGCTGCACTGCCTCTCGGCCTTCTCGTTCCAGCGCGGCGCGTCCACGGCGCTGGAGCTGTTCGAACGCGCGAAGGCGTTGGGCTACCGCGCGCTCGCCATCACCGACGAATGCAGCTTTGCCGGCCTCGTGCGTGGCCTGGAGGCCAGCGAAGCCACGGGCCTGCCGCTGGTCTGCGGCACGGAAGTCCAACTGGCCGATGGGCCGGCGCTGGTGCTGCTGGTCGAATCCACGCGCGGTTACGAGCGGCTTTCCGCGTTGATCACCATCGCACGGCGACGCGCGGCGAAGGGTACCTACGCGCTGCATCGCGCCGATCTCGAGGCCGCGTTTGGCGAAGGCGAGGAGGGTCGCGACCACGGCGTGTTCGCGCTGTGGCGGCCGACGCCGATCGATCTCGGCTTGGGCGAGGCGTCCGGCGCGGCGCCCGATGCGCGGGATGCGGCGGCCTCGACGGTCGCGTGGCTGCGCGGCCTGTTCCCCGAACGCCTCTGGCTCGCGGCACAGCTGCATCGCGGCCCGGACGATGACGCACGCCACGCCGCCATCGCGGCACTGGCCGCGCGGTGCGGCCTTCCCGTCGTCGCCTGCGGCGATGTACACATGCACGTGCGCCGCCGCCGCGGCCTGCAGGATGTGCTGTGCGCGCTGCGCCACCGCGCCACGCTACGCGAGGCCGGCCGCCGTCTGTTCGCGAACGGCGAGCGCCACCTGCGCACGCGGCAGGCGCTGTCGGCGATCTTCCCGCGCGAATGGCTGGAGGAAAGCGTGGCGATCGCGGCGCGCTGCCGCTTCAGCCTCCGCGACCTGCGCTACACCTACCCGCGCGAGCTGGTGCCCGAGGGCGAGACGCCGTCCTCGTGGCTTGCCGCGCTCACCTGGGACGGGGCGGCCCTGCGCTGGCCGGAGGGCGTTTCTGGCAAGGTGCATGCGCAGATCGAGGCCGAGCTCGTGCTGATCGCCGAACTGGAGTACGAGGCCTTCTTCCTCACCGTCCACGACCTCGTGGTGTTCGCCCGCTCGCGCGGCATCCTCTGCCAGGGGCGTGGCTCGGCGGCGAACTCGGCGGTCTGCTACGCGCTCGGCATCACCGCTGTCGACCCGGCGCGCGCCAACCTGCTGTTCGGCCGCTTCCTCTCGAAGGAACGTAACGAAGCCCCGGACATCGACGTCGATTTCGAGCACGAGCGCCGCGAGGAGGTCATCCAGTACGTCTACGCCAAGTACGGCCGCGAGCGCGCCGCGCTGGCCGCGACGGTCATCACCTACGGGCCGAAGAGCGCGCTGCGCGACGTCGGCCGGGTGATGGGTTTGCCGGAAGACCAGCTCGCCGAGCTCTCCGCCGCGGTCGGCCACGCCGAGGATTTCACCGTGTGGAAAGCCCGCTGCGCCGAGCGCGGGCTCGATCCGGAAGGCCGGCTGCTGTCGCGCGTGCTGCTGCTGGCGCACGAACTGCTCGGCCACCCGCGCCACCTCTCGCAGCATGTCGGCGGTTTCGTCATCAGCGATGCGCCGCTGTCGAAGCTGGTGCCGGTCGAGAACGCCGCCATGCCCGAGCGCACCATCCTCCAGTGGGACAAGGACGATCTCGAAACGCTGGGCCTGCTGAAGGTCGACGTGCTGGCGCTGGGCATGTTGAGCGCGATCCGTCGATGCCTCGACCTGCTGCGCGAAAACGGTCGCCGGCACCTCGAACTGGCGACGATCCCGGCCGAGGACAAGAAGACCTACGACATGATCCAGCGCGCCGACACGCTCGGCGTGTTCCAGATCGAATCGCGCGCGCAGATGACCATGCTGCCGCGCCTGAAGCCGCGCACCTTCTACGATCTCGTCATCGAAGTGGCGATCGTCCGCCCCGGCCCGATCCAGGGCGGCATGGTGCATCCCTACCTGCGACGCCGGCAGGGCATCGACCCGGTCGTCTACCCGTCGAAGGAACTGGAGGCGGTGCTCGGGCGGACGCTCGGCGTGCCGCTGTTCCAGGAGCAGGTGATGGAGATCGCGATGGTGGCGGCGGGCTACACGGCCGGCGAAGCGGACGAGCTCCGCCGCTCGATGGCGGCGTGGAAGCGCCGCGGCGGCCTCGAGCACCATCGCCAGCGCCTGCTCGCCGGCATGGCCGAGCGCGGCTACCCGCTGGATTTCGCCGAGAAGATCTTCGAGCAGGTGAAGGGCTTCGGCAGCTACGGCTTCCCGGAATCGCACGCCGCCAGCTTTGCCCTGCTCACCTACGCGAGTTGCTGGCTCAAGTGCCACGAGCCGGCGGCCTTCGCCTGCGCGCTGCTCAATGCGCAGCCGCTGGGCTTCTATACCGCCGCGCAGATCGTGCAGGACGCACGCAAGCACGGCATCGCGGTGCGGCCGGTGGACGTGCGCTACAGCGAGATCGAATCGAGCCTCGAACCGGAAGCGGCGGCGTCGGCCGCGACGCCTCGGACGGGGTTTGCCGATGCCGCCCCCCAGCCGGCGATCCGCCTCGGCCTGCGCGAGGTCGGTACGCTGCCGCGCGAGGCCGCCGGTCGTGTGGTCGCCGCGCGCCGCGTGCGGCCTTTCCGCGACATCGAAGACCTCTGCCAGCGCGCCGAGCTTGACGGACGCTCCCGCGCGGCACTGGCCGAAGCCGACGTGCTGCGCGGCCTCACCGGCCACCGTCATCGCGCGCGCTGGGCCATGGCCGGGGTGGAGGAGGGCACACTACCGCTGTTCGCCGGATTGCCCGCTGCAGAAGAAGGCCGGCTCGTCATCCGCCCGCCCACGGCCAGCGAGACCACGCTCGCTGATTACGCCAGCACCGGGCTCACGCTCAACGCGCATCCGATGGCGCTGCTGCGTCCACGGCTGCGCGCCCGCGGCTACCTCGACCATCGCGCCCTGCATCGCATCAAAGCGCCGCGCCGCGCCCGTACCGCCGGTCTCGTCACCCTGCGGCAGCGGCCGCAGACGGCGAACGGCACCTGGTTCCTCACGCTCGAGGACGAGCACGGCCTCACCAACCTGATCTGCTGGCGCGCCGTGGTCGAACGCCACCGCCGCGCCATCCTTGAATCGCAGCTGCTCGGCGCGCGCGGGCGCTGGGAGGCGCACGAGGACGTCACGCACCTGATCGTCGAGCAGGTCGAGCCTTTGGACGACCTGCTCGCCACGCTCGAGGGCAAGCCGCTGGTGGTCGAGCACCGCAGCTTCCGCTGACCGGGTAACCTCCCCGATCAGAAGCGATAGCGGAACCCGAGCTGCAGGGCCCAGCGCGACTGGCCGACGGCATCGCGGCGGATTTCGGTGTCCGGGGTGTTGAAGCGGTAGACGTAGCGCCCGCTGGCCGGGTCGATGCCGCCGAACTCGACGATGCCCAGGCCCTGCGGTTGGCCGAAGCCGCTCACCCAGACCTCGTCGATCAGGCCCCAGTCCTCGTTGATCAGGTTGCCGACGTTGAGCACGTCCAGCCACAGCTCGGCCCGGTGGCCCTCGAAGAAGCCCGGCAGTTCCTGGCTGATGCGCAGGTCGATGTTGTTGACCCAGGGGCTGAACTGGCCGTTGCGCTCGGCGAGCTGGCCGCGGCGGCCGCTGAGATCGGGATGGGCGGCGACAAAGGCCCAGAACGCAGCTTCCTCGGCCGCCGAGCCGAACAACACGTCGCCGGGGCCGGTCGGGATGTAGAGCAGGTCGTTACCGGCGATGCCGTCGCCGTTGGCGTCGTTGTCGAAGACAAAGCTGTACGGACGGCCCTTGCGGCCCTCGAAGAAGGCGCCGATCTCGGTCCGGTAGCCGTCGAAGAAGAAGTGGCGGTAGGTCACGGCCGCGGTGAAGCGGTCGCGCATGGCGAAGTTGGAGCGGCTGCTGAGCTCCTCGTTCGGCGAGAAGATCGTGCGCGAGGACCAGTTCTCAACCGAGATCGAGCCGGCGAGCTGGTTCACGTCGTGGGCGTCACCGTAGGCGTAACCGACCTGCCAGAACCAGGAATCGCCCTCGCCCATCGGCTTTTGCAGGGAGAGGCTAAAGTTCTCGGCGCTGCCCTTGGTGGTGTTGCGGGCCAACAGGACCTCGCGGAAGGCACGGTCGCGGTTGAAGCGGGCCTGGACGCCGGTGCCGACGCCGGCCTGGTTCCAGCTGGACGGCAGGTAGCCGGCCGGGTTCCAGAACATCGGCCGGCCGTCGGGGCCGCGGCCGGTCGGCGCACCGAGGTTCAGGTGCTCGTAGTGGATGCCGGAGCGGGTCGAGAGCAGGATGGCCTCGGCACTGACCATCAGGCCGTGCCAGGGCAGTTCGTGCTCGAAGGCCAGGTTGGCCTTCCACACCGAGGGCTGCTCGAGGTCGTCGGCGACGAAGTCGACGTCGACCGGCACCACGCCGCCCAGGTTCAGGCGCGGCTGGTTGTCGGGGTTCATCGAGATCGGCGGTAGGCTGCCGGTGCAGGCCGGCAGGCCAGCGGTGCCGCAGCCGAATACGCCGACCGTGACGCCGTTGTTGGTGAAGGGGTTGGACAGCCAGACGTTGGCGGCTGCGCCCTGGAAGAGGCCGACGCCACCGCGGAGCTGGGTCGGGCGCTCGCTGTCGAAGCGGTAGTTGAAGCCGAAGCGCGGCTGGAACAGCCGCTCGCCGTCGATGGTGACGTCGTTACGACGGCCGAAGCGCTGCGAGGCGGTGGCGTTGAACACCGGCGCCCCTGGCACGCTGGCCTCGTCCATGCGCAGGCCGTAGGTGAGAGTGAGGTTGGGGTTCACCGCCCAGGTGTCCTGCAGGAACAGGCCGAAGGTGTCGAGTTCCCAGATGGCGGCGGTGTCCTCCAGCGAGAAGCCGGTGGCCGGGGCGCGCAGCAGGAAGCTCGAATAGCGGCCGGCGTCGAAGTCGGCGAGGCTGCGGAAGCCGTAGTTGCCGAGCGAACTTTCGAGGAACAGGTTGTAGATGTCGTTCGACTCGTGGTCGAAGCCGAAGCGCAGGGTGTGGTCGCCGAGGTACCAGGTGGCGGCGCCGAAGCTGTTCCAGGTTTCGGTGGTCAGCCGGTTGGCATGGCGGAACTGCTCGGTGCCGAGCGCGATCTGGCCGGCGCCGGTGCTGATCTGCACCTGCGGCAGGCGCGAGAACGGCTGGAAGGTGCCGAGGAACTCGCGGTGGCTGACGCGGAATTCCGTGGAGAAGCGGTCGTTCCAGTCGCTGAACAACTGCCCGACCACGCTCTCGAAGCTGTCGGAGCGGTTGAACCAGGCGCTCGACAGGGTGAGGCGGTTGCCGCCAAGGCGGGCGAGGTCGATGACGTTCTGCTCGGTCTTGGTGTAGCGCAGGCTGGCGCGGTGGAAATCGCTGAGGTTCCAGTCGAGCTTGACCAGACGCTCCTCGACGGTGTTGTCCAGCGCCGCCGCGCCGACCCCACCGGCATCGACACCGTAGCGGGTGCGGGCGATGCGCGCGGCCTCCTCGCCCTGCGCGGTGGTCACGCCACGGAGCGAGCCGAGGTCGGGTGCCGGCGAGGTGCGCTTGAATTCCTCGTAACCGGCGAAGAAGAACAGGCGATCGCGAAGGATCGGGCCGCCCAGGGTCATGCCGCGGGTGTACTGCTGGTCGAAGGGGCGGAAGCGGACGTTGCGGTCGTCGAACTCGCGGCCCCAGTCGCCGTCGCGGAAGATGTAGTACAGGCTGCCGCGGAACTCGTTGGTGCCGGAGCGGGTGACGGCATTGATGCCGGCACCGGTGTAGCCGCGCTGGGTCACGTCGTACTGCGAGATGGCGACGCTGATCTCCTCGATCGCCTCCATCGAGACCGGCTGGCGCAGCAGCGGCAGGTTGTTGGCGCGCAGGCCGAAGGTGTCGTTGACGGTGACGCCGTCGATGGTGATCTGGTTGAAGCGGTTGTTCTGGCCGAGCGCCGAGATCGAGCCGAACTGCTTGTCCGACTGCACGATCCGGGGATCGGTGCGGGCGATGTCCTGGATCGAGCGGTCGATGGTCGGAAGCGCCGCGATCCGCTCGGCGGTGACCAGGGTGCCGGCCCCCATGGCATCGCTGGCGAACAGGCCGGGTGCGGCGGTGCCGGTCACCACCACCGCCTCCAGCATGGTGGTGGCGGACAATCGCACATCGACGGTCTCGGTCTGGGCCAGTTCGAGGAACACGTTCCCGATGGTCTCGGTTTTGCCGTCGCGGGTGGCCGTCACCGTGTAGGGGCCGCCGACCCGCAGGCCGCGGGCGGCGAAGCGGCCCTCGGCATCGGTCACCGCCTGCGCCACCGTGCCCGAGGGCAGGTGGCGGATGGTCACCTGCGCACCGGCGATGGCCCGTGCATCGGCACCACTGACCCGTCCGGCCAGGTTGGCGGTGGTGATCTGGGCCTGGGCGACGCCGGCGGAAAGGGCCAGCATCAGGGCGAGTGCCAGGGGGCGGGGCTTGCGCAGGATCGGTGTCATCGTGACTTCTCGGAGGGGGACGCCATGGGGACGCCCCGTTTCCCGGGGCGCGGGGAGTGCGGATCGTAAGGCAGTTTCATGACGTTTCGAGCCCTCCGATTGACGGGGAGGCGATGTGTCCATCCACGATCGCCTTGATGGCAGAGGACGGGGTGTCGAGTTCATACCCCTGCGCCGCCACCCAGGCATCGTCGTAGTAGGTGTCCAGGTACCGTTCGCCGCCGTCGCAGATCAGGGTCACCACCGCCCCGGTCTCGCCCTCGGCCTTCATCCCGCCCATCACCTGCAGGGCGCCGACGAAGTTCGTCCCGGTCGAGCCGCCCACCTTCCGCCCCAGCAACCCTTCCAGAGCCCGCATCGCCGCGAGGCTCAGGGCGTCGGGCACCTTGATCATCCGGTCGATGGTGTCGGGCAGGAAGCTCGCCTCGACGATCGGCCGGCCGATGCCCTCGATGCGCGAGCCGCGGTCGAGGCGGTGGCAGCGCTTGCGGTCCCGGTAGGCGTCGAAGAACACCGAGTATTCCGGATCGACCACGGCCAGCCGCGTGCAGGCGCTGCGGGTGGGCTGGTAGCGGATGTAGCGGCCCATCGTGGCGGCGGTGCCGCCGGTGCCGGCCGAGACCACGATCCAGCTTGGGCAGGGATGGGGTTCGAGTTTCAGCTGCTCGAAGATCGACTCGGCGATGTTGTTGTTGCCGCGCCAGTCGGTGGCCCGTTCGGCGTAGGTGAACTGGTCCATGAAGTGGCCGCCGACCTCGGCCGCCAGCGCGCGCGAGGCGGCGCTGACGTCGGCGCCTTCGATCATGTGGCAGCGGCCGCCGTAGAACTCGATGCGGGCGATCTTCTCGCGCGAGGTGGTGTTGGGCATGACCGCGATGAAGGGCAGGCCGATCAGCCGCGCGAAGTAGGCCTCGGAGACGGCGGTGCTGCCGCTGCTGGCCTCGATCACCGTCTGGCCCTCGCGCAGCCAGCCGTTGCACAGCGCGTAGAGGAACAGCGAGCGCGCCAGCCGGTGCTTCAGGCTGCCGGTGGGGTGCGAGCTCTCGTCCTTGAAGTACAGCGGGATGCCCGGGTAGGCCGGCAGGTCGAGGCGGACCAGGTGGGTGTCGGCCGAGCGCTGGAAGTCGGCTTCGATGGCCGCGATGGCGGCATTGACCCAGTGGCGGGACATGATGGCGTCGTGAGGGCCGGTCGGGGAACAGGCCCGCATTGTCGCCGATACGACGCACGGGCGGGCCTTCGCACACGGGGTCGGGGAAGGGCGTAGGATGGCCCAACCCCTTCCATCCTGCCGGAGCCTTCCATCGCCGCCACCGCACCCCGCACTCCCGTGGAGGCTTCTGGCGGCAAGGTCGATTGCCGCCGTTGCGATGCGGTCTGTTGCCGCTTGATGGTGCTCGTGCAGCCGGAGGACCGCATCGCCGAGCACCTGACCACGATCACCGAGCACGGTTTGTTGGTGATGGCCCGCGATGACGAGGGCTGGTGCGTCGCGGTCGACGCGGCGCGGATGTGCTGTTCGATCTACGAGGCCCGGCCCGAGGTGTGTCGGCGTTTCCACATGGGCGGCCCGTATTGCCGGGCCATCCGCGAGGACTACGCCCGTGGCCTGCACCGCGGGATCCCCGTGCTGCTTACCGGAGAAGTGCCATGAGCAACCGTTCGTTCACGCCCCACGCGAGTTCCTCCGCGCCGCCCTACGTGCGTCGCGCCGAGGGTTCGCGCCAGCTCACCAGCGAAAACATCGACGCCCACCTCGCCGCCTTCGCGGCCGCCGGCGGCAAGGTCGAGGTGCTGGCCACCACCCGGGTGCTGAAGCGCATCCCGTCCGCGCCGGACGGTGAACCGGCGAAGGAGTGAGGGGCCGGCGACGGCTTCAGGGCGTCGCGGGCGGTGTCGGCGGCACCGGCGGCGTGGCGGGCGTCGCCGCGGCCTGCGCGGGCGGGCAGTGGGCGTCGAGCTCGATGGCCTGGGCGTAGGGCCGGAACTCCGGCAGCAGCAGGGCCAGCTGGTCCTGTGCGAGGGCGAGGCCTTGCATCTCGTCGCACAGCGCCAGCCCGGCCGCCTGCATCTTTTGCGCCTCGGCCTCGATCCGGGCACCGGCCTCGGCGACCGTACCGCCCAGCACCCCGGCCACCGCCGCCGTGACCGCCTGGCCCGCCAGCGCGATGCCGTCCTGGCCGATCGCCATGCCGGCGTCGGTGACCGCCAGCAACTGCGTGCGGTAGGCCTGCACGGCCGCGCGCTGGGCCTCGCTCAGCGGCAGCGGCACGCCGTCGATCAGCAGGTCGCCCTGCGGGCTGATCTCCGCCACCGGGCCCGGCCCGCCCGCGCCGATGCGCAGATTGCCCTCGTGCAGCTTCTTCCGCGCCTCGTCGATGGCGGCGAGCGCGGCACTGCCTTCGGCGGTGGCCGCGGCGATGCCCTGGCGGGCCTCCTCGGCGGCCTGCCCGATCTGTTCGCCGCACCCACTGGCGGCAAGCGCCAGCGCGAGGACGAGGAGGGTACGGGCGGGGACGGGGCGTTTCATCGTGGGGATCCGGGGCAAGCGAGGGAGGTCAAGCTTGGATCAAGCCGCATCCTCGCGCCAGCGGCGCAGGCGGATGGCGAGGGCGAGCAGCGCGGCGCCCACGACCAGGCCGGACCACAGCGCGGGCTCGCCGAGGGTGGCGTAGCTCCTCGCCACCAGCTCGGGCAGGCCGGTGGTTTCCGGCTCCGGCCCGACGGATCCGCCCCCGTTCCCGGCGAAGCGGAACCAGAAGCCGGGCAGGAGGCCGCCGAACAGCCGGGCGACCACGTTCTCCCAGAACCATCCACCGCCGAGCTGCAGGTCGAACATCTCCTCCTGCCAGGAGAGCAGGATGCCGACCCCCAGCGGCAGGCCGGTGGCCCAGAGGAAGGGTGCACGCCGTGCCCAGGCCGAGACCGCCATGAACCAGGCCAGCGAGGGCAGGGCCCAGAGCGCGTAGACCGGCAGCAGCGCGAACACGGCCAGCGGCGCGAGATGGAAGTCCGGCTGGGCGAGCAGAGCGGGCAGCACCGCGGTGGCACCCTGTGCGGCGAGGGCGAGCGCTGCGGACAGGGCCATCAGCATCCCCACCGCGAGGCCGACCGCGGCGGCGATGGCCGGGGCGACGAGCAGCATGGTGGCCAGCTTGGACAGCACGGTAGCGGCATCGGACACCGGCATCGATTTCCAGAACAGCACGCTGCGGTCGCGGCGGTCGTCGTAGAGCGATCCGACCGCGTAGAACAGCAGCACCAGGGCCAGGGTCAGCCCCAGCGGCATCAGGGTCGGGCCCAGCATCAGCGACAGGTTCGCGGCCTCATCCAGCTGGAACGCTTCTGGTTCCACGGACAGCGGCTGGCAGTTGATGCACATGCCGCTGCCGACGGTGAACAGCCATAACAGGTCGCCCAGCGCGCCGAGGCCGAGCACCAGCCCGCCGAAGCCGAGCATCAGCCCGCCGACCACGAGCGGTGCCCACAGCAGCCCGCCCTTGTGTTCCTGGAATTCGCGGCGCAACAGGGTGGCGAAGCGTTTCATGCGTAACTGCCCTTCATGGTGGCAACGAACAGGTCGGCGATGCCGGGTGTGCGCAGGGTGCCGAGCGCGGCGAGGCGTTCGCGCGGCTGGCCGTCGAACAGGAAGATGCTGCGGCCGAACCCGCTGCGCTCGTCGATCGGCCCCAGCGCGCGGGCGGCGGCGGCCTGCTCGGCGGCCACCTCGACCTCGACGAAGCGCTCGCCGACCTCGTCCATGCTGGCCCGCAGCACCAGCCGGCCCTCGCGGAGGAACAGCAGGTCGGTGAGGATGTGCTCGACCTCCTCGACCTGGTGGGTGGTGATCAGGATCGTCCGGCCTTCGTCGAAGTAGCGTTCCAGCAAGTCGCGGTAGAACTGCTTGCGGTAGAGGATGTCGAGGCCGAGGGTCGGCTCGTCGAGCACCAGCAGACGGGCGTCGATCGCCATCACCAGGGCGAGGTGCAGCTGCACGATCATGCCCTTGGACATCTGCTTGACCTTCATCCCCGGTTCGAGCCGGGTCTGGGCGAGGAAGGCCTCGCACTTGGCGCGGCTGAAGCGCGGGTGCACGCCAGCGACGAAGTCGATGGCCTCGCGGACGCGGATCCAGCGCGGCAGCACGGCGACGTCGGCGATGAAGCAGACCTCCTGCATCAGCGCGTCGCGGTGGCGGCGCGGGTCGAGGCCCAGCACCTCCAGCTGGCCCTCGAAATCGATCAGGCCGAGCAGGGCCTTGAGCGTGGTGGTCTTGCCGGAGCCGTTGGGGCCGATCAGGCCGACGATGCGGCCGGGCGCGATGTCGAGGTCGATGCCGTCGATGGCAGTGCGCCGGCCGTAGCGCTTGGCGAGGCCGCGGGCGGTGACGATCGGCGTGCTCATCCCTGTCCTCCGTCCCCGGCGTCGCCGCCGAACAGGCGGCCCGGGGACAGCCCGAGCCGTTCGATCCGTGCCCGCAGCGGCGGCCATTCCTCGCGCAGGAAGCGCTCGCGCTCCGAGCGCAGCAGTTTCTCGCGCGCCCCTTCGACGACATACATGCCCAGTCCCCTCCGTTTTTCCACCAGGGCCTCGTCGGCCAGTTCCTGGTACGCCCGCGACACCGTGATCGGATTGATCTGGAACTCGGCCGCCACCTGGCGCACCGAGGGCAGGGCGTCGCCCGGCTTCAGTTCGCCGTCCAGCAGCATGGCGACGACACGCTCCTTGAGCTGCCGGTAGATCGGCGTGCCGTCGCTCCAGGTGAAGCCCATCAGCGCCCTCCACCGGAGCGGCGGGCGAACGAGAAATACGGCATCGCCAGTTCGCCCGGCCCGGAGCGGGCGGTGGTCTCCACCGCCTCGGCCGGCGCGGTCGCGGAATGGTGGCGGCCGTCCGCCTGCCTTCCGTACGCCGCCCAGGTGAGCGCCAGCAGGCCGGCGGCGAGGCCGGCGATGGCGAGGCGCAGGTGGCGCGGGCGAACTGGGCGCATGGCGTCGGTACCAGTACAGTGTTGTAGTGAACCATAACACCAGCTCGCAACGAAGTCAACACCGCCTGCACCGGACGTCGCCGACACTGGCAAAGTCGTACCGGCAACCGCCGGCCAACGGGAGGATTCCATGCACACGACGAAGACCCTGACGCGCCTCGGCATCCTCGCGATGGCGCTCGGCCTGGCCAGCACGCTGGCGGCCAGCGTGCTCGACCACAGCTACCGCCGGCTCGCCTCGCAGGAGCGGGTGCACCTCGGCGAGGCCTTCGGCGGCCAGGTGCTACTGATCGTCAACACCGCCAGCAAGTGCGGCTTCACCCCGCAGTACGAGGGGCTGGAGGCCCTGCACCAGGAATTCTCCGACCAAGGCTTTGCGGTGCTTGGCTTCCCTTCCAACGATTTCATGGGCCAGGAGCCGGGCACCGAGGAGGAGATCCGCGAGTTCTGCACGCTCAACTTCGGCGTGCGCTTCCCGATGTTCGAGCGGGTGGTGGTGCGCGGCCGCGAGGCCACCCCGCTGTTCCGCGAACTGGCCGCCGCCGCCGGCGAGGCGCCGCGCTGGAACTTCCACAAGTACCTGGTCGGCCGCGACGGCACGGTGCTGGCCAGCTTCGGCAGCCGGGTACGGCCCGAGGCGCCGGAACTGCGCGCGGCGGTGAAGCAGGCGCTGGAAGCGCCGCGGCCGGTCGCCGCCACGCCATGAGGCCGGAGCCGCGCTCCTCCGGGGCGATCGACGAGGAGGCCCTGCGCCGCGAGTTCCGCGCCCTGCAGGACTTGCACCAGCCGCCCCTGCCGGCGCTGGCCCGGCGCCTCGGCTGGGCTGGCCTGCTGCCCTTCGCGGCGGCGCTGGCGGCCTGGGCCTGGGGGCTGGTCCAGCAGCAGCCGGACGTGGTCGTCCCGGCGCAGCAGGCTTTCCTGGTCTATTCGGCGGTGATCCTGAGCTTCCTCGGCGGCGTGCGCTGGGGGCGGGTGATGAGCGCCGGGACGCCCCCCGCGGGCTACGTGCTGGCGGTGCTGCCCAGCCTCTGGGCCTTCCCGGCCCTGTTCCTGCCGCCTCCGCACGCGGTGGCGGCCTTGGGCTGCGGCTTCGCGCTGGCGTTGTGGTTCGACACCCGCGCCGACACCCTGCCGGCCACGCCGGGCTTCCGCCGCCTGCGCCTCCACCTCAGCTTGGCGGTGATCGCCGCCCACCTCCTCGCCCTGCCGTTGGCCTGGCGTTCCTGAGGGCGCATTGCCGAATCCCGGCGAGGGGCCGACAATGGGCGGCCCGCCGCACCACGGCGGTCCCTTTCCCGGAGCCCCGATCCCCATGCTGAATGCCCGCCGTTTCGCCACCCGCACCGCGCTCGGTCTCTGCGTCTTCGCCGTCGCCGGCCTCGCCGCCGCCCAGGCCCCGCAGGCCGCGGCCCCCGCCGCCGCTCCCGCCGCCACCCTGCAACTGCCGGCGGTCGAGGGCCTGCGCACCGACAACGAGAAGATCAGCTACATGATCGGCCTGCAGATGGCCAACAGCCTCCAGCAGGTCAAGGAGTACGTCGACGTGCCGACGCTCACCCGCGCCATCCAGGCCGGACTGAGCGGCGAGGGCCGGCTGATGACCGACGCCCAGGCCCAGCAGGTCGGCATGGCCTTCGGCCAGTTCCTGCAGCAGCGCGAGGCGGCCCGCCGCGCCGAACTGGGGGCCAGGAACCTGGCCGAGGGCGAGCGCTTCCTCGCCGAGAACCAGGGTCGCCCGGGCGTGCGCACCACGGCCAGCGGCCTGCAGTACCAGGTCGTGCGCGCCGGCTCCGGCCCGCGCCCGACCGCCGCCGACACGGTCACCGTCCACTACCGCGGCACCCTGCTCGACGGCACCGAGTTCGACAGCTCCTACGCCCGCAACGAGCCGGCCACCTTCCCGCTCTCCGGCGTGATCCCGGGCTGGACCGAGGGCGTCTCGCTGATGCCGGTCGGCTCCAAGTACATCCTCTGGATCCCGGCGGCGCTTGCCTATGGCGAGAACGGCGCCGGTGCCGACATCCCGCCCAACGCCACGTTGAAGTTCGAGGTCGAGCTGCTCGAGATCGTCACCCCGGAGGCCGCGCCGGCCGCACCCGCGCAGTAAGCCCCGCGGCCCGGCGGGGGGAGGGCGCGGATGCGCGTCAGTGTGTTTGGAACCGGCTACGTCGGCCTGGTCACCGGTGCCTGCCTCGCCGAGGTCGGGCACCAGGTGAGCTGCGTCGACATCGACGCGGCGAAGATCGAAGGCCTTCAGCAGGGCCGCATCCCGATCTTCGAGCCGGGGCTGGAGGACCTGGTGCTGGCCAACCGGCGCGCCGGAAGGCTCGCCTTCGGCACCGATGCCGCGGCGGCGATCGCTGGCGCCGGCATCGTCTTCATCGCCGTCGGCACGCCACCCGACGAGGACGGCAGCGCCGACCTGCGCCACGTGCTCGCGGTCGCCCGTACCCTCGGCCAGCACCTCGCCCAGCCGACCGTCGTGGTCAACAAGAGCACGGTGCCGGTCGGCACCGCCGACCGCGTGCGCGAGGTGATCGCCGCCGAGCTGGCCCGGCGCGGCGTTGCGGTCGAATTCCAGGTCGTCTCCAACCCCGAGTTCCTGAAAGAGGGCGCGGCGGTGGCCGACTGCCTGCGCCCGGACCGCATCATCCTCGGCAGCCGCGACGCCGGTGCCATCGAGAAGATGAAGCGCCTGTACGCGCCCTTCAACCGCAACCACGAGCGCGTCATCGTCATGGACGAGCGCTCGGCCGAGCTGACCAAGTACGCCGCCAACGCGATGCTGGCGACCAAGATCAGCTTCATGAACGAGATGGCCAACATCGCCGAGCGCGTCGGCGCCGACATCGAGGCCGTGCGCCAGGGCATCGGCAGCGACCCGCGCATCGGCTGGCACTTCATCTACCCCGGCGCCGGCTACGGCGGCAGCTGCTTCCCGAAGGACGTGCGGGCGCTGGAGCGCACCGCCCGCCAGCACGGCCACGAGGCGGTGCTGCTGCGCGCCGTCGAGGCGGTCAACCACCGCCAGAAGGACAAGCTGTTCGAACTGGTGCAAGCCCACTTCGAGGGCGCGGTGGCCGGCCGCACCTTCGCGGTCTGGGGCCTCGCCTTCAAGCCCAACACCGACGATATGCGCGAGGCCTCGAGCATCACCCTGCTGCGCCAGCTCTGGGCCGCCGGCGCGAGGGTGCGGGCCTACGATCCCGAGGCGATGGACGAAGCGCGGCGGATCTTCGGCGAGCGCGCCGACCTGGTGTTCTGCGATGCCCCCGAGGCCGCGCTGCAGGGGGCGGACGCGCTCGTGGTGGTGACGGAGTGGAAGGCTTTCTGGAACCCGGACTTCGAGGCCATGCGGCGCGCCCTGCGCGGCGGCGTGGTGTTCGACGGCCGCAACATCTACGAGCCGGCCGAGGTCGAGGCGGCGGGGCTCGCCTACTACGGCATCGGCCGCGGCCGCAGCCTGCGCGTGGGTGGCCATGCCCGCCCCTGAGCGCGAGCCGCAGGCGACCGATCGCCGCTTCGCCGAGTTGGAGACCCGGCTGGCGTTCCAGGAGCAGGCCCTGCAGGAGCTTTCCGACGCCCTCGCCGAGGCCCGGCGCGAAGGCCAGCGCGACCGCGAACGGCTCGGCCGGGTGCTGGAGGACCTGAAGCAGTTGCGCCGCGCCCTCGCGGCCGACCCGGCCGGCGAGCCGCCGCCGCCGCACTATTGAGCCGTCACCTGCCACTCCCGCACTATGGAACCGTCGCCCGCTGCTTCTCCGCGATCCCATGAGCGATAGCCTCAAAGACCAGTTGCTGGGCCTCGGCTTCAAGCCGGCCCCGAAGCCCGCGCGCGGCGAACGCCGGGAGTCCGCGAACCGCAGCAAGCCGCGCACGCAGGACAAGCCGCGCACGCAGGACAAGCCGCGCACACAGGACAAGCCGCGCACGCAGGACGAGATCGACCTCGCCAAGGCCTACGCCCTGCGCGCGGAGACCGAGAAGCGCGAACGCGAGGCCGCCGAGCGGGCCCGGCAGGAAGCTGCGCGCCTGCGCCGCGAGCAGCGCGCCCGGCTGGAGGCTTTCCTCGCCGGCCGGGCCCTGAACGATCCGGCCGCCGAGCAGGTCCGGCATTTTCCCTACGGCGGCAAGATCAAGCGCGTGCACGTCACGCCGGAGCAGTTGAAGGCGCTCAATGCCGGCGAACTCGGCGTGGTGCAGAGCAACGGCCGCTACCTGCTGGTCAGCGCTGCGGTGCTGGCCGAGGCCAAGGCCCTCCTGCCGGAGGCGGTGGCGCTCGAGATCGACCCGAACGCGCCGGTGCCCGCCGAGGACGACAGCGACCCGCGTCACCAAGTGCCCGACGACCTCGTCTGGTGAGCCCTCACTCCGTGCCCTCGGCCGGCGCCATCCCGGCCGCGGGTCCGACCGGGAAGCCGCGGCTGCGCAGCAGCGGCTCGACCACCGGCGGGCGGCCGCGGAAGGCGATGTAGGCGTCCATCGGGTCGCGCCGGTTGCCGGCCGCGAACACGTGCTTCTTCAGCCGCGCCGCCACCGCCGGGTCGAACAGGTCGCCGGCCTCGACGAAAGCCTCGAAGCCGTCCGAGTCCAGCACCTCCGACCACAGGTAGCTGTAGTAGCCGGCCGAGTAGCCGCCGGCGAAGATGTGGGCGAAGTGCGTGCTGCGGTGGCGCATCGGGATCTCCGGCAGCAGCCCGATGCGCTCCAGCGAGGCGCGCTCGAAGGCCGCCACGTCGAGGTCGCGGGCGGCCTCGGCGTCGAGCAGGTGGATGTCCATGTCGACGAAGCCCGAGGCCAGGAACTCGACCGTGGCGAAGCCCTGGTTGAACTTCCGCGAGGCGATCAGCCGTTCCTGCAGCTCGCGCGGCATCGGCTCGCCGGTTCCGGCGTGGCGGGCGAAGCGGTCGAGGAAGTAGGGCGTCAGCAGGTAGTGCTCGAGGATCTGCGCCGGGAACTCGACGAAATCGCGCGATACCGCGGTGCCGGCGAGGCTCGGGTAGCGCACGTCCGAGAGCAGGCCGTGCAGGCCGTGGCCGAGTTCATGGAACAGGGTGATGGCGTCGTCCAGCGAGATCGTGGCGACCTCGCCCTCGGCCGGGGCCGGGATGTTCATGACGTTGACGACGTGCGGCGCCACCGCGCCGTCGAAGCGTTCCTGCACCCGGTAGCTGCTCATCCAGGCGCCGCCCGACTTGCCCTGGCGGGCGAAGTAGTCGCCGTAGAACAGGCCGACGTGGCGGCCTTCGGCGTCCTTGACCTCCCAGACCCGCACGCTCGGGTGGTAGACCGGCAGGTCGCGGCGCTCGCTGAATTGCAAGCCGAACAGTCGCTCCGCCAGGTGGAACTGCGCCGCGATGAAGTTCTCCAGCGGGAAATAGGGCCGCACCTCGTCCTGCGAGACGTCGTAGCGCGCCTTGCGCACCTGCTCGGCGTAGTAGCGCCAGTCCCAGCCCTGGAGGGCGAAATCCTTGCCCGCGGCGTCGATCAACGCCTGCATGTCGGCGCGCTCCTCCTTGGCGCGGGCCAGCGCCGGTTCCCAGACCCGGCGCATCAGCTCGAGCGCCGCCTCCGGCGTCTTCGCCATGGTGTCTTCGAGGGTGAAGTGGGCATGCGAGTCGTGGCCCATGATCCGGGCGCGCTCGGCGCGCAGGGCGACGATCTCGGCGATGATGGCCTTGTTGTCCTCGCCGTCGTTGTTGTCGCCGCGCAGGATCCAGGCCCGCCAGGCCTGCTCGCGCAGGGCGCGGTCGTGGGCGAAGCTGAGGAAGGGCTCGACGCTCGGCCGCTGCAGGGTGATGGCGAAGCGGCCTTCCTGCCCGCGCGCCTTGGCTTCGGCGGCCGCCGCGCCCTTCAGCGCTTCGGGCACGCCGGCCATCTGCGCCGCGTCGAGGAACAGCGCCCACTCGTCGGTGTCCTTCATCAGGTTCTGCTGGAAGCGCGTCGACAGCGCGGCGAGGCGCTCGCCGATGGCGGCCACGCGTTGCCGCTCGGCCTCGCTCAGGGCGGCGCCGGCGCGCACGAACTGCAGGTGCTGGCGTTCGACCAGGCGCTGCTGCTCGGCGTCGAGCCCGGAGATCCCGCGGGCCCGGTACACCGCCTGGACGCGGGCGAACAGCGCCGGGTCGAGCAGGATGCGGTTCTGGTGGGCCGCGAGGCGCGGCGCCATCTGCGTCTGGATGGCGCGGATCGCGTCGCTGCTGTTGGCCGAGGCCATGTTGAAGAACACCGCGGCGACGCGGTCGAGCTTGCGCCCGGCGCGTTCCAGTGCGAGCAGGGTGTTGTCGAAATCGGCCGGCGCCGAGTTGGCGGTGATCGCGGTGATCTCGGCGAGGTGGGCCGCCATGCCGGCCTCGAAGGCGGGCAGGTAGTGCTCCGGCCGGATGCGGTCGAAGGGCACGGCACCGAAGGGCGTGTCCCATTCGGCGAGCAGGAAGGGGTTGGCCTGCGCCGCCTCGGCGGGCGCGGCGGCGTGGTCGTGGGCCGGAGCCGGCAACGGGGCGGTCAGCAGCAGGGCGGCGGCGAGGGCGGCGGCAAGCGGGGTACGGGTCATGGCGGCATCCGGGGACGGGTGAGGGACGACTCTACCCCGGCACCACGCCGCCTTCACCGGCCGGAAGTCGTGGTCGCTGGCTGACCGGGTGGCCCGCTCCCGCCTGGCACGGCCCGCTGCCGTGGGCTCCATCCGGATGACCGGCTTCCGCGGGCTCAATCCGGGTCGTAGTCGAGGTTCGGCGCCAGCCAGCGTTCGGCCTGTTCGAGGCCGAGGCCCTTGCGCCGCGCGTAGTCATGCACCTGCTCGCGGGAGAGCCGGCCGACCACGAAGTACTGGCTGTCCGGGTGGCTGAAGTACAGCCCGCTCACCGCCGAGGCAGGGTGCATGGCGAAATTCTCGGTGAGCGACAGCCCGATGCGGGTCTCGGCCGAGAGCAGGTCGAAGATCGTGCGCTTCTCGCTGTGCTCGGGGCAGGCGGGGTAGCCGGGGGCCGGGCGGATGCCGCGGTAGTCCTCGCGGATCAGGGCCTCGTTGTCGATCGCTTCGTCGGGGGCGTAGCCCCAGAGCCGGGTGCGCACCTCGCGGTGCAGCCACTCGGCGGCGGCCTCGGCGAAGCGGTCGGCGAGCGCCTTCAGCAGGATGGCGTTGTAGTCGTCGTGGGCGGCCTCGAAGCGTGCCACGTGGGCATCGAGGCCGATGCCGGCATTCACCGCGAAGGCACCGATCCAGTCGCCGTGGCCGGCCGGGGCGATGAAATCGGCCAGCGCGAGGTTGGGGCGAGTGTCGGGCTTGTCGGCCTGCTGGCGCAGGGTGTGCAGGGTGGCGAGCCGCCGCCCGGGCCGTGCCGGGTCGGACACGGCGATGTCGTCGCCCTCCTGCGCGGCGGGCCAGAGGCCGGCGACCGCCTTGGCGGTCAGCCATTTTTCGCGGACGACGGTGTCGAGCAGGGCCTGGGCGTCGCGCCAGAGTTCGCGGGCCTGCACGCCGACGATGGCGTCGTCGAGGATCTGCGGGTAGCGCCCGGCCAGCTCCCAGGTCTGGAAGAACGGCGTCCAGTCGATGAAGTCGCGCAGGGTCACGAGGGGGATGTCCTCGAACACCGTCACCCCGGGCACGGCCGGCTGCGGCGGGGCGTAGACCGCCCAGTCCGGCGCGAAGCGTTTGGCCCGGGCGCGGGCGAGCGGCAGGAGCGGCTTGGCGTCGCCGCGCTGGGCGTGGCGGCGGCGCACTTCGGCGTAATCGGCCTCGATGGTCGCGACGAAGGGCGCGCGCAGGTCCTTCGAGAGCAGGCTCTGCGCGACTCCGACGGCGCGCGAGGCGTCCTTCACCCAGACCACCGGCTCGCCGTAGTGCGGGTCGATCTTGAGCGCGGTGTGGGCGCGGCTGGTGGTAGCACCACCGATCATCAGCGGCACGGTGAAGCCCTGCCGCTTCATTTCCTTGGCGACGTGGCTCATCTCCTCCAGCGAGGGCGTGATCAGGCCGGACAGGCCGATCAGGTCGACGCGCTCTTCGCGTGCACGATCGAGGATCGTCTGCGCCGGCACCATCACGCCCAAGTCGATCACCTCGAAGTTGTTGCAGCCGAGCACCACGCCGACGATGTTCTTGCCGATGTCGTGGACGTCGCCCTTCACCGTGGCCATGAGAATCTTGCCGCGCTGCCGGGCATCGCCGCCGGCGGCGGCCTTCTCGGCCTCGAGGTAGGGCAGCAGCACGGCCACGGCCTTCTTCATCACGCGGGCCGACTTGACGACCTGGGGCAGGAACAGCTTGCCGGCGCCGAACAGGTCGCCGACCACGTTCATGCCGGCCATCAGCGGGCCTTCGATGACCTCGAGCGGGCGGCCCAACACCTGCCTTGCCTCCTCGGTGTCGGCCTCGACGTGGGCATCGACGCCATGCACCAGCGCGTGGGTCAGTCGCTCGGCCACCGGCAGCTCGCGCCAGGCGGCGTCCTCGACCTTGGCCTCGCCCTTCCTGCCCTTGTAGCGGTCGGCGATGGCGAGCAGGCGCTCGGTGGCGTCGGGGCGGCGGTTCAGCACCACGTCCTCGACCCGTTCGCGCAACTCGGCGTCGAGCTCGTCGATCGGCGTCAGCGCGCCGGCGTTGACGATGCCGAAGTCCATGCCGGCGCGGATGGCGTGGTAGAGGAACACCGCGTGGATGGCCTCGCGCACCGGGTTGTTGCCGCGCAGGGCGAAGCTGACGTTGGAGACGCCGCCGGAGACGTGCGCCAGCGGGAAGCGGGCCTTCAGCTCGCGGGCGGCCTCGATGAAGGCCACGGCGTAGCCGTCGTGCTCCTCGATGCCGGTGGCGATGGCGAAGATGTTGGGGTCGAAGACGATGTCCTCGGGCGCGATGCCGGCGCGCTCCACCAGCAGCGCGTAGGCGCGCGAACAGATCGCCACCTTGCGTTCGCGGGTGTCAGCCTGCCCCTGCTCGTCGAAGGCCATCACCACCACGGCGGCACCGTAGCGGCGCAACAGCCCGGCCTGGCGCAGGAACTCGGCCTCGCCCTCCTTCAGCGAGATCGAGTTGACGATGGGCTTGCCCTGCACGTTCTTGAGGCCGGCCTCGATCACGCTCCACTTCGAGGAGTCGATCATCAGCGGCACCCGGGCGATGTCCGGCTCGCCGGCGATCAGGCGCAGGAAGCGGCCCATCGCGGTTTCGGCATCCAGCATGCCCTCGTCCATGTTGATGTCGATGAGCTGCGCGCCGTTCTCGACCTGCTGGCGGGCGACCACCAGTGCTTCATCGAAGCGGCCTTCGAGGATGAGCTTCTTGAACTGCGCCGAGCCGGTGACGTTGGTGCGCTCGCCGACGTTGACGAAGTTGGTCTCCGGCGTGATCACCGCGGGCTCCAGCCCGGCGAGGCGCATATGGGCCGGCAGCGTGGGCAGGGGGCGCGGCGGCAGGCCGGCCACGGCGCGGGCGATGGCGGCGATGTGCGCGGGCGTGGTGCCGCAGCAGCCGCCGACGATGTTGAGCAGGCCGGCTTCGGCGAATTCGCGCAGCACGCCCGAGGTCTCGGCCGGCGCCTCGTCGTAGCCACCGAAGGCGTTCGGCAGGCCGGCGTTCGGATGGCAGCTGATGGCGCAGTCGGCCACCGCGGAAAGCACGTCGATGTGCGCACGCAGGTCGCGGGCGCCGAGCGCGCAGTTCAAGCCGACGGCGATCGGCCGGGCATGCCGCAGCGAGTACCAGAAGGCTTCGGCGGTCTGGCCGGAGAGCGTGCGCCCGGAGCGGTCGGTGATGGTGCCGGAGAGCATCACCGGCCAGCGCGCGCCCTGTTCCTCGAACATCGTCTCCAGCGCGAACACCGCGGCCTTGGCGTTCAGCGTGTCGAAGATGGTCTCGACCATCAGCACGTCGGTGCCGCCCTCGACCAGCGCCTCGGCCGCCTCGCGGTACTGCGCGACGAGGGTGTCGAAATCGATGTTGCGGAAGGCCGGGTCGTTGACGTCCGGCGAGATCGAGGCGGTGCGCGGCGTCGGCCCCAGCACCCCGACCACGAAGCGCGGCTTGGACGGATCGCGGGCCTCGAACTCGGCGCAGGCGGCCTTGGCCAGCCGCGCCGCCTCGCGGTTCAACTCGGGTACGAGGTGCTCCAGCCCGTAGTCGCCCTGCGCCACCCGCGTGCCGTTGAAGGTGTTGGTCTCGATCAGATCGGCCCCGGCCTCGAGGTAGGCGCGGTGGATGCCGGCGATGACCTCCGGCCTGGTCAGCACCAAGAGGTCGTTGTTGCCCTTGAGGTCGCTGCCGCAGCCGCAGCTCTCGCCGTGCGCATGGCCGGCGGCGAGCGGTGCACGGCCATGGTCGCCCGGTGCGTTGCTGGGCTTCGGGGCGAACCGCAGGCCATCGAAGCCATGCTTGAAGCGCTCGCCGCGGTAGTCGGCTTCCTGCAACTCATGCTTCTGCACCATCGTGCCCATGGCGCCGTCGAGCACGAGGATCCGCCGGGCCATCGCGTCCAGCAGTTGCCGCACGCGGGCCGGGTGTCGCCAGGGCAGGGCACTCATGCGCGCTTGTGGCCCGTTCCCGCCGCGGCCGGTTTGTGGGCGATCAGGCTGATCACCTCGAAGTGCGGCGGTCGCTTCTCCTTCGCCACCACCTCGCAGACGCGCACCGCAAGCCCGGCCTGCTCGGCCAGCCGGCGCAGTTCCTTCTCGGTGAAGCCGAGGTTCTGGTGCCCGTAGGGTTCGACCGCGGCACGGTGCTCGTGCTTGGCGAGGCAGGTGGCAAGCAGGCGGCCGCCGGGGCGCAGGGCGCGGGCGGCCTCGGCGAGGGCCTTGGCCGGCTTTCCGGCGTAGGTGAGGGCGTGCATCAGCAGCACGAGGTCGAAGGCGGCGTCCGGGCAGTCGATGGCGTGCATGTCGCCCTCGCGCAGCTCGACGTGGGCGTACTTCGACAGCCGCTCGCGGGCGGCGGCGATCACCTTCGGGCTGGCGTCGATGCAGAGGTAGTGGCGGGCGTGCGGGGCCAGCATCTCGGCCATCAGACCGTCGCCGGAGGCGATGTCGAGCACGTCCACCGGCTCCAGCAGGGGCAGGGCGCTGCGGGCCAACGCCTCCCAGGTGCGGCCCGGCGAGTAGTGGCGCTCCATGTCGCCGGCCACCGAGTCGGCCCAGTTCTGGTCCGAGGCGCGGGCCGCGAGCACGGTCGGCAGGCGTTCGGCGTCCTGGCGCAGCAGCGGATCGTTGGCACCGTCGCGCAGGGTGCGCCAGAGCGCCGCCTCGGCGTCTTCCATCGCGTCGTTGAAGCGGTAGTAGGCCGAGACGCCGGCGCGGCGATCGACCACGAGGGCGGCCTCGCGCAGCTTGGCCAGATGCGTCGAGACCCGCGGCTGCGCGAGGTGGGTGATGGTGGCGAGTTCGGCCACCGTCAGCTCCTCGCGCTCGACGAGGGCGAGCAGGCGCACGCGGGTGGGGTCGGCGAGGACTTTCAGGCAGTCCGACCAAGCGTTGAGGTCCATGTCGATCGTTTTATCGCGATTCAAAGATGAAGCAGGGTAGGCAAGGCCCGGCGGGCGGTCAACCGGCGCGCTCCCGGCCTTCACCCCGGCACCATGCCGGCGGGTATGGTCGAACCGCTACAATCGGCGTCTTCCTTGAACCCGCCCAGAGGGGTCTGCCGTGGATTTCGCCTTCACCGAAGAGCAGTTGATGATCCAGGACGTGGCGCGCCGGATCGCCCGGGAGAAGATCGCGCCGAGCGCCGAGCACTTCGACCGCAGCGGCGAATTCCCGCTCGACAACATCCGCACCCTGGGCGAGAACGGCCTGATGGGCATCGAGGTGCCGGCCGAGTACGGTGGCGCCGGCATGTGCCCGGTCAGCTACGTGCTGGCGATGATCGAGGTGGCCGCCGGCGACTGCGCGCACAGCACCATCATGTCGGTCAACAACTCGCTGTTCTGCAATGGCATCCTGAAGTTTGGCACCGAGGCGCAGAAGCAGCGCTACGTGCGCGCCATCGCCGAAGGCAAGGAGATCGGCGCCTTCGCCCTCACCGAGCCGCAGTCCGGCTCCGACGCCACCGCCATGCGCTGCCGCGCGGTGAAGCAGGCCGACGGCAGCTTCGTCATCAACGGCAAGAAGAGCTGGATCACCTCCGGCCCGGTGGCGAAGTACATCATCCTGTTCGCGATGACCGACCCGGACAAGGGCGCCAAGGGCATCACCGCCTTCATGGTCGACACCGCCAAGCCGGGCTTCTTCCGCGGCAAGACCGAGCCGAAGCTCGGCATCCGCGCCTCGGCGACCTGCGAGATCGAGTTCCAGGACTACGTCGCCAGCGCCGACGAGGTGATCGGCGTGGAGGGCGAGGGCTTCAAGATCGCCATGGGCGTGCTCGACGCCGGCCGCATCGGCATCGCCGCGCAGGCCGTGGGCCTCGCCCGCGCCGCCTACGAGGCGAGCGTCGCCTACGTCAAGGAGCGCAAGAGCTTCGGCCAGCCGATCGGCAGCTTCCAGATGATCCAGGCCAAGATCGCCGACATGAAGTGCAAGCTCGACGCCGCCCACCTGCTCACGCTGCGCGCGGCCTGGGCCAAGGCGCAGGCCGACCGGACCGGCGGACGCTTCAGCACCGAGGCGGCGGTGGCCAAGCTGACGGCGTCCGAGGCGGCGATGTGGATCACCCACCAGGCCGTGCAGATCCACGGCGGCATGGGCTACTCGAAGGAGATGCCGCTCGAGCGCTATTTCCGCGACGCCAAGATCACCGAGATCTACGAAGGCACCAGCGAAGTGCAGCGCCTCGTGATCGCCCGCAACGAGACCGGGCTGCGCTGAGGGCGCGCCCCGCCGGCACCCCGCCCGTGCTCGCCACCGAGGCCCTCGTGGTCGGCGCTGGCCTCGCCGGCGCCACTGCGGCGCGTGCGCTCGCCGATGCCGGCCTGCGGGCGCGGGTGCTCGACAAGGGCCGTGGCCCCGGCGGCCGGCTCAGCACCCGGCACGTCGCCAGCGGCGGCTTCGACCACGGTGCGGCGGTCCTGCAGGCTTTCGGCGCGGAATTCGGTGGCTGGCTCGATGCCGAGGCCGCGGCCGGGCGTGCGGCTCGCTGGGGCGACGGCTGGGTCGGCGTGCCCGGTATGAACGCGCTGGTGGCGGGCTTGCTCGACGGACTCGATGCGCGCTGGTCCGTCCCGGTGGCGGCACTGGCGTGGCGCGGCCACCACTGGGCTGCCCTCGACGGCGAAGGACGGGTGCTGGCCGAGGCGCCGCGGCTGGTGCTGGCGATCCCGGCACCGCAGGCCGCCGCATTGCTGCGAGCGGGTTGCACCCGGATGGCGGAAGGCGATCCGCCTCCACCGGCCCTGGCCGGCCTGCTCGACGGGCTGGCCGGCGTGCGCTACCTGCCGTGTTGGGCCGGGCTGGCGACGGTGGAGGTCGGCGCTGGCCCGCTACCCTCCACGGGCGTCGATGCCGAAGGCGTGCTGCAGGGGCTGTTCCGCGAAGCCGCCAAACCGGGCCGCACCGATGCCGGGCACTGGGTCGTGCACGCCGGCACGGCCTGGAGCGAGGCCCACCTCGAACTCGAGGCCGGGGCGGCGGCGGAGCGGCTACGGGCCGCCTTCCTGCGGGCCACCGGGCTGGATGCCGCGGCGCTGCGCGGTTTCGACGCCCATCGCTGGCGCTACGCCCGTCCAGCCCATGGGCTCGACGCCGCCCTGGCCCTGGCCGTCGACGGCCTGGCCCTGGCCGGGGACGCGGTCGGCTGGCGGACCGCGGACGGGCTGCCGCCCGCCGAGCGTGCCTGGGGATCCGGCCGCGAGGCCGCGGCGCACCTGCTCGTCGCGTTGCCGCCTCAGCCGAAGTCGTAGCTCATCGCCGGGCCGGCGGCGGCGAGGAAATCGCCCTCGACGTAATCGACGCCCATGCCGTAGAGCACGGCCATGCTGGCCGCGTCCTGCACGTAGTGCACCACGCAGGTCTTGCCCAGCTCGCGGGTTTTGTCGGCGAACTCGCGGACCTTGGCCTGGTTCTCGGCGTTGCGGGCGAGGTCGGTGATGTAGCTGCGGTCGATCTTCACCACGTCGGCCTCGACGTGCTGGAGCAGTTGGAACGAGTTGAGGCCGGTGCCGAAGTGTTCGAGTGCCAGCCGCACCCCGGCGGCGCGCACCCCGTGGGTGAAGGCCTGGATCGCCTTGAGGTGGGTGAACACCGCCGGCTCGTGCAGTTCCAGCACCAGCCGCGAACCAGGGATGCCGGCCGCGCGCACGGCGGCGGCGATCTCCTCGCCGAGTGGCGGATGGGCCGCGATGCTCTCCGGCCCCAGCTTGACGAACAGCGTGGTGGCCCGGCCTTGCGCCTGGCGCTCGGCGAGCACGGCGATGGCGCGATGCACCACCCAGCGGTCGATCGCCGGGCCGAGTCCCTGTTCCCGGGCCAGCGGCAGGAAGGTGGCGGGGCTGATGATTTCGCCACCCGCACCCTTGAGCCGCAGGTAGGCCTCGTAGATCTCTTCCGGTTCGCCGCGCAGGCCGACGATCGGCTGGTAGTGCAGGGTGAAGCCGTCCTGGGCGATGGCCTCGCGCAGGCGTTGCACCCAGGCGGCGGTGCGTTCCTCCTCGGCGCGGTCGCGGGCGGCCGGATCGTGGATCTCGACCCGGTCGCCGCCCACGCCCATGGCCGAGAGCAGGCTGTCCTCGGCACGGCTGATGACCGGGCCGATCTGGGCGTTGCGTTCGCCGATCTGCACGCCGCCGACGCTGACGCTGAGGGTCAGGGCGCGCTCGCCGACCTCGAGGAGCTGGTCGCCGAAGGCGGCGCGGATGCGCTCGGCGCGGGCCTGGCTGGCCTTGTGGTCGTGCAGGCGGCAGAGCACGCCGAAGCGGTGGTCGGAAAGCCGGCCGGCCAAGGTGTTGCCGTCGAGCACGCTCTCGATCCGGCGGGCGATGGCGGCCAGCAGTTCGTCGGCCCGCGCCAGCCCGACGCTGGCGACCAAGGCATCGTAGTTGTCCGGTTCGACCAGCAGCAGGGCCTGGTGGTGGCGGCCGCCGGCGGCGGCGGCGATGGCCTTCTCCAGTTCCGCCATGAAGGAAGCGCGGTTGGCCAGCCCGGTCACCGAATCGTGGTGGCGCAGCGTCTCCAGCTCGGCGACCACCGAGGCATCGAGCATGTTGGGTCGGAACGCCACCTGCAGGCAGGGCTCGCCCTCGTAGCTGGCCGGGGTGAATTCCATCACCGCGTCGAAGATCTTCCCGGCGGCATCGATCGCCTTCAGATCGAACTGCTCCGGCGGCGGCTCGCCCTTGGCGATGCGCTTCAGCAGGTTCTTGAACTCGCCGGCATGCGACGGGGCGACCAGGTCGAGCACCGAAAGGCCCTCGATCTCGTCGAAGCTGCCGTAGCCGAACATCTCGAGGTAGGCCTCGTTGGCGCGGATGTGCATGCCCTCGTGGAGGTAGGCGATGGGGTCGCGGGAGGAAGCGATCAGGGCGTCGCAGCGGCGTTCGGTTTCGCGCAGCTGCGCCTCCAGGACGCGCAGCGCGCGGCGGTCGCGCACCGCCTCGGCCTCGGCGCGCACCACCGCCTGTGCCTGCGCGGGATGCTGGCGCAGCAGCACCCCGCGGGCACCGGCGGCGAGGGCGGCGAGCAGGCTGGCCTCGTCCAGGCTGTCCAGCGTGGCGAGCACCGGCAGGTCCTTGCCGCTGGCCTGCACCTCGCGCAGCACGGTCTCGAAGGGGATGGTGCGGGCCGTCATCGAGGCCACCACCAGGTCGAGGCTCTGCTGCGCCAGCAGCTGCCGGAGCTCGTCGATGCCGTCGGGCCGCTGCGGCCGGACCGCGATGCCGCCGTTGCGCAGCAGGCTGGTCAGGCGCTCGGCGTCCTCGATCCGGTCGTCGACCAGCAGCAGGCGCAGCACGGCGTCGAGGGTGGGCATGCGGACTCCGGGGGATGTCGTGGCGACACTGCGGGCCAGTGTACGGCCTGCCGAAGCCCGGCTGGAAGGCGCGTCCGCCGCCTCAGTACAGGGTCTTGCCGGGTTGCCCGGGCTGTTCGCGGGCCAGCCGCGGCAGCAGGAACCCCGGCAGGCGCGCATGGAGGGCCGCGCGCAGGGCCAGCGCCTCGGCCTCGGGCACCTCGAAGTGCGCCGTACCCTGCACGCGGTCGAGCAGGTGCAGGTAGTAGGGCAGCACGCCGGCCGTGAACAGGGCTTCGGAGAGCTCGACCAGCGCGTCGGCGGAATCGTTGACCCCGCGCAACAGCACGGCCTGGTTCAGCAGGTGCACGCCGCGAGCGCGCAGGGCCGCGCAGGCTGCACGCACGCCGGCGTCGATCTCTTTGGCATGGTTGGCGTGCAGCACCACGACCACCGGCCAGGGCAGGGCGCCGATCCAGTCGAGGAATTCGCCGTCGATGCGCTCCGGCAGCACGACCGGCAGGCGCGTGTGGATCCGCAGCCGCGTGACCTGCGGCAGGCTGCGCAGCGCGCCGGTGAGTTCGGCGAGTTTGGCCGTCGAGAGGCTGAGCGGGTCGCCGCCGGAGAGGATCACCTCGTGGAGGGTCGGGTCGCGGCGCAGGGCATCGAGCGCCGAAGCCCAGCCTGCCGCGGCGGCGGTTTCCTCGGCGTACGGGAAGTGCCGGCGGAAGCAGTAGCGGCAATGGATGGCGCAACTGCCGGTGGCGATGAGCAGGGCACGGCCTTCGTATTTGTGGATCACCCCGGTGCCGCCCTTGGCCGCCGCGTCGCCGACGGCGTCGAGCGTGAAGCCGGGAACGAGGCGGTCCTCGTCGTCGAGTGGCAGCACCTGCCGCAACAGCGGGTCGTGCGGGTCGCCGCGGCGCATCCGGGCGACGAAGCCGCGCGGCACCCGCAGCGGGAACTGCGCGGTGGCCGGCACCGAAAGCCGTGCCGCCAGGGCGTCGAGGCCCAGCAGCCGCAGCAGTTCCACCGGGTCGCGCACGGCGTCGCGCCACAGGGTCTGCCAACGCTCGGGCTGCCGAGTGGGGGAGGGAACGGGTATCATCACGGGCTGCATTCTAGGGTTCGAGGAGCATCCGCATGGCCAGCTACGGCATGAACGACGTCAAGAACGGCATGAAGATCATCGTCAACGGCGAGCCGTGCGTCATCACCGAGACCGAGTACGTCAAGCCGGGCAAGGGCCAGGCCTTCACCCGCGTCAAGTACCGCTTCATCAAGTCCGGCCGGGTGGTCGAGATGACCATGAAGGCGACCGACAGCGTCGAGGCCGCCGACGTCGTCGACACCGACATGCAGTACCTCTACAGCGACGGCGAGTTCTGGCACTTCATGCAGCAGGAGACCTTCGAGCAGGTTCAGGCCGACGCCGCCGGCGTGGGCGAGACCGCGAAGTGGATCAAGGGCGAGGAGCCCTGCGTGGTGACCTTGTGGAACGGCACGCCGATCGCCGTGCAGGCGCCGAACTTCGTCGAGCTGAAGATCGTCGAGACCGATCCCGGCGTGCGCGGCGACACCTCGGGTGGCGGCGGCAAGCCGGCCAAGCTGGAGACCGGCGCCGTGGTGCGCGTGCCGCTGTTCGTGGGCCAGGACGAGATCATCAAGGTCGACACCCGCACCGGCGAGTACGTCGGCCGCGTCAAGTAAGCGCCGGCGCCGGCGCGCCGCGGCCTCACCCGGGGAGTGAACGTGCTCGAACCCTGCGACCTGTTGATCGAAGCCGGCTGGGTGGTGCCGGTGGTGCCGAAGGGCGCGGTGCTCGCGGGCCACGCCGTCGCCGTGCGGGACGGGCGGATCCTCGCCGTGCTGCCCCGCGCCGAGGCGCGGGCGCGCTTCCTGCCGGCCGAGACCGTGTCGCGCCCCGAGGCCGTGCTGATCCCGGGCCTCGTCAATCTCCACACCCACAACCCGATGACCCTGCTACGCGGGGTTGCCGACGACCTGCCGCTGATGCCCTGGCTGCAGGAGCACATCTGGCCGATCGAAGGTGCGGTGATGGGGCCGGACTTCGTCGCCGACGGCATCGAGCTCGCCGTGGCCGAGATGGTCCGCGGCGGCACCACCACCTGCAACGAGAGCTATTTCTTCCCCGACGTGCAGGCGCAGACCTACCAGCGCCTCGGCTTCCGCGCCACCGTCGGCCTGCCGGTGATCGAGTTCCCCTCGCCCTGGGCCCGCACCACGGCCGAGTACTTCGACAAGGCCTTGGAGGTCTTCGACGCCTGGCGCGGCGACCCGCTGGTCCGCTTCGCCTTCGCGCCGCATGCGCCCTACACGGTGTCCGACGCCAGCTTCGAGCGCATCGGCATGCTCTCCGCCCAGCTCGACCTGCCGATCCACTGCCACGTCCACGAGACCGCGCAGGAAGTCGAGGATTCGCAGAAGCAGCACGGCCAGCGCCCGCTGGCGCGGCTGGACCGCCTCGGCATCGTCGATGCCCGGCTGATCGCCGTGCACATGACCCAGCTCACCGAGGCCGAGATCCGCCTCTGTGCCGGGCGCGGCGTGCACATCGCGCATTGCCCGCAGTCGAACCTGAAGCTCGCCTCCGGCTTCTGCCCGGTCGAGGCCCTGCGCGTCGCCGGCGCCAACGTCGGCATCGGCACCGACGGCTGCGCCAGCAACAACGACCTCGACATGTTCGAGGAAACCCGCAATGCCGCCCTGCTCGCCAAGGCCGTGGCCGGCGACGCCCGCGCCCTGGACGCCGCCTCGGCGCTCGAAGCCGCGACGCTGGCCGGCGCGAAGGCCCTCGGCCGCGAGCACGAGATCGGCTCGATCGAGCCCGGCAAGCAGGCCGACCTGGTGCTGGTCGACCTCGGCGAACTGGAACTCCAGCCGCTCTACCACGTCATCTCGCACCTCGTGTACGTCGCCACCCGCCACCAGGTCAGCGAGGTCTGGATCGGCGGCCGCCCGAAACTGCGCGAGCGCCGCCTGGTCGGGATCGACGCCGACGCGCTGAAGGCGAAGGCGCGGGCCTGGGCGCGGCGGATCGCCACCATCCCGCGCAGCGGAGCCACGCCATGATCCCCGCCCCCGCGTCCACGTCTTCGCCCACCAATGCCGATCCCGCCGAACTGGCGCGCTTCTCCGCGCTGGCCGCGCGCTGGTGGGACCCGCAGGGACCGCAGGGGCCCCTGCATGCCCTCAATCCCGCCCGCCTCGCCTACGTGGCCCGGCAGCATCCACTGCGCGGGGCGCGGGTGCTCGATGTCGGCTGCGGCGGCGGCCTGCTCAGCGAAGCGATGGCGGACGCCGGGGCCGAGGTGCTCGGCATCGACCTCGCCGCCGACCTCGTCGATGTCGCCCGCCTGCACCTGCTGGAGCGCGAGCAGTCCGGCGAAAGGCCGCGGTTGGCGTACCGCGTGCAGGCCGCCGAGTCCCTCGCCGCCGAGATGCCGGACCATTTCGACCTCGTCACCTGCATGGAGCTGCTGGAGCACGTCCCCGATCCGCAGTCCATCCTCGATGCCTGCGCCGCCCTGCTCCGGCCGGGCGGGGTGCTGGTGGTCTCGACCATCAGCCGGACCCCGGCGGCCTTCGCCCTCGCCATCGTCGGTGCCGAGTACCTCACCGGGCTGATCGAGCGCGGCACCCACGACTGGCGGCGCTTCATCCGGCCCTCGGAACTGGCCGCCGGCCTGCGCCGCGCCGGGCTGGAGCTGGAGGCCCTCGACGGCCTGCACTACGACCCGCTGCGGCGCACCGCCTGGGTGGGCGCCGGCACCGCGGTGAACTACCTGTGCGCGGCACGGAAACCGGCGTGAACACCGCGGTTGCCGGCATCGCGCGGCCGCTGCAGGGGCCGCCGCGGGCGGTGCTGTTCGACCTCGACGGCACCCTGGTCGACACCGCGCCCGACCTCGCCGCCGCGGTCAACCGCCTGCGGGTCGAGGACGGCCGGGCCGCCCTGGACGAGGCCGAACTCCGCCCCTTGGTCTCGAAAGGCGGGCGCGCCCTGCTGGCACGGGCCTACCCGGAGTCCGACCCGGCCGCCCTCGAAGCCCGCCTGCCGCGCTTCCTCGCCGCCTACGCCGAGGCGCTGGTCGTGCACAGCCGGCCCTTTCCGGGGATCGAGGCCCTGCTGGATCAGCTCGAATCGCATGGCTGCCGCTGGGGCATCGTCACCAACAAGCCGGAAGCCCTCGCCCGCGGTGTGCTGGCCGGCCTCGGCTGGACGGCACGCTGCGCCGTGCTGGTCGGCGGTGACACGCTGCCGCTGCGCAAACCCGATCCGGCGCCGCTGGCCCACGCCGTCGCCCGGCTCGGCGTGCCGCCTGGGACCTGCGCCTACGTCGGCGACGATGCCCGCGATATCGCCGCCGGCAATGCCGCCGGCATGCCGACCGCCGTTGCCCTCTGGGGCTACCGCGAAGCCGGCGATTGCCCCTCGCGCTGGCCGGCCAGCGCCCATTGCGCCGACGCCGGGGCGCTGGCGGCCTGGCTCGGGATGGCACGGGCATGAGCGGAGGTGCCGGAGCGGACGAGGCGCTGCACTCGCTGCTGGCCGGCGCCGAAGCCCGGTTGCCCCTGCTGACGCTGGCCCCGGCCTTCCTGCCGGCACCGGAACGGTTGCTGCTGCTGGCCTGGGCGGGCCTGCTCGGTGAGTGCGAATCGGCGTTGTTCGAAAGCAGCGACCCTCGGGTTCGCGCCCTGCGCTGTGGCTGGTGGGCCGAGGAACTGGCGGCCCTGCCGGCCGGACAGCCGCGGCATCCGCTGGGCCGGGTACTGGCCACGCCGGCCCTGCCTTGGGCGGCGTTCGCGCAGGCGCTGCTGGAACTGGCCGAGGACGACGCGCCGGCCGCCAGCGCCGCCGCCGCGGAAGCGGCCCTGCGACCGCTGGCGAGTGCCGTCGCCCGCATCGATGCCGCGCTGGCAGGGAGCACCGACCCCGGTGCCGCCGACCGTTTCGTGCTGCATTGGCAGGGGCTCGCGCTGGGTCGCGGAACCGCCGGTGCCGCCGGCGTCCCGCTGGCGCTGTGGGCGCGGCATGGCCGCCGTCCCGCCGATGCCGCCACGGCGCCCGGCGTGTATCGCGACTGGGCCGGGCAGTTGCGGGCGCGGATCGCACCCCCGCGGCGTGGCGAGAGCCTGCTCGCGCGCCTGCTCGCCGAGGACGACCGGCGGCGGCTCGCCGCGTGGGCCGCCGGCCGGCCCGCCCATCCACCGCCGCCCCGCTGGCGGCGCCCCTTCGCCTTCTGGCGGTGCGCCCGCGACGCTGCGTTGCACTACCGGATTCCGCCCGCCGCCACGACTTGACGTACGCTGTACGGGTACCCACCTAAGGTGGTCCCGACCTCGCCACCGGACCCTCCCATGTCGCCGATCCGAGAGAACGTCGTCCGCATCATGCCGGACATCGCCTGCGAAGCCCGCCCGGCGGCCGCCGGCCAATTGGCCTGGGTGGGCATGGGCGAGATCGACGCGCCGGTGCGCCTGCTCGCCCCGGACGGCACCGTCAGCAGCACGCCGGCCCGCATCAACGCCTTCGTCAACCTGCACCGGCCCGACGTGCGCGGCATCCACATGTCGCGGCTCTACCTGCACGTCGACCGCCACCTCGCCGCCGAGCCGGTCGGTCCGGCCAGCCTGCGCCGGCTGCTGCGCGACTTCCTCGACTCCCATGCCGAACTGTCGGACCGCGCCATGGTCGAGCTGCGCTTCGACCACCTGGTCCGGCGCAAGGCCCTGGTCAGCGACAACACCGGCTGGAAGAGCTACCCGGTGGCCCTGCGGGCGACCCTCGAGCGCAACGCCTTCAACCTCGAGATGGACGTGCGCATCACCTATTCCAGCACCTGCCCCTGCTCGGCGGCCTTGGCGCGGCAGTTGATCCAGGAGCAGTTCCGCCGCGATTTCCCCGGCGGCGGCGAGGTCTCGACCGAGGCCGTGCTGCGCTGGCTCGGCACCGAGCAGGGCATCCTCGCCACCCCGCACAGCCAGCGCAGCCACGCCGACGTGCGGGTGCGGCTGGCCCCGCACGTGACCGATTTCCCGATCATCGAGCTGGTGGACCGCATCGAGGGCGCGCTCAAGACCCCGGTGCAGACCGTGGTCAAGCGCGAGGACGAGCAGGCCTTCGCCCGCCTCAACGGCCAGAACCTGATGTTCTGCGAGGACGCCGCCCGGCGCATGCAGCAGGCGCTCGATGCCGACGAGCGCATCCTCGACTTCCGGGTCCGTGCCTCGCACTTCGAGAGCCTGCATCCGCACGACGCAGTGGCGGTGGCGGTCAAGGGCGTGGCGGGCGGCTTCGGCCCCGGCGTCTGAACCGCCGACCCGGGCGCTCCACGGCCCGCCGTTCCGAGCGCACCGTCCCGGGCGCGCCTGCCTTCGTGGCCCATGGAGTCGCGGCCGGCGACGGCTACGCGTCCCGCTCCGCAGTCGCCGGACGGCGCTTTCCGGCCAGCCGCAGCGCGGCTGGCGCTCGCGGCCATCAGCGATCAGTGATCGCTGAGCGATGGCCACTCGCCCTGTGCGCCTCCTGCGATCCCCATGGCCCACGGGCGCGGCGCGGATCG